>JALEGE010000027.1 GCA_022760335.1 Hyphomonadaceae bacterium
CCTGTCACGTTGGATATGTTCTAGCCTCAAGTCACACGATGTGCACGACCGCAAGTCAATGCACCTGTTCGTTGTGGCGTATCTTCGACGATTCACACGGCAGTTTGATGACATCTAACCCAATCATTTCACCCTGTATCAAGGTCTGCATGGTAGATGGTGAGTCTGGATGGTGCCTGGGCTGTGGTCGCACGCTTCCTGAAATCGCCCGATGGGCGAGTATGGAGCCGACCGAGCGGGACATCACAATGAAAGATCTGCCGCGCAGGATGACAGCCCTGGATGCGGCGGGCAAATTGGGAGAGAGCGGGTGAAGCTCTACGAACTGATTGTTGCCGGTGGCGTTGTGGTTATGGCCACATTGACCGTCTCGAAAGTCATCGTGCCTCAACTTGAAAACGAAGATGAGCGCACCGACCAGGCGCAGGCCACGCCGCAAGAAACAAACACCACACATCGCCCTGAGCCAATTTCTGCGAATTCCGCGCAATTGCGCCTTGAGAATGATGGACATTACTGGGCGAGTGCCAATGTTGACGGGGCCCATGTCCGCTTCATGGTCGACACTGGCGCATCCACCGTGGCCTTAACCTATAATGATGCACAACGTATCGGTCTCAGTCCCGACGAGCTGGATTACCGCTGGACAATCCGCACAGCCGGCGGCGAAGTGAAAGGTGCATCTGTGCTTCTGAACTCGATCCAGATCGGTCGGGTCGAGGTCGAAAATGTTGAAGCCATGATCCTGCGTGACGGGCTGAATCAATCGCTTCTCGGCATGTCATTCCTGTCCGAGTTGGAAAGTTACGAGTTTCGCCGCGGCAAGTTGATTCTCAGGCAGTAAGTCCGCCATAGAGCATACGCGCGCCGACGACCGCCAGGACAATTCCGAACAGCTTGCGCAATAGCGCGGCGTTCAGCTTGTGCGCCAGCGCCGCACCAACTGGCGCCATGGTGACTGTAAAAACCGAGATCAGGGCAAAGGCTGGGACATTCACAAATCCGAGACTGCCTGGCGGAAGCCCTTCCCGCCCCCAGCCGGTAAAAATGGCAGAAATTGCCGCCGGCGCGCCGATCGTAATCCCAAAGCCTGCTGCCGTGGCCACGGCCTGATGGATCGTGCGTCCACACACAGTCATCAGGGACACACCGAATGTGCCCCCGCCAATGCCCATCAGGGCCGATAGAACACCGATAAAGCCACCCAGTCCCACACGCCCAGCCCCACGCGGCAAGTCGTCAGCCAGTTTCCAGGTTGGTCGACCGAAATAGAGCTGTGCAGACAGAATGAATGCCATTCCCCCGAACAGAACCGTCAGTCCCTGGCCCGGAATATATCTGGCCAACACCATGCCACTGATGGCGCCCAACATGATCCACGGCATCCAGCCCCGCACCACGCCCCAATCCACGGCCCCGCGTTTGTGATGCGCCATCACAGAGCGCGCCGATGTGACAATGATTGTGGCCAGCGAGGTCGCCACGGCCACATGCATGGCAGTTTCCTCAAAGCCAAGCGCATTGAACATGAAATACAGCACGGGCACGATCACGACGCCGCCACCAATGCCAAAAAGACCCGCTGCGACTCCGGCCGTCAGCCCCGCAGCCGCCAAGCCAACCAATAACGGCCAGTTTGCAAAAATGAATTCCATCATGGATGGCCTAGTAGGGCCATTCTAAAAAAGCGCCACCCAATTCGTCTTATGGGAAGACAAATTCGAGATAGTCGAGTTCCGGATATGAGACTGTGTGACTTGCGCCAGCCTCGAAATCATCGCTGTTCGGGCGCTCCGTTATATAGATGATCATATACAATCTTGAGGCTGTTTCGATCAGGTTTTGCTCACCATCATCATCTGGATCAAACACTTTGGAGATCGTGATTGTCCGCGCGCTTTCCGTCACATCGGGAATCTGGCTGACACTATAGGCATGATGACCACAGGCCGTCCCGCCCGGTCCCTCCCCAAGACGGGCAAGCAAAACCTCCGGCGAACCAAACTCATAACTGGCATAGGCACACGCCCAGAAAAAGGCCGAGGCATCTTCAACGGTCTGGTTCGGCTCGAAACTGTCGAACAGGGCCGGGTCATCAGAAATCACAAGCCGCAAGTACGGCCAGTCTTCTTGCGCAGACCCCCAATGAGATCCTGGAAACCGCAATTGGAATGGCGCGCGCGCAACATCCACACGCGTCACATCCACCAGACCAAGCGCATCTGTCACTGGATCAACACCCAACGTCTCCCCACCTTGAAGAATGGAGACACCCAGGCGCCGGGTACGGGTTTCCAACGCGGGCGTTGCCGGAATTGTGGGGTCGGGATCCAGCGTGACCACCGCACCCGGATCATCTTCGACAGAAGGCGTCAGGGAGAGGAGGCCTGAACTGAACAAGGCAATCCCGCCCGCTATGACCACCCCAAGCAGCACAAGCCCCCAAAGCCCCGCCCTGGATGAAGATGCCGCCTTCGGTCGTTGCTCTGCGGCAATCCCCAGGCCCGCCATCAACTGCGCCATGTCACCCTTAAAGGAGTGGCGGTCGATGCGCACAGCATTGCGTCGGGCCAGGGCCTTCAAATTGTCAGGCAGCTGATCGGCATGTGGCATATGCACCTCACCGAGCAGAACAGGCACGACCGGAATATCGCGAGCAAGAGCCGCAGCAATCTCCGCGCGGACAAAATCTCCGGGATCATCAAGACGACGCTCGCCCGTCTCCTGATCGCGAACATTCAACCAATCACGACCAATAAGGGCGAAGAGAACGTCGCACTGACCAACCTTCTGATTGATATGATCGACGAAATCGACGCCGGGCGGAATGCCATCAATATCCATGAAGACATCTTTGGGATCGGTGACATAGTCCAGCGCGGCTTCATGCACACGATCGGCCGCAAAGCCGCTGTCATCACGGCGATAGCTGATAAAGATCTTTGTCATGGCCTGCCCCACTCTACTGGCTCTAAAGCCTGATAGAGTGGTTTACCCGCCCGCCAGTCAGGCCTCAAGCGGCATGTCACGATTCTGTCGGACAGGCGCAAGGGCCGCATCAAGCACATCCAACCCCGCCCCGCTGCGCGGTGCCCGCTCACTCAGTGTGCGCCGCCAGCCGCGCGCGCCCGGCCTGCCAGCGAACAGGCCAAGCATGTGGCGGGTTATGCCGTGCAAGCCAGTGCCAGCCTCCAGCTGATGCGCGATATAGGGGCGAAAACGCTCCACCGCATCGATCAAAGCCTCGGTAGTCGGTGGCTTCGGAATCTGGCCGGTCTCCAACCAAGTATCAACGCCGAGCAAGAGACCGGGCGTCTGATAGGCGGCCCGACCCAACATGACACCATCGAACCGGGTCATACGCTCAGCACAATCAGCGAGGCTGATGATACCACCATTGAGGATGATGGTGAGATCTGGCCGCGCCGCTTTCAGCTCTGCGACCAGACCATAATCGAGCGGCGGGATCTCACGGTTCTCTTTCGGCGATAGCCCTTTCAACCAGGCCTTGCGCGCATGCACAGTAAACACTTGGCAGCCGGCCGCTGCCACCTGCTCGACAAAACCGAACAGGGTTTCACGGGCTGGGTCCTCATCCACCGCGACACGGCACTTCACGGTGACCGGGATGGATACGACAGCTCGCATCGCCGCCACACAGTCGGCGACAAGACCAGGCTCCCGCATCAGGCAGGCGCCGAACGCGCCGGACTGCACCCGCTCGGAGGGACAGCCGCAATTCAGGTTGACCTCGTCATAGCCAAAGCCCTCGGCAATACACGCCGCCTCAGCCAGCTTTTGCGGCTCGCTGCCGCCGAGTTGGAGCACCAGAGGGTGCTCGACCGCGTCAAACCCGATCAGACGCTCGCGATCGCCATGGATCACCGCATCAGCAGTCACCATCTCGGTCCAGAGCAAGGCCCTGCGCGACAAAGTGCGATGGAAGGCCCGGCAGTGCCGGTCGGTCCAGTCCATCATCGGCGCGACGGAAAAGGTGTAGTCGAGGGCGGTCATGGCGCCCTAAGTCGCTGTTTTGCCCCGCCACTGCAAGGGTGAAGGCTCAGCCGGCAAAGCCCGCCACCAGGCTGCCCGCCCCGCGGCGGACGAGCGCCTCGACCAGGCCGCATATCTCGGCAACAAAAGGCGGGTCTCCCGGCAGGTCTGTTCCGAACACCGTTTCCAGGCGGAGAATGTCCTCCGCGACGGGCCGCACCGCGCCCTTGTGCCGGGCGATGATCGCCCCGGTCACGCCCGATAGCGGGTCATCGACGCTGTAGGTTTCGCCCATGTCATTGCGCGCGAACTGCCAGCGGATCCAGGCGGCGACAGCGAGAGACAGGGCCGGGTGCGGCAGGCCCTCGGCCCGGCGCGCGCGGATCGGGGCGAGCAGGCGCTGGGGCAGTTTCTGGCTGCCATCCATGGCGATCTGGTGGGTCTTGTGCTGCAGGGCCGGATTGTCGAAGCGCGCGGTGAGCGCGGCGCAATAGGCGGTCTGGTCAAAGCCCTCCAGGCGGCTGAGCGTCATGGCCGCCTCCTCCCAGAGTGCAGCCACCAATTCGCGATAGCCCGGCGCGGCCATGGCGACATGCACGAAGGGATGGCCGGCCAGCGCGCCGAGATAGGCCAGCGCGGAATGGGCGCCATTGAGCAGGCGCAGCTTGGCCATCTCCTAGCCGGCGACATCGCGCGTGAACTGCACGCCGACCTTTTCGAGCGGCGGGCGCGGGCCGACGAACCAGTCCTCCACCACCCACTGAGTAAAGGGCTCGGTCTTGACCATTGCCTCGTCGCGATAGCCGGTGGAGGCTTCCAGCGCGTCTATGTCTTCAGCCAGCGTGGCCGGCACGATGCGGTCGACCATGGAGGAGGGAAAGGCGCCTTCTTCAGCGATCCAGTCGGCGAGATCCGGATCAACGGCCCGTGCCATGGCGAGCACCGCCTCGCGCGTGCGCTGGCCATTGTGAGGGAGATTGTCGCACGACAGCACGGTAAAGGGCGCAAGGCCGGCCTCGCGGCGCGCACGCAGACCGGCGACGAGGAAACCCGGCGCGGTGCGCGGGGTGGAGAGATCGGTGAGGTCGGCCTGCACGCCGGGGTCTTCCATGCGCAGCGCGCCGCTCGCCGGATCGATGCAATAGCCCTTCTCGGTGATGGTGAGCGTGACAAGTCTCACGGCCGGCTCGGCCAGTGCGGCCACCAATGCGGCCGGGTCTTCTGGCGCCACGAGCACCGACTTCACCGAGCCGATCAGCTGCGCGCGATCTTCCACGCCGTCGCGCACAAGCATTGTGAAAAGCCCGTCCTGCGGGTTCATCTGCTCGGCCACGCGAGGGCTGCGCAGGCTCGACCCTCGTATCATCCAGCCCGCCTCGCCAGCACGCATCAACGCGTCGAAATAGGCGGCCTGATGGGCACGGTGGAAAGCGCCGGTACCCAGATGGACAATGCCGCAGGGCTGGCTGCGATCATAACCGACATCCGGGGCGGGAGCGGCGTTGAGGCGCGTCATCCGAAGGTCTCCGGCAGCCAGAGCGAGATAGCCGGCACATAGGCCACCAGCAGCAACACAGCGATCAGGGCGAGATAGAAGGGCCAGATCGTCTTCACCACCTGCTCGGGCCGCGCCTTGCCGACGGCGCAGCCGACAAACAGCACCGCCCCCACAGGCGGGGTGACCAGGCCGATGCCGAGATTGAGCAGCATGACGATGCCGAAATGCACCGGGTCGACGCCGGCTTCCATGACGACCGGCAGGAAGATCGGCGTGGTGATGATGATCAGCGGCGCCATGTCCATGAAGGCGCCGAGCACGAGCAGGACAAGCAGGATCATCAGCATGATCATGGCCGGTTCGCTGGAGACCGCCGTCAGCGCGCCGGCGAGCGCCGCCGGGCCCTTCAACAGGGCAAACAGCCAGCCGAACATGCCTGCCGCGCCGATGATCAGCATCACCATGGCGGTGGTCTTCACCGCCCCACGTGCGGCCTCCAGGAAGCGTTTCGGGCCGAGGGTGCGGTAGACGAAGGCGCCGATCAGGATAGTGTAGAGCACGGCCACGGCCGAGCTCTCGGTCGGCGTGAACACGCCGAGCAGAATGCCGAAGACGATGATCAGCGCCGTGACGATGCCCGGCACGGCCATCACGGCAGCGCGGGCGAAGACGCTCCATCCGGGAAACTCGCCTTTCGGATAGCCCCGTTTCACCGCCACGCGCCAGGCGGCAAACATCAATGCTCCGCCCGCCAGCAGGCCGGGCACGATGCCAGCAAGGAAAAGATCGCCGATGGAAATGCTCACCGGCGCAGCGGCGGCATAGATGATCATGTTATGGCTTGGCGGGATGAGGATGCCGAGAATGGCCGCGGTGATGGTGACGTTCACCGCATAGTCGGCATCATAGCCGCGCTCCTTCATCATCGGCATCAGGGTCGAGCCCATGGCCGAGACCGAGGCGGCGGCCGAGCCGGACACCGCGCCGAACAGCATGCTGGCGCCGACATCCACCTGCCCCAACCCGCCGCGCGATCGCCCGAACAGGGCTTCGGAGACCTTCACCAGGCGCTCGGCAATTCCGGTCCGCGCCATCAGGTCGCCAGCAAAGACGAAGAAGGGAATGGCCATCAGGGTAAAGACATTCATGCTCGCGGCCATGCGCTGAAAGGCGACCACGGCGGGAATGTCGAGCATCAGGAAAGTCGCGAGCGAGGAGGCGCCGAGCGCGAAAGCGACCGGCACGCCCATGGCGAGCAGGATCACGAGCAGGATGAGGAGGAAGGCTAGTTCCATAGCGGCTGGACCTCCCTGCCCTGCCATTCGGCGAGGATATGCTCGATGGAGAAGAAGACGATGATCGCACCGGAAATCGGGATCGGCAGATAGGCCGAGCCACGCGGGAGCCCGAGCGTGGGGATATCATGCTGCCAGGTTGCCAGGACGAGCTGACCGCCCGCGACCAGCATATAGGCGGCGAACACGCCCACCACGCCATGGCAGAAGAGTCGCATCGCCCTGCGCCGCGCCGGGCTTGCGATGTCCTGCAGGAGCGAGAGCCGGATATGGAAGCCCTCGCGCACACCCGCGGCGGCGGCGAAGATGATGAACCATAACATCAGATAGAGCCCGCTCTGCTCGGTCCAGGCCGGGGCGGAATTCAGCACATAGCGGGCAAAGACCTGCCAGCAGATGATGAGCACCATGGCGACAAGCCCGCCAGCGGAGAGATACATGGCGCCATGGCTCAGCCAGCGTGAAATGGTCTGCATGCTCAGCCCTCCACTTCAGCAATAGACTCTGCCAGGGCGCGCAGCTCTGGCGTCGTGAGATATCTGTCCCAGACCGGCCGCGCCGCTTCGCGGAAAGGCGCGGTGTCCGGCTCGATCATCTGCACGCCGGCGGCCAATACTTTTTCCTGCGAGGCGGCAACGCGCGCATCCCAGATCTGGCGCATCACCGGCACGGAGTCCTTCGCGCACTGGCGGATCAGCGCCCGGTCTTCATCGCTGAGTTTCGCCCAGCGGCGCGCCGACATGACCAGCACTTCCGGCGCCATCACATGCCGTGTCAGGCTGTAGAAGGGCGCGGCCTCGAAATGGCGGGTGCTCTCATAGGAAGGCCAATTGTTCTCCGCGCCATCCACCACGCCCTGGATCAGGCCCTGATAGACCTCACTGAACACCATGGGCGTGGCATCTCCGCCGAGGGTCTCGACCATTGACACATAAAGATCGGAATTTTGCACGCGAATTTTCAGGCCCGCGAGATCGGCCGGTGTCTCGATAAACCGGTCTCGCGTATAGAAACTGCGCGCGCCGCTGTCATAGAAGCAGAGCCCGATCAGGCCGTGCGGCTCCAGCGCTTTCAGGATGGTCTCGCCCGGCGCGCCGTCCACGGCACCCCGCATATGCTGGAGCGAGCGGAACATGAAGGGCAGCGCCGGCACCATGGTCTCGCGCGCGATGGTGTTGAGCGGCGCCATGTTGATGCGGTTGAAATCCAGCCCGCCGAAAATCGTGATTTCCAGCGTGTCCTTCTCCGCGCCGAGCTGGCCGCCGGCGAAGATGTCCATGCGCAGGCGCCCTTCGCTGCGCGTCTCCAGCAGGCTGGCCATATGCTCTACGGCGGCGACGGTGGGATAGCCAGCTGGCTGCGCATCGGCGGCGCGCAGGACCTGGCCGCCTGCCCGGCTGCAACCCGTCAGCGCGGCGGCGGCGAGCCCGCCGGCAATCAGAGACCGCCGGGAAGGTCTCACAGCTTGTAGGCGCGCTTGGCGAGATTGTAGGCCAGATCACTTGCGATCACCGCGGCTTCCTCTTCCGGCAGGCGATGCTCGGCTACGAGCTGGGCGAGCCAGACGCAATCCATCCGCCGGGCCACATCATGGCGCGCCGGGATGGAAAGGAAGGCGCGGGTGTCGTCATTGAAGCCGACCGTATTGTAGAAGCCAGCGGTTTCCGTCGTGCGCTCGCGGAAACGGCGCATGCCCTCCGGGCTGTCATGGAACCACCAGGGCGGGCCCAGCTTCAGCGCCGGATAATGGCCCGCCAGCGGGGCGAGTTCGCGCGAATAGCTGTCCTCGTCCAGAGTGAACATGATCAGCGTGAAATCCGGGTTGTTGCCGAACTTGTTGAGCAATGGGCGCAAGGCCTCGACATATTCCGTCGCGACCGGAATGTCGGCGCCCATATTGCGGCCAAAGCGGGCAAACAGCGCATCATTGTGATTGCGGAAGCAGCCGGGATGGAGCTGCATCACCAGCCCGTCCTCCAGGCTCATCTTCGCCATCTCGGTCAGCATCTGGCCACGGAACAGCTCGCGCTGGGCCGGCGTGCTGGCACCGGTGACGATGTCGTGGAACAAGGCCTCGCACTCGGCCTGTGTCAGGTCCGCAGTGAAGGCCGTGGGATGTCCATGGTCGGTGGAGGTCGCGCCATGCTCGCGGAAATAGGCGCGGCGGTCCTTCAGCGCATCGAGATAGCCGAGCCAGCCCGTGGTCTCGCAGCCGGTAATGTCCGCCAGCGTCTCCAGATTGTCGAGAAAGCCTTCATAATCCGGGTCGAGCACATTGTCGGGCCGGAAGGCGGTGATCACCTTGTCGCCCCAACCATCCCGTTTCAGCTTTGCATGGTGCGGCAACAGGTCGAGCGGGTCCTCGGTCGTCGCAATCAGCTCGATATTGAAGCGCTCGAACAGCGCGCGCGGGCGGAAGGCATCCGTTTTCAGGGCTGCGTCCATGGTGTCATAATAGAGATCGGCGGTCTCGGCGCTGAGCACAACATCCAGCCCGAACACTTCCGAATAGACCCAGTCATGCCACATGCGCGATGGCGTGCCGGAGAAGAGATGATAGTTCTCCGCAAAACGACGCCAGACCTTGCGTGGATCGGTTTCGACAGGGCGTCCACCCGGCTCCACCGGCTGGATGCCGAGATCCTCCAGCGCGATGCCCTGGCTGTAGAGCATGCGGAAGACATAATGGTCCGGCGTGATCAGCAGCTCTGACGGGTTCGGAAACGGCGCATTGTCTGCAAACCAGCTGGGGTCGGTATGCCCGTGCGGGCTGATGATCGGCAGGTCCCTGACCGTCTCATGGAGACGTCGGGCAATGGCGCGCAGAGCCGGATCGGCCGGAAACAGTCGGTCGGGTTGCAGCTCGAGACGCGCGGCCATATTCCTCTCTCCTCCCAATGCCAGTTATAAGTCATGTGTGGTCTGGCTCTATATATTGATAGCGTTATCATGTTAGAATGACCAGACAAAAGGGTGAGTTGTGGTGCCTCAGCCAAACTCTCTCAGATCAAGGGTAAGGGAGCTGGCCCGTCATGAAGATCACCAAGGCCAGGGTCATTGTCACCTGCCCGGGGCGCAATTTCGTCACCCTGAAGATCGAAACCGATGAGGGTGTCCACGGCATTGGCGATGCCACGCTGAATGGACGCGAGAAAGCCGTGGTCGCCTATCTGGAAGATCATGTCATCCCCTTGCTGATCGGACGCGACCCTGCGCGGATCGAGGATATCTGGCAATATCTCTATCGCGGCGCGTATTGGCGGCGCGGGCCAGTGACGATGAGCGCCATCGCCGCCGTCGATACCGCGCTCTGGGATATCAAGGGCAAGGTCGCCGGCCTGCCGGTTTATGAATTGCTCGGCGGGGCCTCGCGCGATGGCGTCATGGTCTACGGCCATGCCAATGGCAACGATATCGCTCATACGGTGGACGAGGTCGGGCGTTATATCGAGATGGGCTACAAGGCCGTGCGCGCCCAGTGCGCCATTCCCGGCGTGAAGGGCACCTACGGCGTCGCCAAGGGCACGATGTATTACGAGCCCGCCGACAGCGCCCTGCCGGAAGAGACCGTCTGGAACACACCAGCCTATCTCAACTTCGCACCGGAACTGTTCGAAGCGCTGCGCATCGCCCATGGCCCCGACATTGAACTCCTACACGATGTCCACCATCGTTTGACGCCGATCGAAGCCGCGCGGCTCGGCAAGGCGCTTGAGCCCTATCGCCTGTTCTGGATGGAAGACGCCACGCCAGCAGAAAACCAGGAGGCCTTCAAGCTGATCCGCCAGCACACGGTCACGCCCCTGGCCGTGGGCGAGATCTTCAACTCAATCCATGATTGCCGCGAGCTGATCCAGAACCAGCTGATCGACTATATCCGTACCACGGTCGTGCATGCCGGCGGCATCACGCATCTACGGCGCATTGCCGATCTCGCCGCCCTCTACCAGGTCCGCACCGGTAGCCATGGCGCGACAGACCTCTCGCCGGCCTGCATGGGCGCGGCGCTGAATTTCGATCTCTGGGTGCCCAATTTCGGCATTCAGGAGTATATGCGCCACACCCCGGAAACCGACGCGGTCTTCCCGCACGCCTACAGTTTCTCGGACGGCTTTATGCATCCCGGCGACCTGCCCGGTATCGGCGTCGATATCGACGAGGAACTGGCCGCAAAATACGAGTACGACCCGAAGCAGTTGCCCATTGCGCGACTGCAAGATGGCACTTTGTGGAACTGGTAAGGCATGACCCATAGAATTGCCGTCCTCGGTGAGCCGCTTTTGGAATTGTCCACTTCACAGGGGCAGGTTTTTGGCACTTCCCGGTTTTCCTTTGCCGGCGACACACTGAATACAGCAGTCTATCTTGCCCGGTTCGGAGTGGACGTTGAGTATGTCACAGCTCTCGGGCTGGATGCCTATTCCCAAGCCCTGCTGGCCGGCATGCAAGCTGAAGGCATCGGAACCGAACTGGTTCTGCGTCACCCCACACGCGTACCGGGCCTTTACGCCATTCAGACAGACACAGAAGGCGAGCGCAGCTTCACATACTGGCGCAATGAAAGTGCCGCGCGTGATTTCTTTAATCTTGCTGGATGCGATGACGCGCTTAACGCAGTACAAGATTACGACGCGCTATATCTGTCGGGCATCACACTCTCACTTTTTGATGAGGCCGGCCGGCAAAAGCTTGCCATTCTGGCCAACGAGATGCGTCGCGCTGGGAAGCCAGTCGTGTTCGATCCAAATTACCGTGAGAAAGGCTGGCACACACCAGAAGAAGCGCGCCAAGCTTTCGCTCAGTTTGCCCAGCATGCCACGCTTGTCCTGCCGACACGCGACGATGAGCGCGCGCTCTACGGGCAGCACGAAACCATTGAATATGCCAGGGCCTGGCAGACTTTGGGCGCCAGCACCGTGGTCCTGAAATGCGGCAGCGAAGGCGCCTATGTCTTTACGCCAGGCCAGGCCGAGCGCCATGTCCCGGTGCCGGCTGTCATCTCCCCAACGGATACGACAGGCGCGGGCGACGCCTTCAATGCAGCCTTTCTTAATCGCTCGCTGCTCGGGGCTCGACCTGAAGAAGCCGTGCACGCCGGACACGTCCTTGCCAGTCGCGTGATACAGACACGAGGCGCCATTCTGCCCCTGCAATTAATGCCTGCTACAAACATCGCTGGAGAGATTGCCTAGCCATAAGCGCGATAGGCCTGGGCGACCGCCAGGGTCAGCTTGTGCATCAGCCGATCAATGGTTTTCAGTGGCGTGATGATATCATCATGGACCTGGTCATATCCTTGGGACTCCGAGGCCGCAGTCCCGGAAATCTCCCGCAGCTTGGAGATCTCCGGTGAAGATGCAGGAAAAACCTGCTCCAGCAGGCTGGCCAACTCGCCAATCCGCATCTCGCGGGCCAGATCCATCAGGTCCTGGAGGCTGGCATCATGACGCCCGGAAAGGGTTGGAATCTGTCCCGCCAAGCTAAGCACCCGCATCATCAGGGCCAGGCGAACCGCATGCAGCACATGCAAGTCCAGGCGCTCCTCATGGCGCTCTTCAGGACGCGGCGCGTCATCAAGTTCAGCAAGCAGCCGGTCGAATTTGTGCAAATCCAGCGAAAACCGGTCCGCCACGCGGCAAATAGACAGGAAGGTTTCGCCGGCTTGCAAGCTGTAGAATACCCGCCGGTAGGCAACAGCTGCTGCAGGTTCTCCCTGGCGCGCGATGGCGACCCAGAAGCTCGGATCATAGACACTCGCATAGGCGCGCAGCGCAGGGATGCTGGTCGTCATCCGCGCCCGCAGCGCAAGGTTCACAAGGCTGCGCATGCGCACGGATCCATTGATCAGTGTAATCAGGCGTTCCGTCTCGCGGCGAATGGCAGAACCGATCCCCGCTGCCGTATTCACCGGCGCGCCAAGCTGCTGCAATGTTGCGTTGTGCGAGATTGCGCGCAGCGCGCGCGGCCCAGTCGGCCCACCCGATCGCCGGCGCTGGCGCGATCCCGCACGAACAAGGAAATTGGTCGCGAAGTCGCTGAGCAGGCGGCCATAGTCGGCCTCACCGAACAAGCGTTCATGCCAGGCTCGCAGAGAGCGGTAGGTGTCCCAGACAAAGCCGGTCTCGGTATAAAAGGGATCAGCGCTGCAATCGGCCGGTTCGGACAGAAGATGCTCGCAATAGTTGCCATAGGTGACAGCCGCCAGTGCGGGCGACTGGAAATGCATGAAGCCGTCGCCCCCTTGGAAGCTTACTTCATGACGCAGGCGCAAGCCGCGCGCGCGCGCCTGACACCGTGTCCATGGCGTCAGCACATGGTCAAACCGTTGTGCAAAGCTACCGGGCCAGGCGCCCCGCCCCATTGATTCACCATGCGTGTTAAAGATCAAAAGACCGAGCGAGGCATCCTTGGCGGCCAGTGCGCGAATAATCAGATTGTGGATCCGTTCGATCGCCATGTCAGCAGCAATCTGACCAATGAAACGGCCGGCATCGGAAAATCCGAGCTGAATTGAAAGATGCCCGCGTGTATGCAGGTAGGCTAGGAATTCCGGCTCCTCCAAAAGGCGCTGGATGAAGCGCCCGCCGGTTTCAAGTGCCTCTGGTGTTTCGAACAGAGGCGAAATATCGAGCTTGTGATCCACCCCGTGTTGACGCGCCAGATAGAGTGCCCCCATCACAGTGGCCGGATTTTCCGATTCCGCAATCAGGAAGCGGATATCCGAGCCAGCATCAATATGCTCAAGCATCAGGGCGCACATCATGATCTGGCGCCGCGCAGTGGAACGCTCCAGGAAAAGTTCGGCAAAATCGGCTTGCCGCACCCCGCTCTCGGCGGCCTTTTCCGACAGTCTTTGCAAGGCAACACGGCCAAGATCACGATCTTCGGTTTCCAGGCCAAGATCCCGGCTGATCACCGCGCGCACCTGAGCCGCATTCACACGCAAATGGATGCGCGCTGTACCGAGTTGCAGCGCCGCCATTTCCGCTCGCAGGGCGCAAAGCTGGGTCGCCAAGCCCACATCTGCGCCTGCCAGCACGCTGTCGAGTGCGGCAATCACCTCGGCAATATCGGTAATTCGGTCCGGGGCATCAGCCGTCAGAAGTTGCGCGGCATCAACAAGCAGCTGCGGCTGGCTGAGATCCTTGGAAAAGGCTTTCGCGCCGGCGCGTGCCGCGTCCGCAGCTCTCTGCAGACGCTCAGCCAGATCTGCAAGCGGCTCTGAAGCTGCGGCCTTTGCCAGGGTCGCTACCCGTGCGCCATAACGGTCCAGCTGCACGGCTTTTTCAGACAGGCGCAAGGCAAAGGACTGCCACCACTGAATATCCGTGCGGCCATCCAGGTCATAGCCGACCCAGCTTGCCAGGGTCGGAAGCGCCGGGTTCAACTGTGTGAACCGATCCGGAAATTTCTCTGAGGCCACCTGGAAAACCAGCGCGGCATATTCTGCCATCGCGGCTTGAGCATGGGTTAGCACTGCCTGCGTCTCTGAATGCTCGCCCTCCAAGGAGATGCTGGCCGCCCAGGCCCGGCCGTCTGCCTCAAGCGCATGCTTGAGCGTCTTGCGCGAAGCCGCGCCCGGCAGCTCGGCCTGTCTGGCTAAGGCTTCACGGGCTTCCAGAGAGAGCGCAAATGTAGGATGCGCGGTGAGGACCAGCCCACCCGCAGGCGTCTCCAGTTCCCGCGCAAAGGTCTCCCAACCAGCATCTGCCAGCGTCTCCAACCGCTGACGCAGACGCGCCCAGACTTGGTCTGGCGCGACATCCTCATGCTGGCTTCGAAATGCCTCGGCTCGATCCAGCGCCAGAGCCAGGTGCACCTCATCAACCAACGCTTCCATTCCAGCGAGATCGGCTTCGCCATCTTCCAACCGCCTGAAAAAGCCACGCGCCGTGGCAAAAACCGAGTTCGTCTGCGGATCCTCTGTGATGCTCTCGGCGTGGCTGCGCAGCTGATCACGGGCAAGTTCTAAGGCACGGCTTGGCGTGTGTGTAGGCATGAGCTCGAGACGTCCTTTACGCTGTAGAGCAAGATCAATAGATGATAGCGCTATCTTTTGACTCAGGAAACTGTCCGCGTTTCCGCGAATCTTGTGCGACCAAACAAACCCCGCCAATGCGGTCGGGTTATGCACATCACTCACCGCCGGCACGGGTATACCTTGCTGATACGTTGCAAGGACGCAAATGTCCAATCAGCGTGTCCGGAAAAGCACTGAAAACCTCACACCATTGTATTTGTTCAAAAAATACTCCTCTCCAATCCGCTTTCTCAGCTGTTTGCAAGGATATGCAGGGCATGTTCGTGGAACTGTCACACATGTGTCGTGGCTCTGTCACGCATAGCTGGCATCGGCGCCGAATTGGTTCTTGTCGAGGGGAATTCCATGTCACAACTTGTCAGCAAGTTTCTCGCCGCCACCCTGCTAAGCACCGCTGGTGCTGCCGGGCTGGCCCATGCCGATTTCATTCAGGGTACGGTTACAGATTCCACGGGGACTGCACCTCTGGAAGGCGCCATCATCTCTGTGGACGGTCTCAATCGTGAAACCACCACCGATCGCTTCGGTGAGTATCGCCTGTCGAACCTGCCAGCTGGCGACTACACGGTAACGGTTTCCTATATTGGCGCCGATGATGTCAGCCAGGATATCTCCGTGCCCGCCACCGGGACCACTGCAAACTTCATTCTGGGCGCAGATGTCCGTTATCTGGACAACATCCTGGTGGTTGGCTCAGCCGCCGCCCAGGCCGGCGCCATCAACCAGCAGCGCGCCTCCAACTCGATCATCTCGGTGATCGACAGTGACGGTCTCGGCAACTTCCCCGACACCACAGTGGCTGACTCGCTCGCCCGCGTGCCGGGCCTGTCGATTGAGAATGACCAGGGCGAAGGCCGTTATGTCTCGATCCGCGGCATCAATACCGACCTGATTGCCGCCTCGATCAACGGCGTGCGCACGCCCTCTCCGGAAGACCGCCGCGGCGTGCTGCTGGACGGTGTCCCGTCTGACTTGCTCGACGGCATCACGGTGCAGAAATCCCTGACCCCGAACGTCGATGCCGACAGCCTCGGCGGTGTGATCGACCTGAAAACCATCTCTGCATTTGATCGCGAAGGCCGCTTCATCCGCGCCAAGATCGAGGGTGCCTATAACGAGATCTCCGAAGAACTCTCGCCGAAAGCCACGCTGACCTATTCGGAAACCTTCAACGACACATTCGGTGTTGCGCTTTCGGTGAACTACCAGGACCTGCGCATCGAGGCCCACAATAACGAGACCGGCGAGTGGGGCTTCCTGGATGATGGCACCGCCTTCCTGAACGACGACTATGAGCAGCGCTGGTATGGCCTGGATCGCCAGCGCCTCGGTTTTGTCGGCAATTTCGACTGGCGCGTGAACGAGAACACCGACCTTTACCTGCGCACCCTCGTCAACAATTACGAAGACGACGAGGTTCGCAACAAGTTCGAGTTCCGCGACCTTGACGATGCCGAAGATGATGGCGTCGTGACCTCCACCACGCAAACCCTGCCGCTGAACGAGATGGACGCCGAGGTGCGCCAGCGCCGCGAAGTCCGCCAGATCCAGACCTTTGCGCTGGGCGGTGAAACCGACTGGGATGAGTGGAACTTCGAATATGAAGTCGCCTATGCCTTCGCCGAAGAAGACGATAGCGACAATCACGATGTCACCTTCCGCTTTGAGGACATCCAGGATGCGGCCGCCGATGCCGGCCTGGCCGACTCCAATGTGGTGATCGATTTCTCAAACCCGGAAACCCCGGTCTTCTCCGGCGCCCTGCTCGACTTGATCTACGATCCGTCGAACTATTTCATGGATGCGTTCGAGGAAGAAAAGACCGACAATGAGGATACCGAGGTTTCCGCGCGCTTTGATGTGACCCGCGACAGTCTGATCGGCGATATTCCGGTGGTCTGGGCTGGTGGCTTCAAAATCCGCGATCGCGAGAAGACCCGCGATGCCAATGTCATCTTCCACGAGGCCGATGATTTCAACCTGGCTCCCTTCGTTGGCGCAGATTTGATCTCCGGCTGGCGCCTGGGGAACCCCATGCCGGCCTGGCCCGATCCGGATCTCACCGCCGCTCTGCGCAATGGCGCCGGTGCTGGCTTCGAACTGGCTGAGGACGACACCAATTTCGACAGCCTGGCGGAAGACTTCACCATCGAGGAGCAGATCCTGGCAGCCTATGCCATGGGGACGTTCGACTTTGGCCAGCTCACCGTCATCGCCGGTGTGCGCGCCGAGGACACCAAGACGGACCTGACCGGCAACATCTTCGGCGAGGAAGAGGATCCGGCTAATCTCGTGAAGCGTGAAGTCTCCAACGACTACACTCATTGGCTGCCTTCGATTAACGCCAAATACGAGTTCAACGACCAGCTGATCGCGCGCGGTGCTTACTATGCCGCCGTGGTGCGCCCCTCCTTCGGCGAGATGGCGCCGTTCACGATCTTCAATGATGACCGTGATGAACTGGAGCTCGGCAACCCGAACCTCGACCCTTATGAGGCCGACAACTTCGATCTCAGCCTGGAATACTATCCCACCGAGCTTTCGGTTCTGTCGGTTGGCGTGTTCTACAAGACGATCGATAATGCCATCTTCCCGGCGACCTTTGAGCGTGATGAGGATGATGCTGGCGATCTGGTGCCGTTAAGCGAGTTCCTGCCCATGCTGCCGGTGGACCTCAGCTATCTCACCGCCGACCAGCTGGCCGATGTCGAAGAAGTTTCGACTTTCATCAATGTCGACTCCAGCGACCTTTATGGCGTCGAGTTCAATTATGTTCAGGAACTGGGCTTCCTGGGCGACCTCTATGACGGTTTCCTCGTCTCGGGCAACCTGACCCTGACCGACAGCGAAAGCACCCTGCCCGATGGTCGCGAAGTGGGCTTCCTGAAACAGTCCGACACGGTCTGGAACCTGGCGGTTGGCTATGACAAGGGTCCGTGGGACCTGCGCGTGTCGGCCAATTATCGCGGCGACTATATCGATGAGCTGGTCGACGAAGATCTCGACCGCAACACCGATGACCGCCTTCTGGTGGAAGCCTCAGCCAAGTACAAGGTCAACGACCATGTCCAGATCTATCTGGAAGGCAAGAACCTCACCGATGAGCCGGAATACTACTATTTCGGTGATGAGCGCCGCCTGTCACAGTATGACGAGTTCGGCACCACCTTCATCTTCGGTGCGCGCCTGACCTACTAGGCCCAGCCCGAGAATCACTCAATTGGGGCCGGGCGCACGGAAGTTGCGCCCGGCCCTATTCATTTCCACGATCAGCCCAGGACACTTGAAATGATGATCCGCGCCCTTCTCTCCGCCAGCTTCCTTGCCAGCCTCGCCGCGTGCGCCACGGCCCCGGAAATCCTCCCCTTCGAAGTGGTCTCAGTGCCCGCTTCGGTGGAAACCGACCCTATGTTGGGGCAAGGCGACCGGGCTGACGATCCAGCCATCTGGGTCCATCCCACAGCGCCGGAAAACTCCCTGATCCTCGGCACGAACAAGGAAACCGGACTCTTCGTCTATGATCTTTCCGGCACCGAGCAGGCCTTCCTGCCCGTGGGCCGGCTTAACAATATTGACCTGCGCGACAATCTCGCCGTGGGCAGCAATGACGAAGTTGGCGGCATGTCCTGGTTCACGATTGCGCCAGAGACACTCGAAGTCACCCATCTGGGAGACACACTGATCGAGCGGGTTGAGCCTTATGGCATTTGCGCTGGGATGGTCGACGGGATCTATACGGCTGGCGTGACTTTCAAGGACGGCGCCATTGAGCTCTGGCAAGCCACGATCGACGCATCCGGGCAGATTTCTCCAAGCCTGACGCGCACCATTCAACTGGGCAGCCAGCTGGAAGGCTGTGTCTTCGATGATGTAGCCCAGCGCCTGTTCATC
>JALEGE010000028.1 GCA_022760335.1 Hyphomonadaceae bacterium
ACCGTCTCGCTGGCACTATGGCCAGAAGTGTATCATGCCGCATCCGTGCCATGTCTCAAGCCGGTTCGCCTGGCGCGCGCACCCGATCGTGCGGTCCTGCGAAGTGATCACGCAGACGAACCAGCAATTCGCCAACCACTTCCGGCGGCGCAAGAAACGCGCCGATTGCCTCGGAAAGGTTGCGATCATGCTTGGCTTCGATCAGGCGGACCCACGCCCAGCGTTTGTGGGAAAAGATCATATGGGCATGCAGGGCAGAACGTTGTGAGGCTGTCAAATCCGAGCGGCGCCAGAGCCGCCGTGTCGCCTGCCAGACCTCCCGAATATCGCGTGCCTTATGGGTTTTCGACAAGGAACCGGGCATGTCAAAGGCATAATAACCTTGCGGATCGACCATGCCGAAACGCACACCGGCGAGCAGTGCGCGGGCATAGAGATCAAAATCTTCGCCCAGACGCATATCCTCATCATAAGCCAGATTGTGCCGGACCAGGACATCGCGGCGCATCAGAGGCTTGATAAAGCCCAGTTCGCGCCCCTGGCCGCAAAACTCCAGAAGATTCTCGCGCACGAACATCTCCAGGCTGAGATCAAGTGCACCGACATCTTCATCGCGCCAGTGCCGCCGGCCAGCAGCCAGATTGTTCCAGTCCTGCACACGCAGGAGATCATCAGCGATGAAGTCCCAGTCATGGCCATCCGCCAGCGCCAGCATGTGCTCCAACCGATCCGGCGCCATGCGGTCATCGGCGTCCAGAAGCGCGACCCACTCAGTTTCACATTCGGCAATTGCGCGATTGCGCGCGGCCGCCGGACCCTGGTTTCTTCCCTGCTCCAGAATGCGCACACGCGGGTCGTGCCCAGCATACTCCCGGATCACACGCACAGTATCATCAGGCGAAGCATCATCGACCAGGATGAGATTGCAGGGCACGGTCTGAGCCAGGACGCTATCAATGGCGCCCTGAATAAAACCCGCTGCGCGGAAGACGGGAATGATCACTGTGATGCGTGTCGTCACGGAACACTATCCTAGCATAACCACCGGAACATGACCGGCATTGCAGCAAACCCAAGCAAAGTTCGCACCGAACTTCCCGTATCACGCGAAAAGGCTGGGCCAATATGCCTGAATGCGAGAAGGATGATGGGCACATATCAGGCTGGCAAGTTTCTGGCATGCAATACCTGTCATAAAGCCGTGCATTGGTGTGCGGATCAATATGTGTGGGAAATATGTAATGGCACTGGCGAAGACTGAGGCGGCAACCGAACTCACTGTTGTGGTGCCGACCTATAATGAGAGCAAGAACATCCCGGAAATGGTCCGCCGTCTGAATGAGACGCTGAAGGATATTTCCTGGGAACTGATCTTCGTCGATGATTCCTCGCCTGACGGCACCGCCGATGTGGTTCGCTCCGTTGCCCGTGAAGATCACCGTATCCGCTTGATTTCGCGGCACAATCGCCGCGGTCTCGCCTCTGCCGTTGTCGAAGGCGCCCTGGCGGCATCCGCCGATGTGGTCGCCGTAATGGATGGCGACCTGCAACATGATGAAAGCGTGCTGCCTGACATGTTCTATAAGGTGCGCGATGGCGAGGCCGATGTCGTCTCGGCCAGCCGCTTCCTGCGCGAGGATGGCGCCGATGGCCTCTCCTCGCAGACCCGTGTCGCAATTTCGAACAATGGCATCAAGCTGTCGAACTTCGTGTTCAATCTGAAAATGACCGATCCGCTGACCGGTTTCTTTGTGGTGCGTCGCGATGTGGTGCGCCGCGCCCTGCCAGAACTCTCCGAGCTTGGCTTCAAGGTTCTGATGGACATCATCATCTCGGCCAAGCCGCGCCCGCGTGTAGAGGAAGTGCCATTCAAGTTTCGCGAGCGCCAGCATGGCGAGTCCAAGCTCGACAACAAGGTGATGTACGAGTTTTTCCTCTTCTTCATTGAAAAGAAGATCAGCGCTTTCCTGCCGCTGCCAGCCCGCTTCTTGTCTTTCGCCTTCATCAATTCGATCGGCATTCTGGTTCACCTGGCCGTGCTCTTCCCGATGCTGGCCCTGCTTGGCGATGATGGCTTTGTGAGCGCCCAGTTGACTGCCACCCTGGTGGCCATGGGCTTCAACTACACGGTCAACAATATGGTGACTTATTCCGACCGCCAGCTGAAGGGCGCGAAATTCTACGCCGGCTTCTTCATTTTTGCCGCGCTGTGTTCGGTCGGCATCCTGGGCAATGTAGGCGTCGCGAACGCTCTGCACCGGGATTATCCGACACTATCAGTCTTCGTGCCCGCCATTGCCGGCGCCCTGATCACAGTTGTGTGGAACTATGTGGCCACTGGCGCCTTTGTCTGGGGCCGGACCAAGTTTCCCAGCGTGTTCCGGATGCGTCGCAACCAGAGCGTCCAGGCCTGAAACAGAATTTGTGCGCCAGGCCCCTGCCACTCGGCACGGGGCTTGCTGCACCCGCGTAGAAAGACAGTCGTTTCCGGAAATGGGAATTTCCCAAGCCGAACTCGCCTGTCAGTGGAATCGCAATGACGCAGCCAGACCCGGCTGGTACCCAAATTTGCCTGGAAAGGCGTGGGATCAGGGGGCCTGACTGCGGACGAACAGAAGCGGCGAGGGCCGTGGTGGGAGTTTGGAAGCATGTCCAGTCAAGACACACAGCCGGTTGCCGACGAGGGCCTCGTTGCAAAGCTGATGGGCCTTTATCGCCAGCATGAAACGCTGTTGAAATACTTCTTCATCGGCGGCATGGCGAGCGCCATCGACGTCGTGCTCTACTTCATTCTGTACAATTTCGTGTTCCCTGACACGGTGCAGGTCGCTGGCCTGACGATGAGTGACGAGCTTGCGGCCCAGTCGATCTCGGTTCCCACGGCCATCGTGTTCAGTTTCGTCGTCAATGCCCGGCACAATTTCAAGACCAATGACTATGCGCTGATCCGCTTCATCAGCTTCTGCGTTGTCTGCCTGATCGGTTACCTGGCCGGTTACGGGGTCATTCTCGCGGTTCAGAACTTCATGATGGAGAACTTCGCCGTCACCGAGCAACTCGGCGGAAACATCGGCAAGATTGTCTCCCTGCCGGTCGTATTCATCATCCAGTACATCCTGAACTCGAAAATCACCTTCCGCAAAGTGAGCGGCGCGCCCGCCTGACGACATCCTCCAGACACAGACTTTCCAGGGAACCAGTACAATGACCAAGCCTCGTATCGGCATTATCGGCGGCGGCCTCACCGGCCTCACCACAGCCTACCAGCTCGCCAAGGAAGACGTTGACGTCACCCTTTTCGAAGCCAGCGATCGTCTCGGCGGCCTCGCGGCCGGCTATGACCTGGCCGGCTACCGCATGGAGCAGGCCTATCACTTCCTCTACAAGACCGACGAGTTCATCCTCGCCATGGTCGAGGAGCTCGGCCTCACCGACAAGCTGACCTATCACAAGTCCTCGGTGTCGACCTATTATGGCGACAAGCTCTACCCGATGGAAAGCCCGATCGACCTGATCAAGTTCAACCCGATCAGCTTCATCGACCGCATCCGCGCCGGCGTCACCGTTCTGTGGCTGCAGCGCGAGCGCAACTGGCGCAAGCTGTCAGAAACCACCGCCCTGGACTGGCTGCGCAAATATGCCGGCAAGGCTGTCACAGACGTGATCTGGGAACCGCTGCTGCGCGGCAAGTTCGACCGCTATTACGACAAGGTCACCATGTCCTGGCTCTGGGGCCGCGTGCTGCAGCGCGTTGACTCGCGTGATGCAAAACTTGGCGGCGAGGCGCTCGGCTATTTCGATGGCGGCTTCAAGACCGTGATCGAGGCCCTGGAAGCGCCGGTCCGCGCGTCCGGCACCGATGTGCGCTTCAACAGCTTCATCGACAAGCTGCATCATGACGAAGAGACCGGCGAAGTGGTCGTTACCCTGCGCGGCGGCGGCGAACAGCGCTTTGACCGCGTCCTGGCCACCGTGCCGTCAAACGTGCTCGCGAAGATGATTGCCGGCTATGAGAGCGTCGACCCATCCTATTTCGAGAAAATTCGCTCGGTGGATTACCTCGACGCTGCGGTGCTCTCTTTCTGCACACCGCAGAAGATCACCGACTATTACTGGCACAATATCAACACGCCGAACTCCCCCTTCGTGGTGTTCCTCTCCTTCACCGCCCTCATCGGCACCGAGGATTTCGACGGCAATCACATCTATTATATCGGCGACTATATCCCGCCAGAGCACAAATACATGTCGATGCCGGAAGAGGAGCTGAAAGCGCTCTGGTATGCCGAGCTGAAGAAGATGTTCCCGGATTTCGATCCGAGCCAGATCATCGATGATGGCCTCTTCCGCATGCGCAATGCCCAGCACATCGTCGATATCGGCTTTGAAGAGAACAAGCTGGTGCCGCACGAGACCCCGTGCCCCGGCGTGCTGATGTGCAACTTCTCGCAGATCTATCCGATGGACCGCGGCACCAATTACGCCATCCGCGATGGCAACCGCATGGCCAAGATGCTGATGGAGAGCCTCGCTTCGGGCACCACCGATGTGGCCTCGCCGACCGTGCCGCCGCTGACCATGCCGGCGTCCGGCCGCAAGGCTGCGCCGCAACCGGAACAGCAGGCGGCCGAATAGGCCGCCCGCAGGGGCTGACCTGAGTAGATTAGGGAATACGGGCATGAGTGATACACCTGCGCAGACGAACACAGGCTGGATGCCCGGCTGGGCCCTGGCCGGCTGGAACTGGGTGCGCTCGCGCCCGATCTGGATGCAGCTCTCGGCCGCCGGCCTGGTGGCGCTCGGCTTTCTCGGCTTCATCTTCTTCCTCGGCTTCGTTTCCGGGGAGCGTGAAGTTGGCCCGACCTATCCCTTCTTTGCCAAGGTGACCAACAAGCTGGACATGATGTTCTTCCAGGGCGGGCCGACCCCGCCACTGGAAGCCACCATCTACAACTCCGCCCTGGTCCGCCTGGGCTCAGAGGTCGCCATTGTGCCCACCGGCCGCGACAGCAAGGACCAGAACCCGCTCAGCCAAAACGGCGGCGGCCTGACCTCACTGGGCGATGACGTGCTGGTGCTGGCCTATAATGGCAAGATCTACGCGTCGACCGGCCCGGATGATGTGCGCGAAACCAATCTGGTCGCGCCGGACAATAATCGCGAAGAATACCAGGCCCTGCGCGACGATCCTGACTTTGCCCAGTTCACCTTCCACCGCGGCTATCTGCGCTACAACGACCTGATGTATGTCGAGGCGGGCAGCGGCCAGTATCTCATCGCATCCTATACCGAATATCACCCCGGCGATGCCTGCTACACCAACACGCTGGCCAAGCTCGCACTGCCAGATGGCACGACCGATATCGACACGGTCAGCGCCACCTCCGAGGACTGGGAAATCTTCTTCCGCACAGAGCCCTGCATGCCCTTCAAGGAAGAGCATCTCGCCATGGAAGGCCACATGGCCGGCGGCCGCATGGTGTTCCAGGCGCCCTCGACCATCATCTTCGAAAGCGGGGACTTCCACCTTGACGGCATGCGCTCGGCCGGCCCCGGCATCGCGCAGAACCCCGACGCCATGTATGGCAAGATGATCATCGCGGACATGGAAACCGGCGAAGGCCGCATCCTCTCAATGGGCCACCGCAATGCACAAGGTATCGCCATGCTGCCGGACGGCACGGTGCTGATCGCCGAGCATGGCCCGCGCGGCGGCGATGAGCTCAACATCATCGAGGATGGCGCCAATTATGGCTGGCCGCTGGAAAGCTATGGCACCACCTATCGCGGCACACCGATCCCGAATTCGCTCTCCTATGGCCGCCAGGACAGTTTCCACAAGCCGATCTTCTCCTGGATCCCCTCGGTCGCGATCTCTGGCATGACCTATGTCGACGGCTTCGATGAAAGCTGGAATGGCGACCTGCTGGTCTCCTCGCTCGCAACACAGTCGCTCTACCGTGTCCGGATGGAGGGCCATGAGGCGATCTACTCCGAACCGATCGAGATCGGCTCGCGCATCCGCTATGTGCATCAGCACACAGATGGCCGCATCGTTCTGTGGACCGACAATTCCGAGCTGATCTTCCTGACCGCCATGCAGCGCGTCGATGAAGGCGCGCGATTCCAGAACTGGCTTGCCGAGGCCGACTATCCAAGCCGTGTGAAAGCCAATCTCGACACGGTGATGGACCGGTGCACCGAATGCCACTCCTTCCAGGTTGGCGATGATGAAAAGGCGCCGGGCCTCAACAAGATCTTCGGTGACCGGATCGCCGAGACCGGGTTCGAGGGCTATTCCGATGGCCTCAGCTCCAAGAATGGCCGTTGGGACCGGGAGAACCTGCTCGCCTTTCTGAACGATCCGCAGGGCTTTGCAGACAGCTATATGCCGCCCGCCGGCATTGAGGATCCACGCGTCGCCGAAGCCATGGTCGACTATCTGGAGTTCCTCGACCACCAGTTCTGAGGCCTCGCATGACCGCCACGCCAGTCACCAGCATCGATGCGGCCTCGGCTGAGCGCCTGGACGTGCTGGATGGCATGCGCGGGATCGCGGCCTTGGCGGTCGTGGCCTACCATTTCTTCGCCCGCTGGGCCGAGCCACAATTCGAGCCGACTCTCTATGCCCATGGCGATGCGCTGGCGACTTTCCTGCCACTGCAGCTGGCCGGCGGGGTCGGTGTACAATTGTTCTTCCTGATCTCCGGCTTCGTCATCATGATGACGCTGGAGCGGGCCACGGGCCTCCTGGACTTCACTGTACGCCGCGCAGCGCGCCTCTGGCCGGCCATGCTGGTCTGCGCGACACTTTCCACACTGATCATCAATGCATCCGGTGTGGCCTATGTGTATGAGAATGTTGCGCGCTGGCAGGTGACGCCGGTCGAATATTTCTCCTCGCTGGTCTTCATTCCGCCGGACATGACCGCCGATGCCCTCGGCATCCAGCAGGGCGACCTGCCGCGCTGGGTGGAGGGTGTCTACTGGACGCTGTGGTGCGAAGTGCGGTTCTACGCCCTGATCGCGCTCGCCTTCTGGCTCAGCCCGCGCGGCACATTCCTCTGGGTCTGGACCGGGCTGCAGGCGGCCTCTTTCGGATTGGAGTTGGTAACGGCCCTGACAGGCCAGGCCCCGCCCGGCACATGGATGCTGTCCCTTGCGCTGCAGCCGGACATGCTCGGCTGGTTCACTCTGGGACTGGTGGCCTGGAAATGGCGCAGCCTGGGGGCGCACCCTGCCCTTCTCGCACTCGCCGCGATGGCCGCCGCATCCATCCTGATCGGCCCGATTTTCAGCCTCGCGCCGGGCGAGATGGGACTATCTGCCTCCGCGCCGCGCCAATTGGTGATGCTGGCCATGATCGGCGTGCCCTTTGGCCTGTTCCTGATGCGCAGCCGGCTTTTGAAGCCTTTGACCTGGCCGCCTGTGATCGCGGTCGGCCTGGCCTCCTATCCGCTCTATCTGTTCCATGAGCGCCCCGGCATGACCTATCTCTACTGGCTGAACAGCGCCGGTATCCATCCCTGGATTTCCGTCGCGCTGGCCATCGCCATCGTCATTGCCACAGCCCTGCTGCTGCACCGTTTTGTCGAACGGCCCGGCAAGCGTCTCATTCTGGGGACTTTTCTAGGCGGCGCCACACGCCTGCAGGACCGGTTCTCAGCCCTGCGCATGCCAGAGCATCGCGCTTTGGACCGTTGAAATTTTTGTACAAACCATCAACCCGCAAATCCCCGCGAAAGCAGGGATCCATGGACGAAAGACGCGGCCAGGCGTTCCCAGATGAGAGATTTGTCCATGGACACCTGCCCTCATCCTGAGCGAAGTCGAAGGACGCAGGTGTCTGCGGAGAGAATAGGACGCAGTTGATGGCTAAACCGGGCTAGAATCGCGTCTTGGCGATAAAGCTCGCAAGTTGCGCGGCCAACCCCAATTGTCCTTGCCGTGTGGCATCCTTCAGGCGCCATTGCAGCGAGCGGCCGAGCAGGCCCGCCAGTTCCCGCCCGATCGGGCCGACAGATTTCAGCGCCAATGCGCGGCGACGGAACTCCGGGTCTTCATAGAGCGGCGCACAGCCGAAACTGTAGGCCGTCGCGCCCAGCACCAAATCCTTCTCCAGCTCTGTGAGCGGGGTATCGATATGTAGCGCGGCGGCCTGGTGCAGCGCGTCCAGCGCCTCGGGCCACATCACATGGCGGCCATGCACACGGGCCCGCTTGAGCAGAGCGACACGGGCTTTCACCGCCGCGATCTCAGGCTGCGCCCAGACGCGGGTGGGCAGAAGCTCCTCATCATTCATGTCCGCCAGCAGGGCTTCGAAGATCATGCGGTGGAACTTGATCCATTTCGCATTGCTCTCCTCGGTGGAGAAGCGTTCAGTGGCCGAGCCGCGCGCACCGGCATGTTCGCGGTGGAGATAGACGCGCTCGGCGAAGAGCTTTCCGCGATAATTGCGCGCGATGCGCAGCAGCATTTCATAGTCCTGCGCACGGGTGAGCACGGGATTGAACCCGCCCAGTTCCTCATAGACAGACCGGCGCACGATCAGGCCCGGCTGGAAGATATGGCAGCCGTCCAGTAGATCGGGAAAAATTTCATCCGGCTCAGACGGGCGCCAATATCCTGGCGCCTTGATCACCTGCTCACCGGTTTGCGGATCGACAATGAAATCCTCATGCCGGCCTGCGGCAAAGCCGAGATCCGGGTCTGCATCCAGCGCGCCGGCAAGGCGTTCGCAGACATCCGGCTCCAGCAGATCATCATCATCGCAGATCCAGAGATAATCTCCGGTGATCTTTTCCATGGCGAGGTTCAGCGCGCTGGCCTTGCCGCCATTTTCCTTGCGCAGATAGGTCAGATGCTCAGCATAGCGCTGCACCACCTCGCCTGTGCCATCGGTGGAGCCGTCATCCACGACGATGATCTCATCGGGCATGCGGGTTTGCGCGAGCAGGCTGTCGAGCGTCTCGGCGATAAGATCGACCCGGTTATAGGTCGGGATAATCACGCTTACCTTGCCAGCCATGATCTGCTCCTAAACTGCCCCATTCGCATACAAAACATCCAGTCTCGCACCCGCGCCCCTGCAAAACCTGTACGAGACTTGCAAAGAGGGCGCATGAGGGATCATCCCGATGCGGATTGTACTCTGCTGGGGTGACTGCGAAATATGTGCCGGGCGGGCCACCTGCCCCGCGAGCGAGGATAAAGCATGAGCGATCTGGCGCGCAAAACCGTGAATGGCGCGACGCTGAATGTCGGCGTCACGCTGTTCAAGAATGTGCTGCAACTCGCCATCCTGTTGCCGATCCTGGCGCGGCTGATCTCGCCGGAGGAATTTGGCTATGTCGGCATGGCGATGACCTTTGTCGCCGCCTTCACCATGTTCAACGATCTCGGCATTTCCGCCGCGCTGGTGCGCGATGACGACCCCTCGCCAGCCTTCTGGTCCTCGGCCTTCTGGACCAATATCGGCCTTGGCACCGCTGTGGCCACCGCCACCTATTTCGCCGCGCCCGCCATCGCGGCTTTTTACAAACAGCCGATCGTCGAACCTCTCACGGAAGTCCTCGCGGTCATCCTGCTGATGCACTGTGCCTTTCTGGTGCCCATGGCCTGGCTGCAGCGCAATTTCCGCTTCGGCGCCATTGCCGGGATCGAGTTTGTCTCGGCCGTTGTCTCGGCAATTGTCGTGATCTGGATGGCCTTGGACGGATATGGCGTCTGGGCGCTCGTGGCCCAGCAGATCTCGATGTATGTCGTCAAGCTCGCCGGCGCCTTCCTCTTCCAGCGCGCGCCGATCCGCCTGACCTACAAATTCTCCGAAATCGTGGCCGTCCTGCCCTTCAGCCTGCGCCTCACCGGGGAAGCTTTCATCACCTTTATCAACCGCAAATCGGACTCGATCCTGGTTGGCCGCTTCCTCGGCGCCGCGCCGCTCGGCTTTTACGACCGGGCCTATCAGATCATGCTGGTGCCGGTGAGTTCGCTGTCGCTCGGCGCCGGCTTTGCGCTTTATCCCGCCATGTCCTCGATCAAGCATGAGACCGAGCGGCTGAAGCTGGTGTACCTGAAATCCATCTCCGTGCTCGGCGGTGTGGCGATCCCGATGATGGCGGGCCTCGCTCTCGTCAGCGAGCCTTTCGTCGCGCTGGTCTTTGGGCCGAAATGGGCGCCTGTCGTGCCGGTGCTTTCCATCCTCGCCTTCGCCGGCGTGATCCAGACCCTGTCGGGCCCGTCCAATGTGCTGTGGAAGTCTCTCGGCAAGTCAGACGTGCTGCTCTACTGGGTGCTCGCGCGCATGTGCGCCTTCCTGACGGCCTTCGCCATCGGCATCCATCTCGGCTCGATCACCGCGCTCTCGGCCGCCTATCTGATCGCCAATGTGGCCATGTACCTGCCCTATCAGGTCCAGACGCTGCGCCATATGAAAATGCCGGTGATGGATTATGTGCGCGCTCTTGGGCCGACAGTGGTCTCCACTCTGGCCATGGCCGCGGCGATCCTCGCGATCAAGGAATATATGCCCAACCTGGCGAGCCTGCCGAGCTATGGCCAACTCGCGATACTGGTTCCGGCGGGCATCCTCGCCTTCGCCGCCTGTATGTACGGCCTGTTCCGGCCTTTCGTACACGAACTGCTCACCGAGGCGCGCGACCTGTTTGATCGCAAGCCGAAAGATGTGCCTGCGGAATAATCGCCGGCTGTCACAAGGCATGCGGTTTGCTAGGTATGGATACAGAGCAACCAGCCGGGACACAGCCTTGACCACAAAATATGACGCCCTGATCCTTGTCGATCCGCGCTTCATGGGCGGAACGGCCACAGCTGTGGACAGCGATGTGCGCACCCTGGCCGCAGCGGGCCTGAAGATCGGGCTTTATTTCGTGGAAGGGCGCGGCTTTTTCCTGCCCGAAGAGACCGCCAATCCGAAGCTGACCGCCCTGTTTGATCTTGATGGCGTGGAGCCTGTCTCCGCCGTGGTTCCGGCCCGTGCCCGCATCGCATTCTTCCATCATCCCCAGCCCTTCCAGAAGGGCGTGGACAATCCGATCCGGGTCGATGCCGACACCGCCGTGATCGTCTGCCATCAGGCGCCGTTCAAGGGCGATGGCGCGCTGGACTATGATCCCTTTGCGATCCAGCGCCGGATCCGTGAGCAATTTGGCACCAGCGCGCTCTGGGCACCGATCTCTGGCATCTGCCGCGCCCAGTTCCGCAGCTTCGCCCCCTTCCTGCGCCTCACCACGCAAGACTGGCCGAACACTTTCCATATCGAGGAATGGACGCCGAAGCGCGAGAAACTCGTCTGCCCGCATCTCACTGTGGGCCGCCATGGCCGTCCGCATGCCGACAAATGGGGCGATACCGCCGCCGACATCGCCGCCAGCCTGCCGGCTGGTCCGCATACGCGCATTCGCACCATGGGGACGGATACAGAGTTTTTCGAGCAAATGGGCGTGGATGTCTCGGACTGGGACGTGTTGCCTTTCAATGCCGAGCCGGTCGTGGACTTTCTCGACAGCCTGGACGTGTTTTCCTATTTCCACAGCGCGCGCTGGACCGAGACCTTTGGCCGGACCGTGGCCGAGGCCATGCTGCTCGGCGCGCGCTGCATTCTTGACCCCAGTCTGAAGGCGACCTTCGGCAAACACGCACTTTATTGCGCACCGGACGAGGTGACCCAGGTGCTCGACCGGATCCGCAACGACCTGGTCGGCGCCCGCCAGGCCGCCGCCGAGGCACGCGCCTGGTGTATCGAGACCTATGCCACCGCATCCGTTCCGGCCCGGCTTGAAGCCTTTGCCACCGACACCGGCACCACATCCCGGCGCGGCCCGGTGACGGCCTCCCCCCTCACCGCCATGCGCAAATGGACCGGCTATCAACGCCGCCGCCAGCATGAGAAAGCCTCCTGAGACCCATGGCCAGCACGACCCAGCCCCTCTTCATCATCGGTGCTCCCCGCTCCGGCAACACGCTGACCCGCCGTGTGCTGATGGCTTCGGGCCAGATCTATATTCCGCCGGAAACCTATGTGTTCGGGGAAATCCTGTCGCGCTGGCCGAAATGGCGTTTCCTGAGCTGGCGCGAGCGCGTCTGGCTCGCCTGCGCCTTTATCGACCGCCATCCCCACCGCGAGGATTTCGAGATCGAAAGCCTCACTCCCTTCGCCAACGCGCTGGAATTTGCGCCGAAGGGCAAACAGACACTGCATCATTTCTATGATGAGCTTTACGCCTTCATGGCCCGCGAGCATGGCTTTACCGAAGCGCGTTGGGGCGACAAGACGCCATGGAACACGGTGTATCTGAAGGACATCGTGAAGGCCTATCCGGATGCGTACTATCTGTATCTGAAGCGTGATGGGCTGGATGTCGTCGCCTCGCAGGTGAAGGCCGATATGCGCAATATCCGCGATTCCGGCCAGCGTTGGATCGATGCCAACATGTCCTGCATGAAGCATCTCAAGCGCGCCCGCCGCGCGCCGCTGACTATTGCCTATGAAGACCTGGTGCGAGAACCGGAAACCATTTTTCGCACCATCTTCGACTGGGCCGATATGGATTTCGCGCCGGAGCATCTGACTCGCGTGCCGGAGAAACTGGCCGATGTCGGGCGCCATGCCCACCACGCCGCCGTGACCAAACCGATCACGCCGGACTCCATCGGACGTGGCCGCAAGAGCCTGACCGCTGAGCAACTCGCCGAACTGCCGGACGGCTTTGATGCCATGATGACAAGCCTGGGCTATAGCTCAGACGAGCTGCCACAGGCTGCGCAATAAGGAATACCGATATGGGCTGGCTAACCGATCTGGAAACACGCGCAAAAGGCTTTCTCAGTACCGATGACACCGCGCCCGGAAACTGGTGGATCTGGTTCGCCGCGATCACACTAGCCGGCACGGTCATGCGGTTCTGGAATCTTTCCGGCGCGCCGATCTGGATGGATGAGGCCGTCACTCTGGGTTTTGCGCGCCTCGATATGGGCACCATCATCTGGGGCAATATCGACAACCACCCCAACCTGACCTGGGTGATCCAGAAGCTCTGGCATTCGATCAATCCGGACCCGGCCTATGCCCGCGTTCCGGCGGCTTTTTTCGGCTCGCTGTCTGTCGCCGCCATCCTGCTGGCCGCGCGCGACATGGCTTCGGCCCGCGCCGCCATCTTCACCGGCCTGCTGTTCGCCTTCGCCACAGGCCATATCTATTACAGCCAGGATGCGCGGATGTATCCGTATCTCATCTTCGGCCTGATCCTGGCGGCCTGGGGTGGGATCGGTCATGTCCGACCGAACCTGTACGGCGCGCGCACCTATGCTGCGCTCTACATTGTGGGCGGTGCGATCGCGATTTACAGCCACGCCATCGGCCTGATCGTGATGGGCCTGATTGGCTTTGCGAGCCTTGTCGCCGGCTGGCTGGGCGAAAACCGCATCACCTTCGCCCGTGATTGGCTGATCCGGAATCTGATCCTCTTTGTGATCACCCTGCCCTGGTTGATCGCCCTGCCCAGCGCCAGCGGGACTTTCCCAGGCCTGTCGGGCGACAATTCCATCTTCGACATCCAGTGGTTCTATCGGAATATCACTGGCTTTCCCGGCCTTGGCGGGCCGGCCATCCTGTTCGAAGCCCTGTTCTATGGCCTTGCCGCGCTCTCCATCCCGATTGCTTGGCTGAGTGGACGGCGCGGCCTTGCCTTCACCCTGCTAGGCCTGATCGCGCTGTTTCCAATCGTGATCCTGATTTTGCATCTGCGCCAACCGCTGCTGGCCAATAAGGTTCTTCTGCCCGGCGTGATCGGCGTAACCCTGGGTGCGGGCTATGCCCTCTCATGCCTGAAGCCGAAATGGGCGATGAGCGCGCTGGGCGGGGTTCTCATCCTCGCCGCCTTCGGCTCGGCGGCGACCGAATTGCGCTATCATATCAAGTCCGAGGATTATCGCGGCGCCTATGATTACGCCGCAGAACAGGGCTTTGGCCATGCGCCGGCCCTGACCTGTATTCACTTCCATGCCGCCGCCGCCTGGGAGAACCGGCGCGAGGGACGCGTGCTGTATTACCGGCGCGGCGATGTGATCGACTATAAGAGCCCCGATTATTGGCGCGCAGCGGAGAACACCATGACCTGGCTGCGCGCCGCCGAGGCCAGCGAGATCGATGACGCCCTGGGCGGCGGCTGGCTGATCGAAGGGGGCCTTGAGGCGGCGCTTGCCGAAGACACCCAGCTCCTGTTCATTCGCCCCTCCTGCCCGGCGGGCCGCGAGGCGGAAATCACCGCTGCGCTGGAAGCGCTCGGCTTCCATGAAGCAGGCGAAAGCCTGATCCAGGGCAAGGGCGCAGAACGCATCATCCTTGAAGAGCCGCAAACCCGCATCACCCTGTTCGAACGTGCGGCGGAGTGATTTGGCTAGATCATTTCAAGTCGTTATGGACACATGACCTCCGCGAATCCCAGCGAAAGCTGGGATCCATGGACGAAAAATGCCGCCAGGCGCTCCCGGTTGAAACCATGGTCCATGGACACCTGCTTTCGCAGGTGTCGACGGCGCAAATGATTCCGCTGAAACTTAAGCGGTCTAAGCCGCGCTTGCTGACGTCATGGCGCGCACGCTACGCACCAGATAGGCAAGGCCAAAGCGTTGTTCACGGGTCAGTCCCGGACCATCGGCAGCGCGCGCCATATCCTCGATCCGTCCGGGCCGGCTGGTGGAAAACAGCACCGTACCCTCCGGATTGGTCTCCAGAGCATGGCGCAGCAAGCATTGGGCAAGCTGGGCCGGCTGGCGCACATCGGTGTACAAAACCCGCGCGGCCCGATCGGCGAGGCCAGGATCCATTTCAAAGGCATGCGCAAACCGCTTCAGCGCCGGGCCGAGCCAGGAATGCGTGTTCAGTTTGTGCGGTCCCCGGCCAAAAGTTTTCACATTATGGTCGAAGATCGAGGCCGATGTCTGCACCACTGAAAACTGCGCGCCGGTGGCGAGGATCTCTCGCGTCTGGGCCGGCGTGGATGCGATGCCGTAAAACCGGATCGCGCCTTTCTTCTTCCATTCCTCCAACAGGCCAATGACTTCGCCGGAAGCCAGATGTGCGGCATCCACCTCGTGCAGCAAAAAGAGATCGAGATAATCGGTTCCCAGCGCCTGGAAACTCGCCTCCAGGCTGGCGCGCAATTGCTCCAGTCCGAATGCGCCGAATTCCGGCTCGTTCCAGCGCGGTTCCGGCAAGAGCGCTGCGGCACCCGGCACGCGCCGGCCCGTGCGCAGCACCTTGTTTACCGCCCGCCGGGTTGGACCATTATAGGGCGGCAAGATTCCCGCTTTGCTGACCAGGAAAACATCATTGCGCCGCCCGGCGATTGCCTCACCGATGGCGGCCTCGGCAGATCCGTCGCCATAGAGGCGCGCTGTGTCGATATGGGTCAGACCCGCATCCAGCGCGGCATGCACAAGGCGCACGGCCTCAGCGTGCCCCTTGCGGGCATCGAGATAGGCTGTTCCAAAACCCAGGCGGCTTCGACTGGCTAATCCTTGTGCACTCACTTATGCACCTCCCAACACCTGCACAGCCTTGTCCGAGCTGGCATAATCGCTGCACAATAGCCCCATCGAGCAATCCCGGTGCCAAGGGAGATCTGGACCAAATGACCAGCCCCGACAAATCCCTGCAAGCAATATCCGCGCGCACGCCGCTCGACATGCTTGAAGCTTCGGCAGGTTTCGATGCCATTGTCATTGGCGCAGGCGCCTCCGGCAGTCTTGCCGCACGCCTCTTGTGCGAAGCCGGACTGAAGGTCCTGATCCTGGATGCGGGTTGGCGCGCCCCCTTTTTCACCGAGCCCTTTCAACAGGCCACGGCCATGTCGATTGCGCGTTTGGCGAACCCGCACGCGCTGCGCTTCCTGCCACCACGCGTGATCTACAAGGGACGCCAAGTTCTGAAAGCGCTGGGCCGGCGGCGCCAGCCTGTCCAGTCCACCTGCTATGCCTGGGAGCGTGATCCAGCCGCCTTTGTCGACGATCTGGACAATCCCTATGAGACCGCCGAGGGGCGTGACTATGCCTGGCTGCGCACGCGAAAGGCCGGCGGGCGCGTCTGTGTGCCCGGCCATGGTCGCCAGTATTACCGCTTTTCCGAGCGCGAGTTCGATCCACAGGACGGGCTTTCCCCCGCCTGGCCCTTCGCCCCTGAAGAGCTCGCCCCATGGTACAGTCAGGCCGAAGCCCTGTTGCAACTGGCTGGCACGCAGGAAGGCATTTCCGATGTGCCCGATAGCGAGATCGCCCATGCGCTGACGCCAACCGAGGCTGAAATCGAGGTGAAAGCCAAAATCGAGGCGCGCTGGCCAGATGCACCGGTCATCGCCGGACGCTTTGCCGCACCGCCCAACCACATCGAGGCCGCTGCCGCCACGGGAAATCTCCATGCCCGGCGCGGGGCTTTGGTGCGCGAAGTGCTGGCCGGCACGGACGGACGCGCGTGCGGCGTTGCCTGGCATGACCGGGAAGCCGGAAAGCGCATGGAAGCCAAAGCGCCGATCGTCTTCTGCTGTGCCTCGCCGCTGGAATCCACACGTATCCTGATGCTCAGCCGCCCGACCCTCGCAGATAACCCCATCGGCGCGCGCAGCGGCGCGCTCGGCAAATATCTGATGGATCATATCCTGGTGAAAACCGAAGGCATCGGCCCTGGTCTCCCAGGAAAACCCTATGCTCCGCCGGACGGACGCTGCAGCTTCCTCCCCCGGTTCGACCGCGCGATTGATCCTGGCAGCTGGGGCGATCGCGGCTTTGGGGTTCAGCTTTATCGCACGCCTGGCGATGGCGACCGGTCCTGGTTCACCGCTGTGGCTTTCGGGGAGATGGTGCCCGATGCGGCCAACCATGTGCGCCTGCACCCGACAAAAAAGGATGCCTGGGGCATCCCCAGCCTGGTGATTGATGCCGGCCTGGGCACCCGCGATATGGCAATGACGAAAGTGATGAGCCAGGCGCTCTATGAACTCGCAGACCTGTGTGAGGCGAATCTCACGCTCCCGCCCGACGGACCGGCAACGCCGGGCACCTCGGCGCATGAGTGCGGCACGGCGCGGATGGCCGCCCGCCCTGAGGATGGCGTGCTGGACGCGTTCAACCAGTGCTGGGACATGCCGGGGCTCTACGTCACCGATGCGTCCAGCTTTCCGTCACAGGGCTTTCAGAATCCGACCCTGACCGTCATGGCCCTGACCGCGCGCGCTTGCGACCATGCCGCCCGCGAAAAAGGCGGCCAGCTTGCGCCGACCGCCCCTGAAGCATCTGCTATCGAAGACGCCTAGAATATTTAAGTTTTGGCAGCAACGTAGAGATCCGCGAATGCCTGCGAAGGCAGGCATCCATGGACGAAAGCCGCAACCAGGCGCTCCCGGTTGAAATGCTTGTCCATGGACACCTGCCTTCGCAGGTGTCTGCGGCGTAAATACGTTTCGACTAAGCTTAAGACGCTCTAAATCAGCGCATATCCCTTGGCATTGATATAGCGGGTCAACTCATCAGCCCGGCGCGCGGGCTCAGGGTGTGTGGACATGAATTCCGGCGGGCGCTGGCCGGCGCTCTTGGCATCCATCAACTCCCAGAGGCGCACCGACTGGGTCACGTCATATCCAGCCGCGTGCATGTAATCGACGCCGGCCTTGTCAGCTTCAAGTTCGCTCTGGCGTGAATAGGGCAACACCACACCAAACTGCATGGCCGCACCGCCGAGGCCGACAATCAGGTCGCCATACTGGCGCAACTCTTCAGACGACACCACCGCCACCTGGCCGGCGATCAATGCTGTTTGCGCCAGGGTCGCGCGCGTCATCCGCCGCCCGGCATGGCGATAGACAGAATGTCCAACCTCATGGCCGAGCACAGCGCTGAGCTGGTCTTCATTTTCCGACAGATCGACAATGCCGCGATACACGCCCACGCGGTTGCCCGGCATCACGAAGGCGTTGACGTCATCGGTATCGAACACGGCGACATCCCATTGTTCACCGGCCTTCGGGGTGACTCTCTCAACCCGGTTCCAGGTGCGAAGCACAGCCTCGCGCAGCTGGGGGTTGGAAGATTGCGGGGTCTGGGATTTCAGGTCGCTCCAGGCCGTTGCGGCCATTTCTGCGATCTGGGCCTCGCCGAAAATGTTCAGCTCCTGCTCGCCCGTATAGGGATTGGTGGTGCAGCCCGACACGACGAAAGGAAACACAGTGCCTGCCGCAAGCCCGCAGACCAAGCCACGGCGAGACATGTTTATCCTTGGCGCCTCTTCGAAAAGCGCTTCGTCGAGTTCAATTGGTTGCGTCATCACCAAACTCCTGAATTGGCTCATGCCGGCGACGTTAACCCTATGGCTCTGATTGCGAAAGGCCCGCCGGATGTCATATTATTTCAACATGTACGGCTTGAACCGCGCATGAACCCAGCGCTCAGCCCAGGTTGGTCAGGGATTTGGCCTGTTCAACCCAACGCTCGCGCGAGATCCTGCCAGAAAAACTGAGATACTTGTCCACCCAGACCTCGTTCTCCGCGCTCCAGCCGCTGATCTGATCAAAGTGATAAACGCCCAAACTGTTCAGGACATCCTGAATACGCGGACCGATCCCCTCAATCTGGGTAAGGTCATCGGGCGTGCCTGCGCGTGGCTTGTCCAGCCCTTCCGGCTGAGCGGGCTCATCCACAGCCACTTCATCCTCGCCATTGGGAACCACTTCAGTCTCTGGCGTGTCTGTTTCAGCAGAGATCTCTTCCACGGCTTCAGGAAGCGCGTCCTCTGCCGAGGCCTCAATATCCGCCGCCTCTTCTTCATCCTTTGAGGGCATTTCGGTATCCGCGTCGGCCTCAACAGTCGGCTCAGGCTCGGGCTCGGGCTCAGGCTCAGGCTCAGGCTCAGGCTCAGGCTCAGGCTCAGGCTCAGGCTCAGGCTCGGGCGCAGGGTCACCCTGAGGCTCACGCTCAGGATCCGGGGCATCCTCTGCCTCGG
>JALEGE010000029.1 GCA_022760335.1 Hyphomonadaceae bacterium
ATCTGGGTGGGGCTCAATCCGAAATACAAAGCGGGCGAAGTCGGCCATGTCCTGGACGATTGTCAGCCCGGCATCATCCTGATCGACCCATCCGCGCAGGAATCCGAAGCCGCGCAGGCCTGCCGCGACAGGGCCGGGATCAAGACATTCGACGTCGCGGAGCTGGAACCAGCCAGCAGCCCTGTGCCGGAACAGGGCCTGGCTGACCCAATACCGGTATCAGCCGATGACACGGCACTGATCGTCTACACATCGGGCACGACCGGCGCGCCCAAGGGCGCAATGATCAGCCATCGCGCCTTACGCAAGACGTCTGTCATCCAGTCACAGCTTCTGTCTTATGCCGCACCCCGGGTCCTGAACAATCTGCCGATCAACCATATCGGATCGGTCGGCGACATACTGACCTCGACCATCGCGGCTGGTGGCGCGGTCATCATGCAGCAAAGGTTCAACCCGGCCGAGGGCTTCGAACTGATGGCGCGTCATGGCGCTACGCTTTGGGGGCAAATCCCGACCATGTTCCAACTCGCGCTGGATGATGACAGCGCACACACTGCCGATCTGTCCTCATTGAAGTGCATACTGTTCAGCGGTGCGCCGGCCAGCCCAGCCCTCATCGATCGCCTGCGGGCGATTTGTCCAAATGTCGTCAATGCCTATGGCATGACCGAGACCGTCGGTTCTGTCACCTGGGCGATCGGCTGTGACAGGGAGGTGCTGGCCGACACTGTCGGCGCACCTGTTGACGCGTATCCGCTCAGGATCGCCGCAGAAGCGGGGGAAGACATCGCGCCCGGAGAGGTTGGCGAAATCCAGGTGCAGGGTGATTTTCACTTCACCGGCTATTGGGGCAATGAAGATGCAACCCGCGCGGCTTTCACACCCGATGGCTGGCTGAAGACCGGCGATCTCGGACGCCTGCGCGATGACGGACGGGTTTCACTGGCGGGCCGGCTGAAGGAACGGTTCAAGTCCGGCGGCTATAATGTCTATCCGCGCGAGGTCGAGGCCGCGATCCTGGAACATCCCGGCATTGCGGAAGCCGTTGTCGTGCCGGTTCCAGATGAGGTTTTCTTCGAAGTTGGCCATGCTTTCCTCATCCCTGCTGAAGGCAAAGACTGCGATCTTGATGAGCTTGGGCGTTTCCTGGCAGGGCGTCTCGCCAATTATAAGCGCCCGAAACGTATCCATATCGCGCCCGCATTCCCGCAATTGAAAAATGGTAAGATCGACCGGGCGGCACTCAGAGCCCAGGCGCGCGCCATGCTGGACACTCCGGAATGATCGCAGCGCCGCGTCTTTCCGCAGTTCGCCTGACGGCGTTTTCCCTCGGCTCCATTGGCACGGGTTTGTTTTCGACGACACCGGCGGTGCTGCTTTTGTATTACATGACCCAATTGCTGGGCGTGTCCGGCGCGCTTGCAGGTACGGCGCTTCTGATTCCCAAATTGTGGGACATGGTGACAGATCCCTTTGTCGGCGTCCTGAGCGACCGGACACGCACCCCATTCGGCCGCCGCCGTCCCTTCCTGCTCGCCGGTGCGCTGCTGACGCCGCTCGGGCTTGCCGCGCTGTTTGCCGTGCCTGACGGGTTGGGACAGCTTGCGACCTTCTGGTATATCGTCATCGTATACACGCTCTCGGCGACCGCCTATTCGCTATTCTCCGTGCCTTACATCACGATCCCGGCCGAGCTTAGCGATGATGGCGATGAGCGCACGCGCATCATGTCTTACCGCACCGCTTTCGTGATGCTGGGCGTGTTGGTCGGGTCTGCGCTGCCGCCCTATCTGGTTGCAGCCTATGGTGGCGATAAGGCAGCTTATGGCGCGGCTGGACTCACCCTGGCGACCATTACCGCCGGGGCGATGCTGACAGCCGTTTTCAGCCTGTCGGGCGTGAAGCTGCTGTCGCCAGAGCCCGCGCCGTTCAGCCTTGGCGCGCTCGCCCGCGCAGTGGCAACGCCCGCATTCATCTGGCTGTCGGTCACCCATATCCTGCAGATCACAGCCGTTGGCGTTACCCTCGCGGCGGCGAGCTATTTCGCGGTCTTTGTGTTCAATTCAGATACCGGGCTTGCGGGCGACTTTCTAGCTGTGACCTTTCTGACAGCTTTTTTCACGATGCCGGTCTGGACCTTTGCCTGCGCGAAGCTCGGAAAGCTCGCGGCTTTTGGGGCAGGGGCAGGGCTATACACGCTCAGCGCACTCTCTCTGGCTCTGTTTGGCGCGGGATGGACACCGCACATGCTGTTTGCTGTCGGGGCCGGCATGGGCGCGGCCTTCGCTGCAGTCCAGATGATCCCCTATGCGCTGCTGACCGATACGATCCACAAGCATGGCGCAGACAAGGGGTTTGGCCAGGAAGGTGTGTTCACAGGGGTGTGGACGGCCTTGGAAAAGTTCGGGCTCGCCTTTGCGCCGTTTCTCTTTGGCGTTGGGCTTGATCTTGTCGGGTTCATTGAAGGCGAAGGGCCGGATGTGCAGCCGGGCGGAACCGATCAGATGATCCTCTGGCTTGGTGGCGGATTACCCGCAGGTCTTATTGCATTGAGCTTTGTCGGGCTTTTCTTTTTCAGGCGGGCGATGAGGTCATGATGGAACTTCACACAGAAATCGAGCTGGCCTCCAGCCTTGGCGCTTTTGTCCGTCATTGGGCGGATACGACCCCCAATGCGATTGCCTATGTGGAAGGTGACCGCTCGACAAGTTATGCCGGTCTGGATGCCCTCATCGATACATATGCCGGACGGTTTTCAGATGCCGGGGCGACGAATGGGGCGCGCATTCTGGCGCTTGTGCCGCCAAGTGGCGATTTCCTCGCCAGCCTCCTGGGTGCAGAACGCGCCGGTGCGGTGTGGGTCGGCGTGAACCCCAAATACACCCCGCAGGAAGTCGTTCATGTGGCGCGTGAGACAGGCGCGCATCTCGCACTGGTGCGCGAACAGATTGGCGGTGTGGACATGCGCCCGCTGATCGCCGCGCTGGAAGCCTGCGGCGTATATTGCATTCGTCTTGATGGTCGTGACGCGCCGCAGGAGACAGCCTGGGCCGGGCTAAAGCTGAAGCAGGACGGTGCGCCGCGCCCCCCTCAGGGCGTCTCCATGTTCGTGTTTACATCCGGCACAACAGGCGCACCCAAGGCCGCGATGGTGAAAACGCAGGCCATGGCGACAGCAGCAAAGCGGCGGGCCAGGGCCTGGGGCCTCACGCGTGTCAGCCTGGCGCACTATTTGCCGGTCAATCATATTGGTGGCGCGAGCGACATAATCGGCTTGCCGCTGGCGACCGGGGGCACACTGGTCTTCCTTGAGCGCTTCTCGGCCGATGGGGTCTGCGCCGCCATAGAAACCCATCGCCTGAATGCACTGGGCGGTGTGCCGGCCTCTCTGCAGCTGTGCAGCGAGCGGTTCGACGCCTACGATCTGTCCAGCCTGGAGCGCGCCATGTTCAGTGGCGGGCGGGCACCGGCCAGCCTGCTGGAGACACTCGGCACCGTGGCACCGCGGATTGTCACAAGCTACGGCATGACAGAATCAGTCGCCTCGATCACGATTTCTGAAGCGACAGAGACCCCATTTGACCTGCTCGATACAGTCGGACACCCTACGCCTGATTTCGAGATGCGCTTGTCAGATGGGGAGACAGGCGAGATTCAGGTCAGAGGACCGACGATCACACCCGGCTACTGGAATGCGCCGGAGAAAACAGCGGCGGCCTTCACAGAGGACGGCTTTTACAAGACCGGTGACCTCGCGCGGCGCCTTCCAGATGGCCAAATTCAGCTAACCGGGCGCGCCTCGCTGATGTTCAAATCCGGCGGATACAATGTGTATCCACAAGAGGTCGAGCAAGCGCTTGAAGCACACCCCGGGATCGCCGCGGCAATTGTGGCCCCGGCTCCAGATCAGCTGTTTGGCGAAGTTGGAATTGCGTTTGTCCTGGCCAAGTCTGGCAGTGTGGACATCGATATTGTTCAAGACCATCTCAAGGCCCGCCTCGCGGGCTATAAAAGGCCGAAGCAGATCTTCCTGATCGATGAGTTTCCGACGCTTGCAAATGGCAAGGTCGACCGCCAGGCTTTGGCTCGCGAGGCTGCGGACCGGGTTGAAATACAAACCTAGAGCTTTTCTTCCTCAAATCCATCTGCGCGGTGTGATGAATTTGAGGGGAAAGGCCTTAGTAGGCGAGGGCGACACCGTCATTTCGTGGTTCGGTCGCTGCGGCATAGGCGCCATTGCGGCGTTCTACGCACTGGTATCCACCATAGCGAACATACGGGTTGGGGAGGCCGAGTTCTATCCGGTGGCCTTTGGCCCGCAAAGCTTCCAGCGTGTCGTCTGGGAAGCCGTGCTCAATCCGCCATACGGGGTCTGAGACTGTGCGAGTTTCGGGCTGCGGGCCACCATAAAGCCGAAGGCGTGGGCGGTGGCCTGCTGCCTGGATATCGTCGCCATGATCGAGAATAGCCGAAAGGATTTGCGCCTGCCCCTGGGGCTGCATTGCACCGCCCATCACGCCGAAGGCGAGCCAGGGCGCACCATCGCGCATCGCAAAGCCGGGGATGATCGTATGAAAGGGGCGCTTGCCGGGTGCGAAGGCATTGGCGTGGCCAGGGATGAGATTGAAGCCTGCCGCGCGGTTTTGCAGACAAAAGCCTGTTCCAGCAGCAACAATGCCTGAGCCGAACGGACCTGAAACACTGGTGATAAGCGACACCATCATACCGCTATGGTCGGCAACAGACAGGTAGGATGTGTCGCCGTCTTGCAGAGGCACATCCACGTCACCTGATGCCCGTTCCAGATCAATTTCCTCGCATTGCTTTGCCAGACGCTCTGGCGCCAAAACCTCGACACTTGCGCCATCGCCAATCATAGCTGCACGGTCCCGATAAGCGATCTTGGTCGCCTCCATAAGCAAATGCAGACGTTCGGGCGATGAGAACTCCATGGAGCCGATATCGAAAGCGTCCAGAAGCGCGAGAATTTGGAGCGTGGATACACCCTGGCCAGGTGGCGGGAGCTGGAAAATTTCAGCCCCGCGATATTGCGTGCTCAATGGTGTGCGCCAGACAGCCTCATGACCAGCCAGGTCTTGCGCGCCGATGGCGTGTTCCTCACCAAGTGCGCTCAATATCGCGCGTGCGATCGGGCCGTCGCCATAAACCGCATCCGTACCCGCATCGCGGATGATTTCGAGCGAGGCTGCATAAGCGGCATTCTGAAACTGTTCGCCTGGGCGTGGCGTTTTTCCGTCTGGCTGGAACACGGAATCGAATTCAGAAAAATCTCCAACGACACCAGGTGCGCTTCTGTTCAGCCACTTTGCCGATTGCCAGTCGGTTGAGGTTTGAACGCCCACCGGAAATCCCGCCTTGGCGGCTGCGATCGCCGGCGCAAGGATCTGATCCATGCCGAGCTTCCCAAACCGTTCATGAAGGGCGAACCAACCCGCGATCGCACCGGGAATCGACACACTGTGAGAGCCATGTTTGGGCATGTCGGAAGTGCCTGCAGCCGATTGCATGTCCTGTAGCGAAAATCGGGTGCCGGTTGCGCCTGCGCTATCCAGGGCGAAGAGACGGCCCTCATGAGGATCGTAGACCTGCGCGAAGAGATCGCCGCCGGGGCCCGACATCAAAGGCTCGGTCAATCCAAGCATGGCTGCAGCAGCGATTGCTGCATCAACCGCACTCCCGCCGTTCTGCAGAATGTGCAAAGCAGCCGCCGTTGCGAGGGGTTGGCTCGTCGCCGCGGCCCCGTTGGACCCAAAAACAGGCTTTGCAACTGCGGTTTGCGCCGTGGAAAATCCCGGCAGGGCGAGAGCGCCCAAGCCAGCTACGCCACTCGCAAGGAGTGTTCTTCTTGATGTTTTAATGACCATCGTGGAAACTTAGCATATGACGGTGAGAACTAAAGCAAATGTGCGTCCAGAAATGCCTGAAAATACCTCGCTTATTGAGCGTGGTTTCCCCGACCAGTTAAAGGCCGAGCTGCGTGCGGATGCATCCCTGCGAAAGGGTGAGCGGACACGGCGGTCGCTGGTCTGGGCGACGGCAAGTTTGTTGAATGAACGCGGCTATCACGATGTTCGGATATCCGACATCTGCGACAGGGCAAAAGTCTCCAGTGCGGCCTTCTATCAGTACTTCGAAAACAAGGCCGAGATCACTCAAATCGCGCTGTCGCAGTTTTCAGATGCAATCTTTAATCACCTCTCCGGAGTGCGCGCCCCAAAGGACAATAAGGAAGCATTGCTGGAGGCCAATCTTGCCTGGCTACGGATCGCGAAGGCCAATTCTGGCCTGATGCGCAGCACCTTGCAGGTTGGCTTCGAAATCGAGGCGTGTGCGGCATATTATGATGGGCTCAATAGCCAATATATGGAGCGCATGGCGTATGCCTTTCATCGAAGAGCCGGCCTCAATATTGATCATGCGCGTGTGTTGAGTGCCGCTCTGAGCTCAATGACGGATGATTTCACACGTCGTTTGCTCAGCGAAGCGAACTCGGATCTGGCCGACATCGTGGAGCGCAGTTTCGCGGATGAGAGAGAGCTTGCAGAATTCCTGACGGATATTTGGTACAAGTCGATCTATTCTGGCCTGTAAAGCATGCGGGCAAATGCCTCGAACCTGAAGGTGGCGAACAAACGCCGCTCATCTCGGACCATGAATACGCCTGACACGCGAAAGTGAGTGTCGGCGAGCAGTCTTCGTGTCAGTGAATAGCTCGGGGTGTGTGTCAGGAATGGCCGCATTATCGAGCAAGGGGGGCGGTGATGGTTCAATTTCTGCGTGAGCATGAGTGGTGGGCGCAATGGCAACTGCCTGAATCACCAGGCGAACCCTGGCAGAGTGTGTTTCGAAAAAACTGGATTCTGGCAAATTTTCAGCCTGAACGGGAGATCCTTCGTCAGGCCGCGTCTACAATTCCTATACTCGATGTCACGTCATCAGGTATTGATCTCCCTTTTTCATTGCCAGCTGCCACGGGTGGAGTGATTGCCGAGGATGGAGACCATGGAAATACGCCGCTTGATGCAACAGACATCTCGATTGGCAGCAGGGTTTCAGGTGTGGCAGATGGCAGTGGCGAAGATCTCGATGTCTTTGCAATCGATGTAACGGCAGGCGACATCATCGCCTTCGATTTCACCCTGGCTGAGGGTGATCATTCCTATGGGATCGTGATCCAAAACCGTTTTGGAGAAGTGATCAGGTCGAATCCTCTAAGTCGAGACAGTCGGTTTCCCTGGATTTTTGAGGAAACGGGCACGCATTTCGTAACTGTCTACGCCCAGATCAATGGCGTGGTCGACTATACATTCGACGTCGATCTCGTGACGACTGACACGCCAGATGATCTGAGCACGACAACATCTCTCACTGTAGACGGTCCAGCGGTAAATGGAGCCTATGATTTCAAGGGCGATTTCGATCTTTTCTCGGTTGAGATCTTTACCGAGCAAACCGTTCTGTTCAAGGTCAACCCAATCGACCGTTTCACCGCCGCAGGTCTTGTCGTCTATGATGCCTTCGGGGTGCCGATTGACAGCCTCTCGCTTGTTTATGCGGCCTCCGGGCTCGCCGTCGACCTTGCCGCCGGATTGTATTATGTCGGTGTTGCTGAAATTGGCACATACAATCAGTCCATCGATGACAATGCCTACACCCTTACGGCAACCCGCATCCTTGGCGATGACGCTGGAAACCAACAAGGAAGCGCCCGTGCGCTGACTGTCGATGGCGGCACCTATTCTGGAAATCTAGATTATAATGATGATGTCGACTGGTTCAGCTTTACCGTGGAAGCGGGCGAGCAGATTGTTTTCAATACGACATCAGTTTCCGCCATACATTTACATAGCAACATCTATCGCGCCGATGGCGCGTTTCTGACATACTTCACAACCTTCAACGGCCAGGGCGAAAAGGCTTTCATTTTCGAGGAGGCAGGCACCTATTATCTAGAAAACCATGCCCGGACGCCGGACCAGATCGGTGCAATCTCGATCCGTCTTACCTCGCTTCCTGAGGACAACAACATCCTCAACCCGACCTCCATCGCAATCGGCCAAAATCGCGCCGGGACATGGGATTTCGACCAGGATGTCGACTTTTACGAGATCACAGTGGAGGCGGGTGAGACAGTCGCGTTTTCCCTGGCGGACCCGGACGCCAAGATCGCACTGGGGTTTTATGAGGATGGCGTACAGTTCAACACGGCCTCCAGTATTGGCCGGAGCGTTCATCATACTTTTCGCGAGGCGGGAACATTCAGGGTGAATGTTGAAGACACCCGGCAGACGACAGGCGATTATGTCTTCCGCGTCCGGGTGAGTGATGACGATTACGCCGACAATGCTGCGCGGGCGGGGACAATCGAGATCAACGGTGCCGCAGCGACCGGCGAGATCCAGTATCGCAAGGATAAGGACTGGTTCAGCTTCACCGCCGAGGCTGGCGAGACAGTGCGTTTCGAAGTGCGAGACGGTTTTCAGAGTGTAAATTTTACCATTGTCGGCGAGAATGGTTTGCCGGATTATAATTTCTCACATCGGATTTTCGAGTCCGGTCGTCAGCGCGCTTTGGAATACACATTTGATGAGGCCGGGACCTATTATCTGCATGTCGTAGGCAACAATTCCGATGCACGCGGCACCTATTCCTTCCTCGCCACGACGATCTCAGAACCAGGCGATGCGGGGAACACGGCTGCCTCTGCGGGACAGTTGATTGTGGATGGCGCGTCGGTGCCCAGTGCAATCGATTCCGGTTCCGACCGGGACTGGTTTGCTGTCGATGTCATTGCCGGCCAGACCTATCGTTTCGACTTCACCAGCGGTGTGGATTATGTCTACAATCAGCTCTTCCGGGGGCATATCCGCGTGGTCGACGCAAATGGGACACCCCTGGCAGAGATCACGGGTGATAGCATTGTCGAGACAATCGATTTCGCCGCAAATTTCACCGGGAAGGCTTATCTGGAAGTTCGCGCTGCTTCTTTTCCAAAAGGACTCGGCGACTATTCCGTCTCAGCCAGTTTGCAAGCTGCGGCCAATCCAATCAATGGCATCATCGATACAGCCGATGTTACGGATACGGTGATCGAAGTCTTTTTGCCCGATAGCGGCTTTACCTTTGATGGATTGATTTCCACCGGGTGGACGGCCAGCGGGCAGGCAGGAATCCAAACCGCCCTTGATCTCATTGCGAAGGTCATCGATGTGGATTTTGTCTTCGTCGACAGGCTCATAGCCGCCGATATTGTGTTGATGAGCACTGCGGACCCGAGCCTCCTTGTCGAGGCTCTCAATGCAAGCGAGGATCGCCCCAAGCCCGTGGCGGTTTTTTCCAGCGCAACAGACGCTTTCACACAAGATAGTCTGGTGCCAGGTGATTATGGCTTTGGTCTTTTGCTTTACGGAATCGGCCAGACCTTGGGGCTTGGGCACCCCTTTGAGCCCGGCGGCAATGGCCTGCGCCTGAACGGTGTCGAGGGTCCCTTCGATCTTGGCGATGGCAGTCTCAACCAGGGAGTCTTTACGACCCAGTCCTTGAATGATGGCTGGGTGGCGTCTCCCTATGGTGTCTCGCCCTTTTATGATTTCGGTTGGGCCGCCGGTCTTGGCGCGCTCGACATCGCGGCTCTCCAGGCCTTGTTTCCGGTGAAGGAAACGGCAAGTCCCGGAAGCGACACCTATTTGCTGCCCGAGGCGAACGCGCCCGGGTCTGGTTGGCAGGCCATCTGGGACACGGGTGGCAATGATGCCATCCGCCATGATGGCTCTGGCGACGCTGTGATCGATTTGCGGCCGGCCACAGTGAGCTACGCACAGGGCGGAGGCGGGTTCCTTTCCTATGTTTCTGGTGTGCATGGCGGCTTCACGCTTGCCGAAGGCGTGGAGATCGAGAGGGCAATCGGCGGTTCTGGCGATGATAGACTTACTGGCAATGATGGCGACAACCGTTTGCTTGGGCGTGGCGGCAACGACACGTTGATCGGTGGTCTGGGCGTTGACCTGCTATTGGGCGGGGCCGGTGATGATACGATCCATCTCGACGGCGATGATATCCGCACCGACGCCAATGGCGCGATCGACCTGGGCGGCGCGGGTTTCGACACGCTGGTGCTGGAGGCCGGCGCGCGGCTGGTCACCAATGGTCTCGGCGTTTTCGGGTTCGAGGCGTTTCGCGGCGCGGAGCTCAATGACCGGGTGCGCGGTAATCTCGCCGCGGTCGATTACGATCTCGACGGCGGTGCGGGCGATGACGAGCTGACCGGCAATGACGGCAATGACAGGCTTGTTGGTGGTGCGGGCGCCGACCTGCTGTTCGGCGGTGCTGGCGACGACATCATCATCATGGACGGCAATGATGCGCGCACCGGCGCCAATGGCATCCTCAATATTGGCGGCCAGGGCCGCGACACGCTGGTGATGGAGGCGGGGTCGCAATTCGTCACCAATGTCTTCTCGCGCTATGGCTTTGAGGTGTTCCGCGGCGCCGATGGCGATGACCGGGTGCGCGGCAATAATCGCGGCCAGGCCTATGATCTCGATGGCGGGGCGGGCGATGATACGCTGACCGGCAGCTTCCAGGATGACCGGCTGGTCGGCGGCCTCGGCGATGATGTGCTGACCGGGGATCGGGGCGATGACACCTTCGTCTTCGACGCGCTGCATGCCGGTAGCGACACGGTAACCGATTTCACCGCCGGCGACACGGTGGAGCTGAGCGGCTTCGGCTATGGCGATGCCGGCGCGGCGGTGGCAGATTTCGCCCAGGCCGGGGCGGATGTCGTGTTCACCAGGGGCGGCGTCAGCGCGACCTTCCAGAACGCCCAGCTGGCCGATGTGCTCGCCGCGGTGAGCCTGCCTGGGTCGGCCAGCGTGCCAGCGGCGCCGGCTGTTGCCAGTCCGGACGAGCTGACCACGGGCGGCGAAGCCCCGCTGCACCGCGCCCTGCCGGAAAATGCGTTCAACTTCTCAAACCTCACAAGTCTCGCAAGCGAGCTACGCCACACCGGGCCCGCAGAATTTGACAGGGTTGATCAGGGGAGGTGGGGCTTCGATCCTGGCTGGAGTGCCGAGAAGATCCCGCCATCCTGGCTTGAACCAACCTTCGACATGATCTGGAGTGACGACTTTGCAACGTTCTATGGTCTGGAAGGCTGGCAGTAGCTTTCGGATTAAAAAGATAGGCGCGCGTCTGGGAATGAAGGCCAGCCTGCCTTACAGAGATCCCACCCCGTCGCAGAAGTCGCCAATTGCGCTCGTCAACGCCGTCAGGGCCTCGCGGGGGATGGTGTAGGCGGGGGTGAGATAGACAACTCGTCCGAGTGGGCGGATGAAAGTGCCACGGGAAATGAACCAGGCTCGCGCGGCTTCGACATCGAATTCGGTCTCGAACTCGACCGCGGCGACTGCCCCGCATACGCGTACATCACCCACGCTTGGCCGGTCGGCCAGGGGTGAAAGATCCGCAAGCAGTGCCTGTTCCAGGGCGCGCGCCTCATCCAGGCGCGGCTCGCTTTCGAACAGGTCAAGCCCGGCATTGGCAACCGCGCAACCCACAGCATGGCCGGTGAAGGTCGGCCCGTGCATCAGGGCATGCTCGGGGGCGTCAGTGTGGAAAGCGGCATAGACATCGGCGCTGGCTATGGTCGCCGCCAGAGGCGTGACCCCACCCGTCAATGCCTTGCCGAGACACATGATGTCGGGCGTGACACCCGCTCGATCGGCCGCGAACATCTGGCCAGTGCGCCCGAAGCCAGTGAAGATCTCGTCGAAGATGAGCAAAACGCCATGACGATCACAGGCCTCGCGTAGGGCCTGAAGTACGCCGGGGGTATGCATCCGCATGCCGCCGGCGCCCTGGATCAGAGGTTCGACCATCACCGCGGCGATATCGCCTCGCTCAGCGAGCAGACTTTCCAGTGCGTCAATCCGTGCCTCATTGTCGGGCAGGTCGATGACATATTGCTCGGGAACCACGCCGGAAAACAGTCTGTGCATGCCCTCTTCGGGATCGCACACGGACATGGTCGCAAAGGTGTCTCCGTGATAACCCCCGGTGAAGGAGACAAAGCGTGTGCGCCGTTCGCCGTGCAGGTTGAGGGCATATTGCACTGCGATTTTCATTGCCACTTCGACGGCCACAGAGCCGGACTCGGTGAAGAAAACTTTCGAAAGCGATCCGGGCGTCGTTTCCGCCAGGCGTGTGGCCAGCCTATAGGCCTGTTCATGCGCCAGGCCGCCGAGCATGACATGCGGCATGGCATCAAGTTGAGCATGGGCTGCAGCGAGCAGGACTGGATGATTATAGCCGTGCACGCTCGTCCACCAGGAGCCAACCCCATCGACGAGGGTGCGGCCATCTTCAAGGGTCAGCAAGCAACCGCGCGTGGCGACCGCGGAAACCGGATCGGGCAGGGTCTTCATCTGCGCATAGGGCAGCCAGATATGCTCAAGCCCGGATCTGTACCAGTCATTGCGCCTTGTCATGTTTCGTGTTCCTGACATCCGGAGTGAGTTACAGCCACACCGCATATGCTTAGGGCGGGCACTGGCACGGATCGAGAAAGCCGACCTGTATGAGTTCTTTAGATCGCCTGACAGAGTTTGCAGAAGGCCACCTTGCGCGGCTAGACGCCACGGGTCGGCGTCGATCACTGAGGCCAACAGCGCGTCATTCCGGTATGCAGGCTCGCAGGCACAGCCGCGATTTCATCTCTTTTTGCGACAATGACTATCTTTCGCTCGCTTTCGATCCCCGTGTGATCGCGGCGGCGACAAAAGCAGCGCGTGAGTGGGGGTGTGGCGCGGGTGCGTCCCGTCTTGTGACTGGGGATTGTCCGCTGAATGGCAAATTGGAAACCCGGCTTGCCGAGATGAAGGGCCTGCCGGCGGCCAGGGTTTTTGGCTCGGGCTATCTTGCCAATGTCGGGACGATTCCGGCACTGATCGGCCGTGGCGACACGATCTTGATGGACGAGCTATCCCATGCCTGCATGCATGCGGGGGCGCGTCTTTCCGGCGCCGAAATCCGGATTTTCCGCCACAATGATCTCGACCATGCGAGAGCGCTTGCTGGCACGGCTCATGGCCAAATTCTGGTTCTTACCGAGACAGTGTTTTCCATGGATGGCGACCTTGCGCCGCTGGAGGCACTCGCCGCCCTTTGTGAGGAGCATGAGGCTTGGCTGATGACCGATGATGCCCACGGGCTGGGTGTGGTAACCGATGACAATCCCGCGCACCTGCAGATGGGCACACTCTCCAAGGCGGCCGGCGCCTATGGTGGATATGTGTGTGGGCCAGCCCCTGTCATAGACCTGCTGACGAGCCGCGCGCGAAGCCTTGTCTACACAACGGGTCTGCCCCCGCCCGTTCTCGCCGCTGCCATCAAGGCACTAGAGATCATGCAGGCTGAACCGGAGCTGGGCCTGCGGGCGCGCGGACATGCCAAACGCTTTTGCAGCCTGATGGGCTTGCCGGAACCATCAAGCGTCATTGTGCCCATGATCCTCGGTGCGGAAGCGCATGCCATGTCGATCTCGGCCGAATTGGAAGCTGCTGGCTATCTTGTTACCGCGATACGCCCGCCCACAGTGCCGGAAGGGACATCACGCTTGCGTATTACATTCTCGGCGGGACATTCCGAGGCGCATGTCGAAGGGCTTGCGGATGCTTTGAAGCGAGCATTGGCATAATGAACGCCTGTTTTGTTACGGCCATCGGGACAGAGATAGGCAAGACCTATGTCTCTTCGCGCCTGATTGAAGCCTGGCGTGGCGAGAGTTTGAGCGTATTGGGGCTGAAACCTGTGATGAGTGGTTTTGGTGAGGCGGATTTAGCCGAGTCCGATGCGGGACATTTGCTTACTGCATGCGGGGAAACCGTCACGCCCCAAGCTGTTGGACGGATCTGCCGTCACCGCTTTGAGGCGCCGCTTGCGCCGAATGTCGCCATGCGCCAGGCCGGCCTGGTTCAGGATTATGAGGGTATCCTGAGTTTTACCCGGCAAGCGATTGCCGAGTCCAATTGCGACCGCGTGCTGGTCGAAGGCGCTGGCGGGGTCATGTCCCCTTTGACGGATGATCACTTGCAGATCGATTTCATGGCGGATCTTGGACTGCCCGTCATACTGGTCGCGGCGCCGTATCTTGGTGCGGTCTCCCACACGCTCACCGCGATCGATGCTCTGCGCGCGCGCGGACTTGAGCTTGTCGAGCTTGTCATATCCCAGCCGGACCCAAGCTCCCCGAAGCCTGAGAGCCTTGGCGCGGAAGTCGATTTGTTTCGCTCTGTTGCCTGGCGGGTTGCGCCCCATTTGGCGCCGGTCTACCGGACCGAGAGGGATCTCTAGTATCGAACTGTCTGCCCGGTTTTTTTAGGTGGGTTTGAGGTTTGTGCGGCTTCAGGACCAGGCTTCAAATGGGTCGACATGCTCCATTCCGAACGCCTTGGCCACGGCGGGATGGGTCAGTTTGCTATCCATCACGTTCAGCCCCCTTGCCAGATGCGGATCTCGCTTGAGCGCGTCCAGGCCCTGATCGGCCAGTGCGAGGCCATATGGCAATGTGGCATTGCCGAGCGCTTCAGAGGAGGTGCGCGGCGCCGTGCCGGGCATGTTGGCAACGCAGTAATGCACCACATCGTCAACCAGATAAGCCGGATCGGCATGTGTCGTAGGTCTTGAAGTTTCGAAGCATCCGCCTTGATCGATAGAGACATCCACCAGCACGCTGCCGCGTTTCATGCGACCTAAATTTGACCGGGTAAGGAGCTTCGGCGCAGTTGCGCCGGCGGTGAGTACGGCACCGATGACAGCATCTGCCCTCTCAATTTCTTCCTCAATTGCAGTTGATGAGGAGTAGCGCGTTGTGACGCGGCCGGCGAACAGGTCATCAATCAGACGCATCCGCGGTATCGATCGTTCAAGGACGACGACCTCCGCGTTGACCCCAAGCGCCATGCGCGCGGCATTCAGTCCGACCACCCCGCCGCCCAGAATGAGGATCCGGGCAGGTGGTACGCCAGGCACGCCGCAGAAGAGCAGGCCCATGCCCCCTCTGTGCTTGAGCAGGGTCTCGGCGGCTGAGAACATTGCAAGTCGTCCCGCAACCTCACTCATGGGAGCCAATAGCGGCAGGCCGCCATGAGCATCGGTCACTGTTTCATAGGCAATTGCCGCGCAACCTGACTTGAGGAGACCATCCGTTTGTGCCCGGTCGGGGGCAAGATGCAGATAGGTGAACAGGATCTGGTCTGGTCTCAGCTTCACCCACTCGGTCGGTTGGGGTTCCTTGACCTTGATGATCATCTGTGTGCGATCAAAGACTGCGTCTGCATCCGGCAGTATTTGCGCCCCTGCGCCGGTATAATCATCGTCGAGATAGCCAGCGCCTTCGCCAGCACCTGCTTGGACGAAAACCTCATGACCATGCATTGTGTATTCGCGTACGGCTGAAGGTGTCAGGCCAACCCGGTGCTCACTGTCTTTGATTTCCTTGGGAACGCCAACACGCATCATCTTGCTCCTGAGCCAGTCAATATTGAGAGGTTAGTGCGAGGTCGATGAAATGTCCTGCTTGATTGGGGATTGCCAGTGCGTTTTTTGCATGAAACTGTCGAATTTCTCTTATCGCGACAAGAAGCTGCGAAATGAATGAAAAAGATGTGCAGATACTGCGGTGCCTCCAAGACAATGGCAGGGCGTCAAATGCGGAGATCGCCACGCAGGTGAACCTGTCGGAATCGGCTTGCTCGCGCAGATTGAGAGAGCTGGAACGCTCAGAGGTGATTGTCGGGTACAGCGCATTGATAGACCCTGCGCGTATGGGCTTAGGCCTGATGGCGTTCCTGTCGGTCACGCTCACTTCCCAATCGGAGGCAACCCTGGCTGAGTTTGAAGCAGCTGCCTCCAAGGTGGAAGAGATTCTCGAATGCTACCTCATGACCGGTACGTCGGACTATCTCATGCGTGTTGTGGTGAAGGATGTCGCCGCATTTGAAAGCTTGCATGCGACGCGCCTCACGCGTTTGCCTGGAGTTGCGCGTATCACCTCCAGTATCGCAATTCGCACGGCGGTTCGAAAGCCTGGACTGCCGATCTGAGCATGTGGTGTCAGAAGACAATGTTCGCGCAATGAATTTCGGGGACAGCATAGGAAACTGGCTGGCAAATCCGCCGCAATCAAAGTATGCATAAGATCAAAGCTTATAACGTCCCTGATAAATGACCCAGACACGAAAAAAACCCGGACGTCCGCCAGCTTCTTCTTCTGCTTCAGTTTCGAAAGAAGATATCCTTGAGGTTGCGTCTACCCTGTTCGTAACGCACGGATTTCAGGGTACGACCATGCGGATGATTGCATCTGAACTGGGGATCAAGGCCGCGTCGATCTATCATCATTTTTCGGGCAAGGAAGATTTGCTTTTCGCCTATCTTCATGAGTCGATTGAAAGCTTCAACTCAAGCTGCAGGTCAGCCTATTTTGCTGCAGGATCTGACCCGGCAGATCGCCTGGAAGCGATTGTGAAGGCCAATACACTTTGGCAACTCGAACGCCTCGACACGACCCCGTTCCTGAATGTGAATATCTATGGGGTGTCTCATTTGTCCCAGGGCTTGCCAGAGTCCCGCCGTGAGATCTTGCGAAGCAAGCAAAACGAATTTCTCAGCATGTTGCGGGAGGTCATCAAGAGCGGCAACGAAGTCGGGCGCTTCAATGTTCGCGATGAATTGGTCACGTGTTACTCGATCATCGGACTGATCGATCACAGTGTCTATTGGTTCCGCAAGGAAGGGCGCCTTTCCGCCGAGCAAGTGGCCGAAGATTTTGCCAATCTCTCCCTCAGACTTGTCGGCATTACCGCCTAACTATCAGCTAGCCGGTCCTGAGACAGCGCGGACAATTTTTCGTTGGATGCAAAGATCGTCGCTGCTGCCGCCAACAGGCAGATCAGCCCGGTTGTTCCCAACGCGATGCCGACCATTTCCGGCGACCCAAGCACATAATCTGTTACCAGGGCCACCAGGGTTGGGCCGATGGCAAGACCAGCGAGATTCGCCACCAGAAGGAAAACGGCAGAGAATTGGGCGCGCGCGCCAGCAGGGATGGAATCTTGCAGTGCAAGGGGGGCGAGTGTGCTGACAAAAGCCACCAGGCCATATGCGGCAGCAATGAAACCGATGGCAAGATAAGCTTGACCGACGAGAACGCCGAGCGTGAGGAGAGGGGCGGCGAGTAGACTCGCTCTACCCAAAAAGCCCATGATCCTGCGCGCGCGGTCAGGTCCGGAAAAGCGCGTTGCGATCCATCCTGCAGCAAATGCAGTGGCAATGCTGACCAGGATCAGGACGATGCCGACCGTTAGTCCTGTACGGGCAGTGTCCCAGCCATGTGTACGAATGAAAAAGGGTGGCAGCCAGACAAGCATGGCCATCGCAACAATGTTCAGAAGCGGCGCGCCGATCATCAAGCCTGACATGGCACGGAAGTGCTGCTTGAAATATGGGAATACCCGCACCTTGCTGGCTGACAGTGTCGCGTTGGCAGGTTTCGGTGACCTGGAATCCATTATGCCCATGAGGGGCAGAACCAGCATCAATGTGATGCCGCCGAATGTCAGAAGCAGAAGACGCCATGGTGATTCGGGAAGGAAGCCCAGTGGTGACCCATACTCGGCGAAGAAGCCTATCAAGAGACCGCCAAAGAGAAGAGAACCACCATAGCCAAGGGCGCCGCCTATGATGAAAAGAGACATGGCACGAGCCTGGTTCTTGCGATCAAAGATTTCGGGCACAAAAGCGTAGGCATTGGCTGTCAGGGTCGCCTCCCCAAGGCCAACACCCATTCTAAAAATAAACAATATGAAGAAGCTTTCAGCGAGCCCGCACGCGGCCGTCATTGCGCCCCAGAGAAACACCCCGGCGACGATCACCCATTTTCGACCGTGGTGGTCCGAGATCCGTGCAAGTGGAATGGCCGAGAAGGTATAGATTGCCGCAAATGCCAGCCCTGTCAGTAAGCTGAACTGTGTGTCGGTGATGGAAAGGTCCTGCTTTACATCATCTGTGATCAGCGAAAGTGCCAGCCGGTCAATCGCGGACAAGGTATAAGCGATGGACAGCAGACTTATGGTATACCAGGCGCGCCAATGAGTGGTTTGGCTGGGGTGTGACTTTGAAGCGTCCATTAAAATTTCCAAATGGCTGAGATCGTTTCTGTACTGTCGTAAGCCTGCGCAGGCAATATCTAACTCTCGTTATATTTTTAGGCGTTATCGCTCGCGGTTTGGGCAGTCTTTGCGGTTTGCGCTTAATGTGAAAACAGCAGGGGTGAATTTGAGGCGAAGAGCGCACCCGGTTAATGGTATGAAATATATGAAGTTATATTTTGCGCATGATGATCGTGCGCCTCTTAATTGAATGCAGCTTGAAGCAGGAGGTAAAAAATCCCGCTTGCGGAAAGTGTGACATTATGATTAAAAACTAACGAACGTTAGTTATTTTGCGGGGAATAATCGTGACATACAGTGTGACTTCAAGAACCATTATTGCAGCGCTTCTGGCCTCAACAGTCCTGTCCGGCCCTGCATTTTCACAAGCTGCTCAACAAGAAGATCCGGATGCAGATTCAGATGCAGACCGGGTCATGTCCTTTGACACTGTTGTGGTCACGTCTCAGAAGCGGGCGCAGAACATCCAGGATGTTGCGGTGGCAGTTTCTGCTGTTACTGACTCTGTTCTTGATGACGCCGGAGCTAAAAATCTAGCCGACTATGCACGGCTGGTGCCGGGCCTTGTGGTCACGCCGTCCCAGTTCAATGGCGGTGGGACACCCTTGCTGCGCGGGATTGCGTCCAGCGCCGGCGAGGCGACGGTCGGTTATTATCTCGATGACAGCCCAATTCAGGTTCGCACGACCCTGTTCAGCAGTAGTGCTGATCTGAAATTGTTCGACATGTCGCGTATCGAGGTCCTGCGTGGGCCGCAGGGTACGCTTTATGGCAGTGGCTCCATGGGCGGCACGATCCGCCTGATCACCGCGCAACCTTCATTGTCTTCGACCAGCGGCAAACTCCGCGCCGAAGTTTCCTCCATTGATGGCGGTTCCATGAACTATGAGTTCGGTGCTGCCGCTGGCGGGCCTCTGGTCGAAGACACGCTGGGCTATCGCGCGTCAGCATTTTACCGTCGTGATGGTGGTTGGGTAGATCAGGTGAGCCGCACCTCATCGGCAGTGCTTGATGAGGACATCAACGAAACGGAATCACTGGCCCTGAAAGGGGCGCTTCTGTACCAGCCGATTGAGCAGCTCGAAATCATTCCGAGCATTTTCTATCAGTCCGCCGAGGGCGATGATCAGGCTCAATACCAGTCAAATCTCCTGGGCTATAAGGTGCAGACAACCTCACCTCAGCCTGTCGAAGATGACTTCATGCTTGCGGCGCTCACGATGAACTATGATCTGGGCCCGGCCACGCTCACAAGCATC
>JALEGE010000030.1 GCA_022760335.1 Hyphomonadaceae bacterium
CAGCGGCTACCTCGATTGTCGGCGTGACCACTTTCTCGATAGCTCTGTTCGCCACCCTGCTTCCGGCAAAACCGGCTGCAGGTTCGCTTCAGGCAAGGGAGGCTTGATCATGTCTCACCCGCCAAGCGTTTCCGTCATCATGCCCGCGTACAGGGCTGTTTCGACACTGCGTCAGTCGGTCGAAAGTGTCCGCGCGCAGACCCTGGCAGACTGGGAGCTGATCATCATTGATGATGGCTCACCCGATGAGACCGCCGCATGCGCCACACAGCTGGCGCAGGAAGATTCCCGGATCCGGGTTATCCGGCAGCGCAATGCTGGTCCTTCCGCCGCCCGCAATCGCGGTGTGCGCCTCGCGCGTGGTGATATCCTGGCCTTCCTGGATGCGGATGATTTGTGGTCGCCAGAACGCCTGGCCGGTATGGTGGCCTTTCTCCGCGCGCACCCTGCCACCGGTGTTGCCTTCAGCCGCACCCGCTTCTTCGATGCCAACACGGGGGCTAGTGGCACGCTGACCCCCCATGTTGCCATGCTCAGTGCGGCAGACTTGCTTGCCGAAAACAAGGTGTGCAGCACGTCTAATCTTGTTTGCCGGGCCCAGGTGTTTCGCCAGTGCGGAGGTTTTGAGCACGGTCTTCACTTCGCCGAGGATCAGGACTGGCTCGTGCGTGTTGCTCTGGATGGGCGCTGGCAGATTCAGGGAGTGGATGCTGAATGGTTTTTCTATCGCTCCTCGCCCGACAGTCTCTCGGCTGACCTGGGCGCCATGCGCAGGGGGTGGGGCGAACTGGTCAAGCGTGCGTCTGCCACGCATCCACTTGCAGCCGAACGTGCGGCCCGCGCCGCCTACGGTCCCTTCCACCGCTATCTCGCACGCCGCGCACTACGCCTGCGCCAGCCTTTGCGTGCGCTCTCACTGCTCTCGACAGCCCTGAGGCGCGACCCAGGCCTGATCCTGCGAGAGCCGAAAAGAACACTTTTTACCGTGCTGGGCGCCTGCATTGCCCTCGCACCTGTCCCCGCCCTGAAGGAGCTTGTCGCAAAATGAAGACCTATCCCACCGTTTCCGTTGTCATGCCGGTTTATAATACCGAGGCCTATGTCTGTGGCGCCGTGAACTCTGTACTTGCGCAGAGTTTCCGCGACTTTGAACTCATCATTGTCGATGATGCTGGCAGTGACCGTTCCATGGAATTGTGCAGGGCTTTTGATGACCCGCGCATTCGCATCATCTCTCAGGAAAATCGCGGTCTGGCCGGGGCTCGAAATACCGGCATCCGCAATGCGCGCGGCGAATTCATCGCACTGCTCGACTCAGATGATCTCTGGGAAGCCGACAAGTTGGCGTGCCATGTCTCGCATCTGCGCAATCATCCCGGTCTGGGGGTCAGCTATGCGGCCTCGCGCATGATGGATGATGATGGCAATCTTCTGCGAATTCTGCAGCGCCCAAAGCTTCATGACATCACCCCGCAGGATATCTTCCTGCGCAATCCGGTCGGAAATGGCTCTGCCCCGGTGATACGCCGGGACGTGTTCACGGACATCGCGTTTCGCAATCCGCAGCGCAACGAGCTGGACTATTTTGATGAGAGCTTTCGTCAATCTGAGGATATCGAATGCTGGATCCGCATCGCGCTCACCACGCACTGGCGGTTTGAGGGCATTCGTGGCGCCTATACCCGCTATCGCATCAATGCCGGCGGATTGTCGGCCAATGTGGTGCGCCAGTTCGAAACCTGGTTGCGTGTTCGCGACAAGGTTCGCGCCATTTCGCCTGGCTTTGCGCGGCAATGGGAAGCGCGTGCGGAGGCGTATCAGTTGCGCTATCTCGCACGCCGCTGTGTGCGCATGGGCGATGGTGCAATGGCCTTTTCCCTGATGCTTGATGCGTTGAGGCGTGATGCCTCCATCACCTGGCGCGCACCCATGAAGTCGGCAACGACTTTTGCTGCGGCTATGCTGCTGCGCTTCGCGCCGGCCTCTCTCAACCGCCCGCTTCAGGCTTCCATTCAGCGGGGGCAGGCATAATGGGCAAGACACGACGCATCGTTCATATCCTGGACGACTTGGCCATGGGAGGTGTGACTCGCGCCCTTGGCAATTTCGCAGATCCTCGCCTTGCCGGTTTTGGAGAACATGTCACGCTTGATCTGAACGCCGGATTGCCCCGTGCGCACAGCCGGGCCGATATAGCAGTGCTTCATTTTACCATGAATTGGCGCAAGCTCGCCCAGCTCGTGAAGCTGCGCGCGCTTGGCGGGTTTTCCCGGGTGATCCTGATCGAGCACACCTATACCGAGGGGTTCGAAGCCGCCTGCGTACCGAGATCTGGCCGCTTTCACCGCATGCTGAGCCTGGCGTATGGCCTATGCGATCAGGTGGTGTGCGTGTCGCAAGCTCAGCGCGATTGGATGCTCGAGACAGGGCTCGCTTCTCCTCAGAAGCTATATGCAATCCCCCAATCGCGCGCCTGCGGAGATCTTCTGGATTTACCTCTGCCGGAACGCCGCGAGGGGCCGCTTCGCATTGGTGCCTTTGGCCGGTTTCACCAGCAAAAGGGTTTCGATCTGTTGCTGGAGGCCATGACGGAAATACCAATAGATATTGCTGAACTCACAATTGCAGGGCAGGGGCCTGAAGCCGCGCGGCTGAAGGCCATGGCGCTCAACCTGCCGCATGTGCAGATCGCCAAGCCCTTTACGTCACCAATGGAGTTTCTCTCCGGCGTTGATCTTGTCGCCATACCTTCACGCTGGGAGGCGTTCGGACTTGTCGGGACCGAGGCACGCGCGTCCGGGCGTCCATTGATTGCGGCCGATATAGACGGATTGCGCGATCAGGTGGGGCGCCACAGTTTCACTCATCGCGCCGGCGATGTGGCTGATTTGCGCCGCGCCATACTGGAGGCAAACCAGGCCCATGATTTGGCGGGGCGCTCACGCCTCGCGCGGGCCCATGTGCGCGGCGAATATGATGCCATGATCGATGGTTGGGCTCAGCTGCTTGCGCCGGCTTCCATGAAAGCAGCGCAGGCAGCTTGAAGTTGCCGGGGTCTTCAAGGCTCGCGCTTCACACACCTCTTGTCGCAGAGCGCAGCTCTCCCATGGCCATGCCCATGACAATCAGCCCTGGCCACATCAGATAGGCCAGGATTTCCAGATTCTCACCGATCGAATAGAAGATCATCAGTGCGCACATCGCTAGAGCAATCTGCCCGGCGCGTGAGCGGGCGAAGGCGAGCAGGGTAAATTCGATCAGGCTCCAGACCAATGGCACGGCAAGTGCGGCTGCCCCGACAGCGCCTTTCACGAACAGAAGACCGTACCATGTATGATGGCTGCCGATTGGCATGTATTCGACGAAGTGCGGACCGCGCTCTACCACGCCATGTCCCCAGATCGGCGCTTCGGTCCACCAGCGATGGACGGCGATCTCGCCCAGCGCCTCGCGGACACGCGTGGAGTCCGCGCGCATGGATTTTACCGAGTTCAGCGTATTGTCGAGCGTGTCGAGAATGGCTTGCGCAAAGGGGGTCAGCGCAAACAGTCCACACGCGGTCAGCAACCAGAGCGAAGGGCGCCGGCTCTCGCTTATGCACATCACCAGCGGCCAGATCATAAGCGCGGCGGCAATGGCCAGACGGGATTTCGACAGCACGATCATGGCCAGCGCTGAGATGATGCCGGTCCATTTCCAGAAGGCCCGCCGGTCTGCCAGTGCGAAAATCAGATACATATTGCCGATCATGCCGGCGGCTGGCGACCAGGGCGTGAAATAGCGTAGCCGTGTGGAGCCGTCTGTCGGTTCTATGGAGTAGAGCTGTATTGCGAAAAACTCAGGCCCGGGCCCACCTACGGCTTTCAGTGGTGAGACAAACAGCACTTCCGGCAGACCTGCCATGGGCGCGAGCATCAGGATGGGTGTGATGAGCAGGGTTCCCAGCGAGACCCAGCCCGCCGCGCGCAAGATGGTCTCCAGTCGGATTTGCAGGCACGCGCCTGCCAGGGGAAACAGGGCCAACAGAGCCCAGCCCTTGGCCCAGCCTATCGTGGACTTGATGGTCTGCCCGAGCCCGAGATTTTGCGTTGCATGGCCCATCTCCAGCGCCAGAAGCATGACCAGCATGCCGCCAGTCCACACCCATGCCCCCGAAGGAATGGGCCGGGCGGCACGCCCCGCCATGTCCGTGCCGCGGACATAGATGCGCGCGCCGTACAGCGCGGTCAGCCCGACGGCGAGCACCGGGCCGAGAACATAGAGGCCGCCAACCAGGTACACGCCCCAGGTCAGCGCCAACGCCCAGAAGACTAGAGTGTCTTCAGGAGCGCGCGAATGAGTGGCAGTCTGATCCACAACAAGGCCAATCCGATTGTATAGAGAAACATGACGGCGAAGGTGCCGAGGGCGATGAACTTCTTTGATGGGGTCGCGGGTGTTTCCGGCAGAGCCGGAGTTTCAACCGTTTGCGTCAGGGGATAGGAGGCAAACATGTCCGTGCGGTTGGCATCGATACGGGCCAGTGCTGAGGCAAAAACCGTCTCTGCGACCTGGTGATCGCGCAGCAGGGCATCGAGTTGCGTGGCCGGTGCAGCCAGCGTTTCGACACGCAACTGTGTCGCGCGTAATTGCTCTGTGAGGGAAGTGTGGCGCTGGCGTGCGCCATAAAGACGAGACGAGGCCTGCACAAGATCAGCAACCAGGCCGGCACGCTCGCTGCTGGAGGCATAGAACTGTTCGTCGATCGCCCGAAAGCGGGCATAGCCGAGCAGGGCCTCACCGCGCACTACAAGCGCGCTGTGCAGACCGGCCCGTTCCTCGGTGGCGCTCATCAGGTCAGGATGGTTTGGTCCGAAGATAAGGCTGAGCTCCGCACGGCGGGTTTCTGCGCTGGCGCGGGCCTCTTGAAGGGCCTGAAAGCTTCCGTCGGAAAGCAGTGCCATTATGTCAGCGGCGCGTTGAGCGTCCATGCCCATAAGGCTCGACAACCTCGAAATCTCGCTCTCAGCCACGCGCATTTCCGTTGCAGCCTGATCAGCTTGCGCTTTCAAACGCTCGGTCTGCGCGACGAGATCCTGAAACTGCTCGATCGAGATCAGGCCATACTCAGTCTGAAAGGCGATGATTCGCGCGCGCGAGGATTCCACAGCATTCTCAAAGCCTTGCAATGTGGTGCGATAGGCATTCTCGCGCAGGGACTGCTCTTCTGCGCGCAAGGCATTGAGCTCTTCCTCAAACACGCTCAGCCAGGTCTCGGCCAGAAGCCGGGCTTCTTCAGGAGATGAGGCCGTGACCGAGATGAAGATCAGCTTGGTCTGGTTGGCAAGCCGAATGCGCGGTGCCGGCAAATCTTCAATCGCCATGCCCATTTGCTCGGCCACCTCACCCCGCAGGCGGTATGACAGGAAAAGGCGTTTGTAATTTTCTGTCGGGCTGAGACTGTGATCCCCGAACGGAGAGGCAGAATTGCTGCTTGCCTGGCCAAGCCGTTCCAGGTTTACCGAAGATGACGGTCCCGCACCCGGCAGGATCAGTGTAAAGCCGCTCTCATAGGTGCGCGGGCTCAAGCTGTAGAAAAGGCCTGCAAGGACCAGAACCACGGCCCAGCCCCCGCCCAGCACTGCCAGGTAACGGATGAGGCGCCCTGTCGCCGGCCCGCCTCGCGTGAAGGACCAGCCGGTCATTGCGCCAGTCCTCCCAGAACAGCTGCGCTGAGAGCAGGCGAGACCGCTTCTGCCATCATGGCGATAACATCGCGGGCATTGGTGACATGGGAATCGTAACAGGCGATGGCGTCGTTCGGCAGCAGGACGGGATTGAAGTCATCCCGGTCTGCCCTGCGCACAAGATCCTCGATCGACCGGGCGATGACTTCGCTTTCGCCTGTCAGCGGATTGCGTGAAATGAGGACGCCCCAGCGGCGGGCATTGGTCGCCTGTGTGCCGCCGACACAGTTTGATGACACCAGGCCCTGCAGGAACCGCGTGCCATAAGGCAACCGGGTGGCATCCTGTCCGATCGCCGAGGCTGCATTGGAGGCCGCGGGGCGAGTGAGATTGGACATGAACACACGAACGCCCGGCGGCGTAATGCGCGACGGGCGCGCCAGCGCGAGTTGGAAACATCCGCGCGAAGGCACATGCACCCGGTCGCCCGCCACCAAAAGCGGATCTTCCATCGGGCCGCCATCGAGAGCCCCTGTCATGTCGAAAACCCGGCGCCGTCCGCCTCGGATAACGACCACATTGCGAATATCGGCATCCGGGCGAACGCCGGAGGCGGCAAACAGGGCGGAGCTCAGGGTGCGCCGCAATGTGAAATCGCCAGGGGCGGAAAGGCGCGCTCCCGGATCGTCTTCAGCGCCACGTTCATTCAAGATGACATCGCCAGATTGGAACACGGCGCCGGAGACCGAAACCTGGATCGGAGCCCATTGCAGGACGGAGACGCTGGTCTGCACAAAGCTTGGCCGGAAGTAGCCGCCCGCCACCAGAAGGCGGGAAATTGCGTTTTCAAGTTCGCGACGGGTCGTTCCCGCAGCCGGCAGATCCCCTAGAAAGGGTAGGCGGACATATCCATCCGGGCCAATGACATAGTCCCCTTCGAAGCCTTCGCCTCGTGCGATATCGACGCGTACGAGGTCACCCGGCGAAAGTAGTTCTGGTTCGTCAAACGCGGTGCGAATGGCCGTTTCATCAGACTGGGCCGCAAGGGCGAGGTCCATGTCGGCGCATCGGCCAAGATTTTGCGCATAAGCGGTTGCGAAATCGTCCCGCTCGCCACGCGAGTTCATCGCCTGGCGCTCGGCCTGGTATCCGCTGGCTCCCATGTCAGAAAGATTTCGAACAGGGTCGAATGAGGTTGCGCAGGCGCCCAATGGCATCAATGCAAGCGCAGCTATCCACTTATACATCGCTGGCCTCACCGGTGTAGTGATGCAAGAGCGCTTCAAGCGCACGATGGCATTGGCTCTGAACCGCCTTTTGCAACCCGCGTTCTGTTAGCGTGGTGCGCACCTGGATCATGTCCGTAGCCTGGTGGCTGGCACAGTTCAGGGCCTGCTCAAAACGGCGCAAGTCTAGCGCATTCTCGATCTGGACAAACAAGCTCGCCATGGAGACCTCCTATTGAGGTCAGTGCTTTGCAAGCGGCGGGGAAGTGTGCAATTCCTTTTAAAACAATGAGTTGTGGTGATCGAGATATTTGCCTGAGGCATTTTGCAAGAGCAGATTTGCAAAATGCAGGTCTAAATATGAATATTGCGGATCATAGTCTTTCATGGCCAGTCTGGAGCGCTAGACTTTGATCATCGGCAACATTCTGCGGTCAGGCGGTGAACCTTGCTCCCATCCAACGGCACGTGTGAACGGTGGAAGCCCGTTTTGCCGAGACCAATAGCCTTTGTATTCGAGCGTATTCTGGCCCATGCCGCTAAGGTGGCCGGAACGCGCCTTGATCTGGAAGGCGTCCAGCTTCATTCTAAGATTGTCATAACGGAGGTGCATGATGGCTTCGCTTAAGGTCAACGGAAAGTCTGTTACGGTTGAGGCCGATGCGTCCACGCCATTGCTGTGGGTGTTGCGCGAGCATCTTGGCCTCACTGGCGCGAAATATGGCTGTGGCATCGCACAATGTGGCGCCTGCACCGTGCATGTGGATGGGCAGGCGGTACGCTCATGCGTCTTCCCCCTGGATGCGGTTGGCGAGGACAGTGAAATCACGACCATCGAAGGTTTGTCAGAAGATGGCAGCCACCCGGTGCAACAGGCATGGGTGGAGCTTGATGTGCCACAGTGTGGCTATTGCCAGCCTGGGATGATCATGGCTGTCGCAGCAATGCTGGAGGCCAATCCAGACGCTACGGATGAAGACATCGATTACGAGATCACCAATATCTGTCGCTGCGGTACCTTCACGCGGGTTCGCGATGGCGTTCATCTGGCCAAAACGAAGAAAGCGTGAGGGGGGACGAAAAGATGGCAGACACGATTCAACTTTCCCGGCGCAGCTTCATTGTCGGCACCGGTGCGGCTGGCCTGACAATCGGCATTCTTGCAGCCTGTTCCCCCGGTGGAGGAGAAACCGAACCTCCGATCGCGAACGGCCCTCCGCCGCCTGAGGTCAACGCCTGGGTCCATATCGGCGTCGATGATGTCGTGACAATCCGGATTGCCCGCTCCGAAATGGGGCAGGGCACGCTCACAGGCCTTGCCCAGATGGTGGCTGAGGAGCTTGAGTGCGATTGGGACAAGGTCGTCACCGAATATCCTACGCCCGGCGAGAATCTCGCGCGCGACAGGGTGTGGGGGGACTTCTCAACGGGCGGCAGCCGCGGCATCCGGATGAGCCATGATTATGTGCGTGAGGGCGGGGCAGTCGCCCGCATGATGCTGGTGCAGGCTGCTGCCAATCGCTGGGCTGTTCCAGTGGAAGAATGCTCGGCTCTCAACAGTGTGATCACTCATACGCCAACCGGCGACACAGTGCGCTATGGCGAAGTTGCGGCGGAAGCAGCCGCACTGGAACCGCCTGCGGATGTGCCGCTGAAAGATCCCTCGGACTGGAAGTTGATTGGCAAGTCGGTCAATCGGCTCGACACCCCAGGCAAGGTGACGGGCAAACAGCTCTATACGGCGGATATCGTTCTGGACGGAATGCTGAATGCGTCTGTCCGGGCTGCCCCCATGCGCGGTGGCACGCTGGGGTCGTTCGATGCGTCTGCCATCGCCGATATGCCGGGCGTTCAGTCTGTCGTGCAGGTAGATGATACCGCGGTCGCCGTGGTCGCAGATACCTGGTGGCAGGCAAACCAGGCACTGCAGGCCTTGCCGATCGAGTGGCAGCCGGGTGAAGGCTCTGACTATTCAAGTTCAGCATTTGAGGCTGAGCTGGAAGCGGGCCTGACGACGACCGGTCAGACATTTCCTGGCAATATGGCCGGTGATGTGGAGACGGCCTTTGCGGGGGCCGCGCAGACGATTGAGGCCAGCTACACCGTTCCTCATCAGAACCATGCCTGCATGGAACCTATGGTGGCAATTGCCGTCTGGACGCCGGAGAGATGTGAGGTCTGGTGTCCGACGCAGAACGGTGAATCTGCTCTTGCTGCAACCGCCGAGGCTGCAGGTCTGCCAATTGAGCAATGCGACGTCCACAAACAATTGCTGGGCGGTGGCTTTGGCCGCAAGGGCGCAGCCGATTATGTCACGCAGGCCGTATTGATCGCAAAGCAGATGCCTGGCACGCCCATCAAACTGCTTTGGTCTCGCGAGGAGGACATGCAGCATGGCTTTTACCACCCCACCACAAAGGCGCGGTGTGAAGGTGCGTTGGATGCGGATGGTAACCTGCTTGGCCTGAAAATCCGTCTGTCCGGCCAGTCCATTCTTTCCGGCCTCATGCCGCAGGCGCTCATGAATGGAATGGACCCTTATGTCTTCCAGGGCCTGCTGCCTTCCGGCCTTGATCCGCGGGCGGAAGACCAGACCTTGAAGTACACATTTCCTGCGCTGAAAGTGGACCACGCAATGCGGAACCCGCCAGTGAGGCCAGGCTTCTGGCGTGGGGTGAATGCGAACCAGAATGCGATCTATCTGGAATGCTTCATGGATGAGCTGGCCCATGCGGCTGGGCGCGATCCGCTGGAGTTTCGCCTTGCCCACCTGCAGGACAGCCCGAAGCTTGCAGCTGTTCTGACCGCCGCCGCCGAAGGGTCCGGCTGGGGGAATGAAGATGGCCTGTCGCGGGGCCTCAGCTGCTTTTACTCTTTCGGCAGTTACACCGCCGCCTGCGCGGAAGTAACGGTGGATGAGGATGGAAAGCTCAAGATGCACCGTATCGTGGCGGCCACGGATCCGGGGTATGGCGTTAATCCGCAACAGATCGATGCCCAGGTGGCGGGGTCTTTCGTGTACGGATTGTCCGCGATGCTGCACCAGGAAGTAACGTTCGAGAATGGTGAGGCGCAGGAGACGAATTTCCATACCTATCCCTCGTTGACCATCAACGAAATGCCGGATGTGGAAACGATCGTAATGCCGTCGGGCGGGTTCTGGGGTGGTGTTGGCGAGCCAACCATTGCGGTTGCTCCTCCAGCTGTTCTGAATGCCATTTTCGCTGCCACTGGGAAGCGCATGCGGCATTTGCCACTCAAGGATCAGGCCCTCAGATAAGCGATGGCCTGGCGCGCAACCTGGCAATTTGGATTGATCCTGGTGGGGGTTTTGCTGTCTGGCTGCGGGAATGCGTCAAGGATGGACGACGCCCCTGTGCCAGATCTTGCCGTGCCGGAGGCGGGGCGGGCGGCAACTTTGTCGCTCGCATGCTCGGGGTGTCATGGCCCGGCTGGTGGCGCAATCGCAGGCCTTGAAAACTACTCTGCCGAGCAGTTGCAGAGCGAAATGATGCGCTACAAGACCGAACCGGAAGGCAACAGCGTCATGCACCGTATGATGCGCGGTTACAGCCACGAGGATATTGAGGCGATTGCCGCATATCTCGGCGCGGAGCAGGCTGAATGAGTCCCCTCTATCATAGCCGCCGGCAGCTGCTTCAGGGGCTTGCCGGCGCTGCACTGCTCTCGCAGATGGCTTTGCCCGCATTGGCGCAAACACGCGCACGGCTTGTTGTTGTTGGGGGCGGCTTTGGTGGCGCGAGTGCGGCTGGAGCGATGAAACATTTGATGCCCGCCGCCAGTGTGACCTTGGTGGAAGCAAGCCCGCACTATTATGCGTGTCCTTTTTCAAACCTGGTGATCGCGGGCCTTCGCGAGCTTGATGCGCAGCGTTTCGACTATGATGGGCTCACCGCACGGGGAGTGGAGGTCGTCCATGACCGTGCAGTTGATGTGGACTCCATTGCTCACACAGTACGCCTCGCTTCGGGAGACCAGCTTGCATATGACAAGCTGGTGCTGTCGCCGGGCATAGATTTCCTCTGGGATGCCATAGAGGGATACGGGCGCGAGGCTGTTGAGCGCATGCCGCATGCCTGGAAGGCAGGGGGGCAAACCGGGCTGTTACGCCAGAAACTTGAGGCCATGGACGATGGCGGACAGGTCGTGATGGCCATCCCTCCGGCCCCCTTCCGCTGTCCTCCGGGCCCATATGAGCGCGCAAGCCTGATCGCTCATTATCTCAAGGCGCACAAACCGAGATCCCGGCTCTTGCTGTTGGATGCCCAGGACAGTTTTTCAAAGCAGCCGCTGTTCGAGCAGGCCTGGGCCGAGCACTATCCAGACCATCTGGAACGCTACGGCGCAGCAGATTTTGCACGCGTTGTTTCTGTCGATCCTGACCATATGGTGCTGACCACTGAGTTCGATGATTTTCGCGCTGATGTTGCCAATGTTATCCCACCGCAAAAGGCAGGCGAGATTGCACAGCGTGCAGGCGTGGCAGATGCGACGGGATGGTGCCCGATCGATCCTTTGAGTTTTGCGTCCACACTTCAGACGGATATTCATGTCATTGGGGATGCCACAATCGCCGCGCCCATGCCGAAATCAGCCTTTTCGGCCAATCTTCAGGCCAAACTCTGCGCCGTGCAGATCGCTCGGGTGCTGGGCGGGCTGGGGCCAGAGCCAACCATACTGACGAACACTTGCTATTCCTTCATTTCTAACGACGCGGCTGTGTCCATCACGGGGGTCTACTCCAATGACGCTGGCAGGCTGCAGAGTGTCGAGGGCGCTGGTGGACTGAGCCCGCTCAATGCCGATCCTGCCATTCGCACAGCTGAGGCCCTGCAGGCGGAGACATGGTTCAAGACCCTCACTCAGGCGGCGTTTGGATGAGGCAGGCACTGGCATGCTTCGCCCTGTCGTGCACTTTGGCTACAGCCTGCAGTCCTGATCCGGCAGGGCGGTTGGCCGGCCCTGTCGAAATAGTCGGAGATGCCATCCCCGCCTCACTCACGGGTGTGCCGGGTGAGGCCGGCCGCGGCGAAGTGGTTTTCATCTCCCGCGAGCAGGGGCATTGCGTGTTGTGTCACCAGATCGAAGGACTGGATGCGGAGTTCCAGGGAAATCTTGGCCCCGCGCTGACCGGGATCGGGACGCGGCTGAGCGCGGGACAGATCCGCTACCGGATTGTTGACGCGCAAGCGATTTGGCCAGACACTGTAATGCCATCTTACTATCGAACGGGCGAGCTGCAGCAGGTGGGGGAGGCCTATAGAGGCCAGCCCGCGCTCAGCGCTGAACAGGTCGAAGACCTTGTGGCCTATCTTCAACATCAGACCTCCTGATCACATGGACAAACCCCTTTCAAGACCGACAGACTGGACCCGCCGCGGCGTGATCGCAGCGGGTACGGCTGCAATGAGCCTGTTTGTGCCGGGTGTCGCCGAAGCGACCCCTGACGATCTGGAAAATGCCATTCGAGATCTGTTTGGTGATCGCCCGCTGAGCGAAGGCCGGGTCGTTGTCGGGCTGCCACCAATTGCTGAGAATGGAAACTCAGTCGCGCTGAACATATCCGTCGATAGTCCGATGACCCCGGAAGACCATGTCAGGCAGATTGTTGTCTTGTCGCCGCGCAATCCGATTGCAACCCTTGCCCAATTTCGGCTCAGCCCCAGTGTGGCGCGCGCAGACATTTCCACCCGCGTTCGGCTCGCCGGAACGCAGACAGTGCGTGTCGTCGCGGAAATAAGCGATGGCAGCCTGTGGACAGGGAAAGCCAGTACCTATGTCACGTTGGCAGCGTGTGTGATCGGGTAGGGGCACAGGCATGGCTGTTATCAGAATCTCCGCGCCCGAGACCGCCGAAAAGAACGAAGTCATCGAGATCAAGGCGATGATTCAACATCCTATGGAAACCGGCTATCGCCGCGACGAAAGGGGCGATGTCATCCCGAGGGACATCATTACAAACTTTCGTTGCGGCTATAATGGCGAAATCGTCTTCGAGGCCGAATTCCTGCCGGGTATCGCGGCCAATCCGTTTCTCACCTTCTACTTGCGGGCAACCCATAGTGGATCCCTGAATATGAGCTGGACGGATCAGGACGGGCAGAGTTGGTCTGCGACGCATGCCCTGACCGTGGCATGAGGGCTGCTTTTGCTTTTTTGCTCGGCACGCTTGCTGCCTGTAATCCACAACCGGCCAATACTGGCGCTGAGATGGATTTGCCCCGTGGTGTTGTTCGCTCAGGATATGAATTTCTGCAGCCCGAAACCCGGATTTTGCAGGATGATGACTTCGAAAACCCGGGATTGCTTTGGGTTCAGCAAGGCGCGGTATTATTCGAAACCCCGATGCAAGGCGGGCCCGCCTGCGCCAGCTGTCATGGTGAAGGCGGACGCTTGTTGACGGGAGCAGCCGCGCATTATCCGGCCATGGAGTCTCAAAGCGGTGAACTGGTCAATCTTGAAGGCCGGATCAATCTTTGCCGGGAGCGGTATCAGGGTGCGCCTGCCTTGGCCTATGAGAGTAGCGAACTGCTCGCCCTTACGGCCTATACAGCCAGCCTTGCGCGCGGAATGGAGCAATCGGTCAACATCACAGGTGCGGCGGCGCCGTATTATGACGCGGGGCGAGCGTATTTCTTCGCTCGCAAGGGCCAATACAATCTGTCTTGTCATCAATGCCATGACGAGAATTGGGGCCGGCAATTGCGGGGAGATACAATCAGTCAGGGACATGGAAATGCTTTCCCGGCCTATCGGCTGGAATGGCAGGATTTTGGATCCCTGCACCGGCGTCTTCGCGATTGTGACAGCGGTATCCGAGCCGAGCCTCTACCGTATGGCTCTGAAACCTATGTTGCTGTCGAGCTTTACCTGGCCAAGCGGGCGGAGGGATTGGTTATGGAATCGCCTGGAGTGAGGCGGTAATTGGCAGATGAATCCAGGTTTGGTGTCCCTATCAATCTCTCCAGCTAAGATGGCCTTGTTGATACGGGTTGCCGTGATTTCATGCGCTCGGTCTGGTCAAGGAAGACAGGAGGCGGTCGCGTATCATGCTCGATAAGGAGGCGCCCAGTCGTCACATTGCTGAACATCCACAGGATGTCCTGGGGCATATTCTGTCATGGCGCAGATCTGGCCCAGTGGCTCTGGGGATCATTTCCAATATTGAGGGCGGCAGTGTGAGATCTGTCGGATCGCTCATCGCTGTAGCCGCAGATGGGCGCCAGGCCGGCTATGTCTCGGGTGGATGCATCGACGAGGATGTCGGCCTGCAGGCGCGAAAGGCAATTGAGCTTGGCGGGGTGGTTACACTCCGATATGGCGCTGGCTCGCCTTTCATGGATCTGCCCTTGCCTTGCGGCGGCGCCATAGAGATTACAATCGTCCCCGATCCGGATGAGGCGGTCTTGCGTGCCTGCTACAATGATCTTCTTGCTCGCCGTCCCACCTTTCTGTCGCTACCCGGTTTGGAACAAGGCTGGCACTATGCGCCAAAATTGCGCGTGCGTATTGCGGGCCGCGGCAGTGATGCCTTGACACTGGCACGACTGGTAAAGGCGAGCGGCTATGACATGGTTCTTCAACTGCGCGATGGCGTGGATGTTGAGCATGCCTCTCGTGAGGGGTTCGAGCCTGTCGACGCTCTCCAGTCCCGCTCAAATCTGCCCTCGCTGGAAGATGATGCGTGGACTGCCTTTGTCTTGATGTTTCATGACGCTGACTGGGAAACCGCTCTTCTGAAACAGGCGCTTGAAGGCGATGCGTTTTATATTGGTGCCGTTGGGAGCCGGCGAACGCAGGAACGTCGTCAGGCGCAATTGCGTGCTGCCGGTGTCGACGCAGACCAGATTTCCCGCGTGCGCGGACCGGTCGGGCTCATTGCGTCCATGCGGGATGCGTCCATGCTGGCGATTTCCACCCTGGCAGAGATCATTGAAGTTTTTCGCGATAGCCAGAGTGCATCGCTGGCAGACACGGCGGTTCTGCTCCTCGCTGCGGGGCAATCCAGTCGCTTTGCTGGCGGTGACAAGTTACTTGCCAGCCTCAACGGAAAGAGGGTGATCGACTATCCTGCCGCGGCGCTTTCAAACACGCAGGTTCACTCGCGTGTGGCCGTTGTGGGACCAGACCAGCACGAGCGCAAAGCGATATTGGAAACCGCGGGTTGGCAGGTGTTGGTGAACAGCGATGCCGCATCAGGACAGGCCTCTTCACTCAAGGCCGGTTTGAGGCAGATCAGCTCAACACCGGAGGTCATGCATGTTCTGGTCTTGCTCGCAGACATGCCGTTCGTTCCGGACGAGCATTTGCGAAAGCTTCGCGCCGCCATGGCGCAGGGCGCGACAGCTGCGATGTCCTTCGTCGCGGGGGAGTATGTTACGCCAGCCATCTTTTCTGTTTCGCTTCTGCCGGAGATGCTGACACTTGGTGGTGATCTTGGCGCCAAGAAGGTGCTCATGAAGCATCAGGATATCAGGGCCGTGGCGATAGCTCCTCATCAGGCAAGCGATATTGACACTGAGGAAGATCTGCATCGTCTTCGTGATGAGGTTCCATCGCCACGGGCCACAATTTTACAAGATGATCGCTAGGATAATCCGCAAATCATAGGGCTTGGGTTCGATATCCTCTGATGCTGTCGGTTGCCCGTATCGCAACGCAAGTGAATATGAACCAGGCTACCTTGTCTGTTGAATGCAAAGCGATCCTTCAGTTGGAAATCCATTCCTTTTGGTGAAGTGAATGCGTGTCGGCTTTACCGATCATGCCGCCTTTGTCCAAACGCCTGTCCTGGCGACGTCGCGAGCATAGGCGGAAAAGTCTTTCGGTGGCCGGCCAAGGGCAAGTGCGACACCATCCGTGAGGTGGGCATTCCTGCCGTCGAGAACGGTCGAAAAGAGGTAGTCCAGCATCCAGACAACATCCTCCGGTGCGTCGGATTTCTTGATCTCGGCCATGAAGGCGTCATGCGGGAGATCAACATAGACAATTTCCCGTCCCGTTGCGGCAGAAAGGTCGGCTGCCACATCGGCGAGTGTCATGAGCCGTGGACCGGTAACTTCATAGACCTTACCTGCGTGGTGGTCCTGGGTCAGCGCGGCGACGGCCACATCGGCGATGTCATCTACATCTACAAATGGTTCAGGTGTATTGCCCGCCGGCAGCGTAATCGCTCCGTTCAGAACCATATCGATAAATGCGCCTTCTGAGAAATTCTGGTTGAACCAGCTTGCCCGAACGATAGTCCAGTCCATACCGGCAGTCTGGACAATGCGCTCACAGGCCTGTGCTTCTTTCTCGCCCCGGCCGGACAGGAGCACCAGCCGTTTCACACCGGCGAGCCTGGCCTTCGCTGTTAAGGCCTGAATTGCATCGGTTGCGCCAGGCATGGCGAGGTCTGGCGCGTAGGTGATGTAGACTGCTGTCACGCCTTTCAGGCAGGCGTCCCAGCTTTTTTCATTGTCCCAGTCAAAAGACGGAGCCGCTGACCGGGAACCGATGCGGACGTCATGACCGGCTGCTTTCAGGCGTTCAGCGACGCGACGGCCGGTCTTGCCCGTCCCGCTAAGAACGAGAGTGAGAGGTTTGGATTTACGAAGGAAGTTCATAGGGCTTGCTCCTTTTGGGTTGCTGCAAGCCAGTGGATAGGAAATCCGCAAAAGGGGTTCTTGCCCGACCGTGCCAGGTTTTTGGCACTTTGCGCCAAACAGGGCGTCAGGCGGAATTTGAGCTCAGCCGATACGAGCGTGGCGTGTGTCCGGCCCAGCGTTTGAAAGCACGCGTGAAGCCGCTCTGCTCTGCAAATCCGGTCAGGAAGGCGATTTCAGCCAGACTATACCCGGTATCGCGCAAGAGCCGCTCGGAAAGGTCTCTGCGAGCCATATCCACAAGCCCCTGGAAAGAGAGGCCCTTGTCTGCAAGACGTCTCTGCAGTGTTCTGCCACTCATTCCCAGCTGTCGGCCAATATCAGAGACGGTTGGTACGCCTTCACTTAGTGTCTGGGACACAGCAATCCGGACGCGTTGCTCAAGCCCTGAATCTTCTTCCAGCGCTGCCAGTTCTGCCTCAAGATGGCGATCGAAAAACCGGGCGATGGTCTCATCGCCGAGCGTGTTTGGCGTAGAGAGCATCTCCTCGTTGACAAGGATTGCATCACGCTCCGTTTCAAAATGTACCGCACAACCGAAATGGGCCTCATAAACAGACGTGTCACCTCGCGGCGCGTGCTTGAAGAAGACCGCCAGTGGCAAGAAAGCCGCGCTGCTCACTTCCTGACTGATGGTTACGACAGCAGACAGACTCGCCTCATTTGAGAGCAACATACCCATGCTGCCATCGCCAGCTTTTTGCAGATTGTAGAATGTGCCTTCTGCGGCGGTTTCGAGAGAATATGTCTCAGCACTCCCCAGTACGCGCCCGTAACGCTCTGATCTCAAATATGAGCCGCGCAGATCCGGCGCCGACTTCCAGGCAAGGCCAAACGCGCCGTACTCATCACTTCTCATCGCCGCGCCGATCCTGAGCGGAAGCACCAGGCCGTCGGGATCACGCTCTGCCAGACGGGCAAAGAAGCGATAATAATCCTGCATGGAAACCATCTGGGAGGGATCTATGGGACCGTCGGGGTCAAGGCCGAGTGCCCGGACAAGATCCCTGGTCTCCACCCCCTCGCTGGCCTGGCCGACAACCTTGTAAACGTAGAGTGAAGTGATTTGCCCCATGGCGAGAGCATAGCGCCGCAAAACCGGTATTCGAAGTGGGCAATCGCGACCTTGAATTCAGCGGGGGCTTTGTGTGCGCTTGAGCCAGAAAAACGATCCCCGATCTTGCCGAATACCTCCATGCAGGGGTGTGGTGCACGTTTTCGTGCAATCATGCGGGGACACCGCTGAAGTGAGCCGAAGCTCAAACTGAGATTGTTGAAGGGAACAATGCGAGTGGGTATCCGTTGGATGGAAACACGGTTCCAGCGCTTAATCTTCCTGTAGGGTTGGCAGTGTATAATCCTTGAACATTTCGCGGAGCTGTCGCTTGTTGATCTTGCCGGTGGCGCCGAGGGGGATTTCGTCGACGAAGACGACGTCATCGGGGGTCCACCATTTGGCGATCTTGCCTTCCAGCTGTTTCAGGATCTCTTCCTTGGTCGGGCTCTCGCCCGGGGCGG
>JALEGE010000031.1 GCA_022760335.1 Hyphomonadaceae bacterium
TGCCCACGCGATAGCCTTCCGGCAGGTTGAGCAGGGTCTTGGTGCGCTCAATCGCTTCGGCAAGCTTGGCCTTGGCAGACTTGGCGCGGTGCGAGCGGCCAAGCGCTGCGGTTTCCAGCTGGTCGAGGGAAAAGCCCGGGCGTTTTGCCGTGGGACCTGAAGAAAAGTGCGGACACGCGGGACGCGCCTCCGGCTTGGGAGCAATGCTCATCTGTTTGTCTCCTATCCTTACAGATAGGCTGCACGCCGTTGGGGGCGTGTGGCCCACGGCCCATCTCTCATGCGCCGACGCCCGCGTAAAGCGAATTATCTGTGAAACCGCTTGCGCGAGACACAGACACATCGCATGTCTGCGCCCCCAATCAGGAATGCCATGCAAGTTCACCGCACACCGACCGACTGGGCACTCTTTGCCCTCCTCTCCTTTCTCTGGGCCAGCGCCTTTGCTTTCACCAAGCTTGCGGTGGAGGGCATTCCGACCGGCCTGATCGTGTTTGGCCGCCTGGCCACAGGCACACTCTTGCTCGCCATCGTCATGCTGGTCCGGGGCGACAAGTTCCCGCCCCTGTCAAACCGCACGGCCTGGACCACCATGCTGGCCATGGGGACCATCGGCACTGCCGCGCCCTTCTACCTGCTCACCACCGCTCAGCAGGATATCGACAGCGCGCTGGCCGCCCTTCTGATTTCCGCAACGCCGCTTTACGTCGCCGCGCTGGCCCATTTCCGCTTCGCCGATGAGCAAATGAGCTGGAACAAGGGCTTCGGCATTCTTGTCGGCTTTCTGGGCGTTGCCATCCTGCTTGGCCCGGATGCCTTGGCGGGGTTTGGCAATTCCACCCTGATCGCACAGCTGCTCGCCCTTGCCGGCGGGCTTTGCTATGCGATCAACACAATCATCGCGCGCGGCGGACCGGCGATCGCGCCGACCGTGCTGCCCACCGGCTTTCTTGGCATTGCCGCGTTGGCCAGCCTGCCCATGGCGCTGGCGTCGGACTATTCCGAATTTGCCCCCGGCGCGGTGGAGATTGGCGCCGTGATCGGCCTTGGCGCCCTGCCGACAGCAGCGGCCGGCTGGCTGCTCATGTATGTCGTCGCCCGCACCAGCGCGACCTTTGTCGCGCTGACCGGATATGCGATCCCCATCTTCGCCGCCGCGATTGGCTACTTCCTGCTCGGCGAAGCAATCAGCTGGCGCATGGCCCTGGCCCTGGCGATGATCCTCGCCGGGGTCTGGCTGTCACAGCGCCGGGGTGGGGTCCGGCCGGTCAAGCCGGTAGCGTGAAGGTGCCGCGGATCACTGTGACAGTGTCCCCCTGCAGATCCACACGATTGCCCCGCAAGGTACAGACAAGCTGTGCGCCGCGCGTGGGATAGGCCTGGTAGCAGGAGATGGTATCCTGGCCGAGCAGCCCTGTGGCAATCGCGGTCAGCATGCAGTGCCAGCTGCCCGTGGCTGGATCCTCATCAATCCCAGAGCCGGGCGCAAAGAAGCGCGAGGTGACATCCACGCCCTCACCACCAAGTGCAAAGCAGCCGAAATTGCCGCGTCCCCAACCGCCACCATGGCCGGATACACCAAGCTTGGCGAGCGCGGGCAAGTCCGGCTTGAGGCTCTGAACCGTCTCCGGCGTGTCGAACTGCGCTGCGAAGAACGGTCCACCCCAAGCCGTGACGGGCTGCGCGCCAAGCGCCGCGACGATCTCGTCACTCGTCTCGATCGGAAAGAATTCAGGGGCCGGGAAATCCATCACATAGCCCGTCTCGCCTCGCCGTACGATCAACTCGCCAGATTTGCGGGTGCGGAAGGTGATTGCCTCACCAGCATAGCCCAGCTCGGCAAACAGCACATGCGCCGCAGCCAGCGTGGCATGCCCGCACAGCGGCACTTCCACCGCCGGCGTAAACCAGCGCAGCTGCCAGGCGCCTTCCCCATCGGCGACCAGATAGGCCGTCTCGGCGACATTGTTCTCTGCCGCGATTGCCTGAAGTGTGGCATCGGGCAGGAACCCAGCCTCAAGCGGCATGACACAGGCCTGGTTGCCTTTGAACGGTGCCGATGCAAAAGCGTCGACCTGATAGAAGGGGATTTGCTGCTCCATTTTATGCTCCATTCTATGGGGCCGTCTGTCTAGGCGCATGTGGAACCAGCGTAAAACGATGATTTCTGGGGGATCGTTGAGCCCCGCTCACAGGAGATCCTGCACATGGGACAGCTGTCGATTGCCAATTTGATCATCCTGCTGGCGATCCTGGCTGGCGCATTGATTTCGGCCCAGGGTGTGGTGAACGGCCGGCTGACAACCTATCTCGGTGGCCCGCTGCAAGCGGCTCTGATCTCTTTCACAGTCGGCTGGGTCGCCCTGCTGGCCATGAACATTGCCTTTGGAAACAAGCTACCTTCGCCTGACATCCTGGGCTCTGCCCCCTGGTGGATCTGGCTTGGCGGGCTCGTCGGAGCGGTTGCTGTCACGCTGGCTGCCTTCGCGATTCCGCGCATCGGAGTCGCAGCATATATTAGCGCGTTGATAGCGGGTCAGCTTGCCGCCGCATTGTTTTATGATCATTTTGGCGCATTCGGACAAACTGTTCGCGAGATCACACCGCTACGCCTGGTTGGCATTTTATTGATGGGGGCTGGCGTTTATCTGATCCGCCGGTTCTAGGGGATTTCCTCTTTCCCCAAGCCCGGCTAGTCTGGCCTTCACGCAAGGGGACTGCGCCCATGGCTTATGAAAGCGGCACCAGCGACGAGGCGATCCAGGTCTTTGTCTCCTATTCGCGCGCCGACACGGAATTCGCGCTCGATCTTGTCGCCGGCCTGCAGGCCTGCGGGTTCGAAGCCTTTATCGACCAGGAGGACATTGCCCCCGGCGAGCCTTGGGAACAGCGGCTCGGCAATCTCATCCAGGGCGCCGACACTGTGGTTTACATCCTGTCGCCCGACAGCGTGGTGTCGGAGCATTGCTCATGGGAGATCGCTGAATCCCTGCGCATTAACAAGCGCATCCTGCCTGTGGTGTGGCGCAGCGTTGAAGATACACAGGTGCCCGCGGAACTTTCCGAGCTGAACTATACTTTCTTCAGTGGCAAGCAGAGCTATGCCTCCGGCCTGCGCGAGCTTTCAGCCGCCTTGCGGGTAGATCATCAATGGATCCGCGAGCATACGCGGCTCGGCGCGTTGGCCACACGCTGGAGCGCCCGTGGGCGCAGCGAAGCCCTGCTACTTCGCGGCGACGAGCTTGACGCCGCTTCAGAATGGGCCGCCAGCCAGCCGCGCGGCGCGCCAGCGCTGACTGACGCGCAAGTCGACTTCATCGGCGCCAGCAAGGCCGCCGCCGACGCAGCCGAACGCGCCGCCCGCAACCGCAAGCGTGGCCTGTTGATCGCTGTGTCCGGTGTCGCGCTCGCGATGGCCGGACTGGCGGGCTTTTCCGCCTTCAACTGGTTTGAGGCAGACACGGCGCGCGCCGAAGCCGTCAGCGCGGAGGCTGAAACGGCCAGCGCATTGGAACAGCTGGAAACAGCGACCACCCAGTTACGCGCCGCCTATCTGCGCCTTTCCTCCGACATCGCCCTGCGCGCGCCGGCTACAGGGAATGCACCCTTTGAAGTGAAAGGCGGCTGGTTTCCTGTTGCGGCCGACTATGCCGGCTCGGTCGCGCGCCTGCAGCGTGGCCGGCAAATCGTTACCGGCATCGTCATGAATGGCGAAGTCATTCATCCTGAGTATGCCGGCGAATATTTCCTGCTCACCCCGCGCTTCCTCACCGAAGAGGAACTGATCGCCCAGGATCGCGAGTTTGAGAAATTCATCGCCCGGTCCGAAGCGATTATTGAGGCTGGCGCGCAAGAAGAGCCTGAGGAGACTTACGAATATCCCGGCGAAGGGCGCATCCTGGAGCAGCGCCATGTCAGCCCCGGCCCGCCCACGGGCATGCCTGAGGCGGAGCCCGAGCCGACACCCGCAGCACAACCTGCCCGCCCGCCAGATGTGCTGGAGCAGCGCCATCTCGGCACTGAGCCTGCTGGTGATCCGGATGGACCAATCCTGGTCAGTTATCCCACATTGGAAGGCGAGGAAGTCTTCGAACTAACAAGTGAGCCGATCTGGCGCACGCCGGAGGAACTGGCCGCCGAGCCGATCTTCTATGTCTATCCTCTGTCTTTTGAGCCGCCCTTCGGCGCGCGTGGCCTGTGGCTGAAAGATTTCGACTGCGAGGGATACAAGGAAGAAAGTTCCGAAGAGGACCTCTTCGCCGTGTTCGGGATTGATGGCCTGGCTGTGGATTCACGCGAGAGCGAGGAGCTGACGCTGCTCATCACAACCGGTCTCGACAGTTTCGGCCCCGGCGCGCTGACCTATCGCCACGCCGTTCTGAAGGGAGCGTTCGGAGCGCCGGTGTTCGATCTCGCCACCGGCAAGGTGGTCGGCATCCACCAGGGCGTGGACGCCAATTCCGCCAGCCCCGATGGCCGCATCGGCCATGCCGAACCCATCCTGCGCCTGATCGATTTCATCCGCGACGATGTCTCGATCGAACGCCGCGATGAAGAGCGCACTGCGCCGGTTTGCTATGCGCTGGAAGAGGCGGAGTAGCGCTCAAACCCACTCTCATGGTGAGCGTTATAAAAACTGGTGAAAACCTCAAAACCCGCGAATGCCTGCGCAGGCAGGCATCCAGGGACGAAAGCCGCCGCCCGGTGCTCCGGGTTGATGGAATGATCCATGGATCCCCGCTTTCGCGGGGATTAACGGAGAAAGAAAGGTTCCACTGACAACTGAAAAACTTCAAAAAAGAACCCGGCGCATCCGCGCCGGGCTCCCATAGTTTCTCAGTGTTCGGGAGGACCAGACTAGAAGCCCATTCCGCCCATGCCACCCATGCCGCCCATATCGGGCATGGCCGGGGCGCCTTCGTCTTTCTTCGGCGCTTCGGCGATCGCAGCTTCGGTGGTGATCAGCAGCGAGGAGACCGAGGCAGCGTTCTGCAGGGCAGAGCGCACCACTTTCACCGGGTCGATCACACCCATTTTCACCAGGTCGCCATACTCTTCAGTCTGTGCGTTGAAGCCATAGCTGCGCGACTTGTCTGCCAGCACAGTGGAGACAACCACCGAACCTTCGACGCCGGCATTCTCGGCGATCTGGCGAGCCGGGGCTTCCAGGGCCTTGCGGACAATGTCGATGCCAGCCTGCTCATCATCATTGGCGCCTTTTACGTCGATGTGACGCGAGACACGCAGCAGGGCAACGCCGCCGCCGGGCACGATGCCTTCTTCCACCGCAGCGCGGGTGGCGTTCAGGGCATCGTCAACGCGGTCCTTGCGCTCTTTCACTTCGACCTCGGTCGCACCGCCGACCTTGATCACCGCAACACCGCCGGCCAGTTTGGCGAGGCGCTCTTGCAGTTTCTCCTTGTCATAGTCCGACGTGGTGTCTTCGATCTGCTTGCGAATCTGGGACACGCGCGCTTCGATCTCTTCCTTGGCGCCAACACCGTCAACGATTGTGGTGTCGTCCTTGGTGATGTTGACGCGCTTGGCCGTGCCGAGCATGTCGAGCGAAACGTTTTCCAGCTTGATGCCGAGATCTTCGGAGATGACCTGGCCGCCAGTGAGGATCGCGATGTCCTGCAGCATGGCCTTGCGGCGGTCGCCGAAGCCTGGAGCTTTCACAGCGGCCACTTTCAGGCCACCGCGCAGCTTGTTCACCACCAGGGTGGCGAGCGCTTCACCGTCGACGTCTTCTGCGATGATCAGCAGCGGGCGCTGGGATTGCACCACGGCTTCCAGGATCGGCAGCATGGGCTGCAGCGAGGACAGCTTTTTCTCGTGCAGGAGGATCATCGGATCTTCGAGATCGGCGACCATCTTGTCTGCATTGGTGATGAAGTAAGGGCTGAGATAGCCGCGGTCGAACTGCATGCCTTCGACGACGTCCAACTCGGTTTCCAGCGACTTGGCCTCTTCGACCGTGATCACGCCTTCATTGCCGACCTTGTCCATGGCCTCGGCGATCATGGCACCGATTTCGGTTTCGCCATTGGCCGAGATGGTGCCGACCTGAGCGATCTCCTCGTTGGTCTTCACCTTCTTGGAGTGGTGGGCGAGATCGCTGACCACTTCTGCAACGGCTTTCTCGATGCCGCGGCGCAGATCCATCGGGTTCATGCCGGCGGCCACGCGCTTCATGCCTTCGCGCACGATGGACTGGGCCAGCACGGTGGCGGTGGTGGTGCCGTCGCCGGCCACGTCATTGGCCTTGGAGGCAACTTCGCGCAGCATTTGTGCGCCCATATTCTGGAACTTGTCTTCCAGCTCGATTTCCTTGGCGACGGTGACACCGTCTTTGGTTGTGCGCGGGGCGCCGAAGGATTTCTCGATCACGACATTGCGGCCTTTCGGGCCGAGCGTGACTTTCACAGCATTGGCCAGCACGTCGACGCCGCGCAGCATTTGCTCGCGGGCCTCGGGGCCGAAATTCACATGTTTGGCAGCCATGTATCTCTACCTCTTTCTCAGATTGTTTGCTTGGAACCGAAGCGCGCGCTTACTCGACGATGCCGAGAATGTCGCTTTCCTTCATGATCAGAAGCTCTTCACCATCCACGGTGACTTCAGACCCCGACCATTTGCCGAACAGGATGCGGTCGCCAGCTTTGACTTCCAGCGCGATGCGCTCATTGTCATCGCCAACAGCGCCAGACCCCACAGCGATAACCTCGCCTTCCTGGGGCTTTTCCTTCGCGGTATCGGGGATGATGATCCCGCCTTTGGTGGTCTCGCCTTCAGCGACGCGACGGACCAGAACGCGGTCATGGAGCGGACGGAATGCCATATGCCCTCTTCCTCTTTGTCTTTCTACAGGTGTTGTCACCGTCAGAGCGGGATTAGCACTCGCTTCACCCGGCTGCTAACGACAGATGCGAGATAGGCAGCCGGCCCGTCAGCGTCAATCGCAATTGCCCGGATTTTTTGCGCAGGCTGCACAAAGGCGCCCAAGAGCGCGGCAGAGCAGGTCAAATCTCCCGGACGAGACGCAAAATCAACCCCTGAATTTGCGACTTCCCACACGCTTTATGTGCAAATTCTATGGATTGGGGCACGAAGCAATGGGCTCTGAAAAGCTGGACACAGATTTCAAGACACGTCTGGAAGGCGCCAGCCTGCTGACAACAGAAATTCTCTACCACATGCCCGATCATCCGGGCCTGTTGCAAACATTTGTCTGGCAGACACTGGACACGGCGCCCAGCTTCCCCCGCCTTGCCCAGTTCCTGGATCATTGGCGCCGCGAAATTGAAGCCATGATCCATTCCATTCGCATCGCCCATTCCGGACTGTTGGCGCCAGCGGAACTGCGCGCAGTGGACGGCGAGTTCCGGCTAAACTGACCGACTGCATCCCCCCCTGTGAAAATATCCTGCCATATCAGCCGCCATTTGATATAGATTAAGAGTGTGGGAGCTGGTCCCGGCGACCGGGAGCGTGTGGGTAAGCTTAATTTGCGGGGTAGTACGCATGGAATCGATGATCTGGTGGATCTTGCCGGCCATTTCGGGCGTCATTGGATTGATGCTGTCCTTTGCAGGCCTGGGACGGGTGTTCAATCTGCAGGTCGTGTCCGGCGGTGCGCGCGTGTTTTTTGGTCTTGGCTTCCTTGGTCTGGCCGGAATCGTCACGCTGGCCGGCCTTAATCTGCAAACCTATAAACGCCTGATCTATGAACGCCCGGTGGCAAATATCAGCTTTGAGGACGCCGGGGAGCCCGGCCTTTATCGCGCGCTTGTAGTGCTGGAAGGTGACACCGAGCCACTGGCCGGCCCCGGCTTTGAAAGCCTTCAACGCATGCGCGGGGATGAATGGTCGCTGGGCGCCAGGGTCATCAAGTTCAAGTCGCTTGCCAACATGCTCGGCTATGACGCTGTCTACAAACTCGATCGGCTGCAGACCGGCTTTGAAGAAGATACGGGTGAGAATGTGAGCCGCGTCGTGGTGCGCCTGAACGAAGATCCATCCAAACTCGCGCGTCAAGCCCTGCAAGCGCATGGCAACAAGGTCGGAATCCAAGACGCTCATTATGGTTCAGCCGTATACAATCCCATGGGCGACGGCCTGTCCTATGATATCTATATGACTCAGGATGCCCTGATCGCGCGCTCGGCCAACGCGGCAACACGCGCCCGCATCGGTGAACCGGTGACAGTGGCACGTCCCGACACGGATGAGAGCCAACAGTAATGGGTCTGTGGGAACGATATGTCGCCCCACCGCTGGTTTCAGCGGCCTGTTCTACAAAGCCAATCCGTAAACAGCGTGAAAAGGTCGTCCCTCTGGCAGAGGGCGTTGTGCTGGAAATTGGCTGCGGCTCCGGAACAAATTTTCCCTACTACACACCGGAAAAAGTCACACGCTTGCATGCCCTGGAACCTTCGCCAGGAATGATTGCGCGTGCGCGCAAGGCACTCAATGCTTCACCCATGGCTGGCAAGGTCGATTTCATGGAAGCCGGCGCAGAAGCCGTGCCGCTGGATGAGGCCAGCGTGGACACAGTGATGATCACCTTTGTGTTGTGTACAATTCCTGACTGGGAAGCAGCGCTTTCCGAAGCGAGGCGTGTTCTGAAACCCGGCGGCAAAGTGCTTTTTTCCGAGCATGGGCTAGCTCCTGATGAAGGCGTCGCAAAATGGCAACGCCGCATCGAGCCGGTGTGGAAGCCGCTGGCGGGAGGCTGTCACCTCACGCGTAACACGGCGGCCTTATTGGGGGCTGGCGGATTTGAAATGGATCGTGTTGAGAGCATGTATCTGCCAAGCACGCCGAAATTCGCAGGCTTTGTCACCTGGGGCTCAGCCAAGGCCGCCTAATCGACTGAAATCACCCGGCCGGGATTGAATAAATTGTGTGGATCAAGCGCGCGCTTGATCGCCTTCATGGTGGCGGTGGCCGCGGGTGAACGTATCTCTTGGAGTTCATCGCGTTTTAGTCGTCCAACACCATGTTCGGCGCTAATCGAACCGCCAAAAGCCCGCGTGGTGGCGTGCACGGCTGCGGTGACCTGATCGGCCCTCTCGCGCAGTATGCTGGTCTCACCTGTCTCCGGCGCGCAGGCCGAGTAATGCAGATTGCCATCGCCGACATGGCCGAACGCGACGATTTCAGCAGCAGGATAAACTTCAGCCACGGCCACAGCCGTCGCCTCCAGGAAAGCCGGAATGCGCGAGACCGGCACCGAGACATCATGGTTTACCGAGGTCCCGAAGGCGCGCTTGGACAGCGGGATGGATTCGCGGATGCGCCAGAAATCACCCGCCTGGCCAAGATTTTCTGCGATCACGGCATCCTGGACCAGCCCGGCCTCGAATGCCTCACCCAGCGCGGTCTCAAGAACATCGCGCGCCATTTCCTCACGCGAGAGTGACACTTCACACAACACGCGCCAGGGCGCCGCATGCGGGAGCGGGTCTCGGATATCGGGCATGTCGGCACGCACCATTTCAACGCCATTGGCCGGAATCATCTCGAAACTGGTGACCGTATCGCCGGCATGATCGCGCACCTTGGCGAGCAGGGCGATCACATCCTCCGCCGAATTGCAGACAAGCCAGGCACTTGCTGTCTGTACCTTGGGAAACAGTTTGAAAGTCGCCGCGGTGATTAAGCCCAGCGTGCCCTCGGCCCCGGCGAACAGGTGCTTCAAATCATAGCCGGTATTGTTCTTTCGAAGCCCTGAAAGCCCGCTCCAGACCTCTCCGCTCGGCAGCACGACTTCCAGGCCGAGCAGCAGGTCACGCATCATGCCATAGCGCAGCACCGCCACACCGCCGGCATTGGTCGAGATCAGGCCGCCCAGCGTCGCGGTGCCCTCCGAGCCAAGCGAGAGCGGGAAGAACCGCTCTGCCCCGGCCGCAGTTTCCTGTGCCTGTACCAAGGTGGCACCGGCCTCGATGGTCATGGAATTGTTGAACGCATCCACATCGCGCACAGTCTGCATACGGGTCATGGAAACGGAAATCTCGCCATGCGGCGTACCCGCATCGACAAGGCCCGTATTGCCGCCTTGCGGACAGATCGCCACGCCATGCTCAATGCACAGTTTCACCAGAGCCACGGCCTCTCCGGTTGAGGCGGGACGCGCCACAGCGGGCGTGACGCCAGAATATCCTCCACGCCACGGCTGGGCTGCGGCCTTGAGGATTTCGCCATCCTCGATCCATCCCTTCGGACCGAGCAGATCGCGCGCAGCGCTTCGAAACAGATCAGGCAAAGGCGGAGCTATGGCGGCGTGTCGGTTCATGAATCCTGATGTAGCAGAACTGGACATAAAGACGTAGCACCATGTCTTGCGATTTTGTGCATAGCTTCCAAGTGTAGACCACGCGTGGCATTGGGAGAGCATTTATGGCCGGACAGACAGCAAGCGGCCCTCTGGCCGGCATTCGCATCATCGACATGTCGAGCGTGGTGCTGGGCCCCTTCGCAACATTGATCCTGGCCGATCTGGGCGCCGAAGTGATCAAGGTGGAACCACCGGCCCGGGGCGACACCATGCGGTATGCCGGCGCCTCGCCAACCGGCGATCTCGGGCCGATCTACACTGCTCTGAACCGCAACAAGCAAGCCATTACGCTGGATGGCAAATCACCCGAAGGGAAGACCGTCCTGTCTGAACTGTTACGCGGTGCCGATGTTTTCTTTCACAATGTCCGTATGGCCGGGATGGCACGGATGGGCTTTGATTATGAGGCGGTGAAGGCGATCCGGCCCGACATTGTTTATGTCCACTGCGCCGGCTTTGGAGCCGATGGTCCATATGCCGACCGGCAGGCCTATGACGATCTCATCCAGGGCGCCTCTGGCTTTGCCGCGCTGAATGCCATGCGCTCGGGCGGGGATCCGGAATATGCCCCCGCCCTGGTGGCCGACAAAACGGTGGGTCTGTTTGCCGCCTATGCCACACTGGCAGCCCTTTTCCACCGCGAACGCACGGGCAAGGGTCAGTTCGTGCAGGTGCCCATGTTCGAGAGCTTCACCTTCTTCAACATGGTGGAAAATCTCTATGGCGAGACCTTCCTGCCCGGCAATGGCAAGCTCGCCTACTCCCGCTCGATCAATGCCAATCGCAAGCCTTACAAGACGAAAGATGGCTATATTGGCCTCGTGCCCTATTCCGATGCACAGTGGGCTCAGTTCTTCGAAATGGGCGGGCGTGAAGACGTATTCGAAGATCCGCGTTTCTCAACCTATGAAGCCCGCACGGAGCACATCACAGAACTGTACGCCATTATCGGCGAAGTCGCGCTCTTGAAAACCACTGATGAGTGGCTCGATTTGCTCGGCGAGGCGAATATTCCGGCGATGAAATACAACACCATGGAAGATGTGCTGAGCGATCCACATCTCACGGAAGTCGCTTTCTTCGGCGAAGGCAACCATCCCGAAGCCGGGCCGTATCGGCAGATGAAACACCCGGTGCATTTCTCCGAAACGCCTGCCGATATCCGGCTCGACCCGCCCCGCCATGGCGCTGATACCGAGACCGTGCTGGCAAGCCTCGGCCTCGGCTGAGGCGCCAATGCCCGAGACGCCCTTCCGCTGGAACATTGCCCGCCGAGAACAGCTCGGCAGCCTGCTGGAGGACCTCAACGACTACCGGTTCATGCATGCGGAAGACCTCGCCATCCTGCGGCGCACCAGCGCGCGCGTTCTGGCAATGTCGAATGGTGCCAACCTCGCCTTTATCGGTCGCTCGCCGGAGAATTTCTTCGATTATTTGTCGGGCGTCTTCGAGGGTGTCGAGGCGGCGCCGGCCTGCCATCTCGTCCAGTTCTCCATGCGCTGGCCCGGCGAGGGCGGTGTGCGCGCCCTGCCGCGCGAAAAGCTCGAAGGCCTGTTTGCCTATTTCCGCGCGCTCGGCCTGGCTCCGGCCGATATCGCAAAAGCGCCGGCCCCGCTCGCCCTGGTCGATTTCATCGCCTATGGCGGCACGATGCAGACACTCATTGCGTTGCTTCATCTGCAGGCCGAATGGGACGGGGTGGACTGGAATGGCGTGCAGCGCCGGCTGAAGATTATCGGCCTGACCCATCGCACAAAGAACAGCCCGAACACCTGGCGCTGGCAGCAGAACCAGGACTGGCTGGATCTCATCCCCGACACGATGATCAAGAATGTCTCCGTACCGTCGGGCTTTCTCTTCCTGATCGCCAATACGCCGGAAAAGGTGACGCGCTCGCATCATATCGGACGCTGGGACAATCCCGAGCGCGCACCACTCAGCCGCGACCAGCTGCGCGCCCTCCGCCTCGCCGTCGATCTTTATGATCTCGGCCGCACACGCGCTGAACGCCATCTGCTCGCCGGCCTGATCGCCAGGACCCACCAGATACGCCAACCGAAAACCCGCCGTTTGGTGACCGCGCTGAAACTGTGAACTCCGGCGACTCCAGCAAAATGACAAGCTTACTTGACAAGACAAGTATGCTTGTCATATTGTCAAGGAAACTTGATGGAGCAACCACATGTCACAACGTTACGAATTCAAGGAAGCGCGCCGCCGCTATAATCGCATCGCAGGGCCGCTCATGGCGGCATATGCCGTGCTTTGCCTCAGTGGCAGCGCGCTATGGGCCTTTTTCGATGTCGAGTTCAAGCTCGTATCGGCGATTCTCGCGCTGACCATCTGCCTCCCGATTGTCGCGGTGCTTCTCGCCAAACTGCGCTATTTTGAAGAGACTGACGAATATACCCGCCTGCGCCAGCTGCGCGCCTTTGCCCGGGCCGGAGCGGTGACAGTAAGCGCCGTTTTCATCGTCGGCTTCCTGCAGCTGTTCGAATTGGTCGGTCAGGTTCCGGTCTTCCTGTTCGGCCCGCTCTTCTTCCTCGTCTATGGCCTCGCCACCTGCACCGACCGCTGGTTCGGCAAGGCCGCCTGATTTCACAAACACCAATGCTAAGGAGACTTCTCATGACCCAAGGCAATTTCACCCGCGCCAACAAGCGCTACCGGCGCATCTTCTGGCCACTCATGGCTGTCTATGTCGCTCTGTGTTTTGGCGGCACTTACGTGATCAATCAGGGCTGGATCAGCGGGACTGTCGCGACAGCTGCGATTGCGGTGGCCATCTCCGCGCCGATTGTCGGGGTCTTTCTGCTCATGCTTCGCCTCGTCGAGGAAACGGACGAATATACGCGGCTGCGCCAGCTCAAATCCATGGTCCAGGGCGCACTGTTCACCATTTCCGTCGCCGTGGTCATCGGCTTTCTGCAATTGTTCGATCTGGTCGGCCAGTTCTGGACCTTCTGGTTTGGCCCACTCTTCTTCCTCGCCTGGGGCCTGGCCTATTGCCGGGATTACTTTTCCGGGAAAGCGGCCTGATGAAAAACCAGCTCCGCCTCCTGCGAACCGAGCGCGGCTGGAGTCAGGCCGCGCTGGCCGAGCGCCTCGGGGTCTCGCGCCAGTCGGTCAACGCCATCGAGACCGGGAAATACGATCCGTCCCTGCCGCTGGCCTTCGCCATTGCCCGCCTGTTCGAGCTGAAGATCGAAGAGATTTTCGAGGATGAAACCGAAGCGCCTGACGCCCTGGCCGCTGAATAGGCCTCAGACGGAAATACCTTTCAGGCCCAGCACATCTTCCATGTCATAAAGTCCAGGCGGCTGGGTCATGGCCCACTCAGCCGCCTTCAGTGCGCCCTGGGCAAATACGGCCCGGTCGAGCGCGCGATGCCCCAGCGAGAGCACTTCCTGCTCGCTGGCAAAACCAACCTCGTGATCGCCCACCACGCCGCCAGCGCGGCGCACAGCAAAGCCGATCTCGCCAGCCTGGCGCCGGGCATCCGGCCCATCATAGGGCGCCCGGCGCAGCTGATCGAGCCGGCCCGCGCGCCCCTTCGCCGCCGCATCGCCAAGCATCAGAGCCGTCCCGGACGGCGCATCCAGCTTGTGGCGGTGATGAGTCTCTGCAATCTCGATATCCCAATCCTCACCCAGCCGCGCGGCAACCAGGCGCGTCATCGCCGTGAGCAGATTGATGCCGAGCGAGAAATTGCCGGCCTTCACGATGGCAAACTCACTGCCCGCCGCAGCGATCTGGGATTCCTGCAGCGGCGTGAAACCGGTTGTGCCAATCACGACTGCACTCGTGGGCGTGTGGCGCAGGGCGTGTAGTGCGGCCAAGGTGGCCTGCGGGGCGGTGAAATCCACCCAGACCTGCGCGCCGGCCGCAGCATCGACCGGGTCGGTACAGGGCAGGACGCCGATCGGGTCGGCCCGCCCGGCGAGGACGGCAATATCGGTCTCCCGGTCAGGCGAGTCCGGTAGTTCGGTGCCGCCCGCGATCTTGTGCCCGGCCTGCAGCGCGGTGCTGACCAATTGGCGCCCCATGCGGCCGGCCACCCCGGCAATCCCTAAGCTGAGTGTCTGTGTCATGAGGCCAGCTTATACCGGGCTTTCCGCGCGCGGCGAGCCTTCATTGAAGACAAAGCGCTGATAAAACAGCGCCACGCCGATCAGAGCGGCGCCAAGGCCAATGAAACTCAAGGCCCGGATCACGCCTTCTGTTGCCCCCAGATCGATCAGGAAGACTTTCGCGACTGAGCCAAGCAGGATAACCAGCGAAGCATAGCGCGCCAGCGGGCGGATCTTCCACGCGCCCCAGGCCAGCAAGGCCACGGCATACAGAATCCAGGCGACGGAATGGGCCCAAAGCTCGGCCTCAGACATACCGTTCTGAACCAGATCCGGGCCGACAAAACCACGCCGCACTTCCAGGCTGAGCCACACCCCGCCCAAGGCGATCGCCAGGCTGGTAAAGCCATTTCCAAACCAGCTGCGCCCTTGCCGGCGCAGACCCTCGCCCTGGAAGGCCAGGAAAACGGCAGGAATGGCGAAGGCCGGCAGAAGGAGGTTGAAAATGGGAACCCCATTCGCGGGGTCAAACTCCAGCGCCGAAAGCCCGGCGCCAACAGCACAAAACCCTATGACCGTCGCCAGGATCTGCGCAGCCTGCCAGATCCAGCTTTGCCCGCGGCCCCGCCAGGCCAATGCCGCCGCCGAGCCGAGATAGGCAATGGCATGCCCGCCCGCCTCGGCCAGGCCGATGCGGCCATCAAAGAGGCTCTCAGCCCCCGCCGCATGCCGGACCACCAGGCCCAGCCCGCCAAAACCGGTCAGGATCGCCGCCCCCTGGAGGGTCGAGCTTGCCCGCATATACCCACGCAGGAGAAACGCCCCGGCAGCAAGCGCGACAACACAAAGAAGCGTCGCGATCGCAAGTGTATTGGCCACAGGCGGGCCAGCAACCTGAAGGCTGGAGAGCAGGCCGGGCCGCAGCATCAAAAGTGTCGCGCCCGCAGCCGCCAGCATTGCGCCCCAGCGAACGGGCCAGATCGCGAAACGCTGATGCACAAACGCCACCAATGCGGCGGCGACAGCCAGAGCCGGGCCGAGCCAGAGATCCTCCAACACCAGGAAAGGCGCCAGCGCCGCGCTGAGTGCAAGGCCCACCGCATAGGCCGCAGAGGCACCAGGATGGGCATCCAACCCGCCCTCACTGGCCTTGCGTCGATCCAGCCACAGCCCGCAGGCACAGGCGATGAGCAAGGCGAGCAGTCCCCAGGTAAAGCCGGGCTCCAGCCCGCCGCGCCAGAAGGCGATAGCCAGCGCGGCCACCGGGGTCAGCGCCGCCGGAATGGCGAGCGGCGTGCGCACCGCCTTGCCTGCCTGGGCCAGGGTTGCAAGGCCTCCAAAGCCCACCCCACAAGCGACTGCGCCTGCCCAGAGTGCCGGCAATCCCGCGGGCCAGAGCGCCAGACCGATCAATACGGTAATGGATGACACCAGTGCCAGCAGACCAAATCCATCCCGCCGCCAGGCCGCAAAGATGCCACCTCCGCCAAACACCGCAACGGCGCCCACCGCGATCTGGCTGGTCGGCCAGTCGAAGGCACCGATCAGGATCAGCGCGCCGGCCAGGACCCAGAAGAAATGGGCCACCAGAACGCTCTCGCCTCGCTGGCGCAGCAGCCATCCCAGAGTTGCGGCCTTGCGCGGCAAAATCACCGGCGCGCGAGCAAAGTCAGCAGCCAGAGCGAGCGCGGCGAAGGCGATGGTCAGACCATAGGCCGGCACCAGCCAGGCTTGAGATAGGGTCTCCACGGCACCAAGGCCGGCCAATCCCCAGAAAGCCGTGCCAACAAGGCTGATCCAGGACACGAAACGCCAGCTGCGAAACCGGATCAGCAAAAGACCCAACAGGCTCACACTGCCAGCATAGGGCAGGATATAGAGCGCAGAGCCTTCTGACGCGCCGGTCAGCAGCGGACTGATATAGGCCCCGGCCAATGCAATTGCCCCCAGAGCCGGTCCAAACCGGATCGAAAGGACGAGTCCCAACAAGGACACACCAGCAAACAGGATGAGTGCGATCAGCGGCGGGATAAATCCGTAAAGCGCTCCAGCGGCCAGAACGGCGCCATATAGAGAGATCAGCCCCGCCCCGGCGAGAAGATGCGGCAGGAATCTCACGCTGCCCCTGGCCTCGCGCACCATGGCCAGCCGCCCCGCCGGGAAAGCGCCAACAATCAGACCAAGCCCGAAAATCGCCGCCGCGCAGGTCCGCGCCAACGGCCCGAACAGGCCGGCATCAATCGCCACACGCGCGAGGAAAAGCCCGCCCAGCGCCAGCGCCAGTCCACCAGCCCAGACCATCCAGTTGCCGGCGATCAATTGCTCCCAATTCATCCGCGCTCTTTTGCGCCGGGGCGTTCGGGGCGCACCGCCAGGCGTGGGAATAGCCTGTGCGACAGGCATAGCTTGCGGCTGAGGGCGCGCGGGTGGCGCTGGGGCAAGGCTGGGGCTGTGACGCGGCACGGGTGCCTCGCCCCGCAAGGCCCCAAGTTCCCGTTCCAGCTTCCGGATCCGGACAAAGGCCAACACGCCGAAGATCGGCGCAATGAGCACCCAGCCCAGAAAGCTGATCGCAAACAATACGGCAATTTCCATGGCCAGGTCCCTGCTTGGCTATTGTGAGCAAATGATCACAAATCCTTGTAAGTCAAGTTTTACCATATTCCGTCTTGGTGTAGGGCTTGGCCCATGTCGTGGAAATGGCTTCCCAATGCGCTGACCCTGCTGCGCTGCCTGCTGGCCCTTCTGGTGGCCGGGGCGGTTCTGATGGGCACGGCTCTGTCCAACCGGGTGAACGCCGCCTATGCCGCATGGCTCCAGGCCGGCCAGCCCGCACGCGATAGCCCAGACTATCCGGCCCTGCTGGCCGCCACCGATCCGGCGGACTTGCTGCGCTGGCCCGCAATGGCCTTTGCCGCCTTCCTGCTGGCGGCCCTGACGGATCTGTTCGACGGCATCGCCGCGCGGCGCCTGGATGCGCAATCGGCTTTCGGCGCCTGGCTGGACCCGATTGCCGACAAGCTGCTGGTCGGCCTTGCCCTGGCCAGCCTTGCAATTGCCGAGGGCAGTCTCTGGCTCGCCATCCCCGCCGCCATCATCATCTGCCGGGATATATACATCACCTGGCTACGCGGTCGGCTTGGCGGGGGATATGCTCTGCCCGTGATGCAGGCGGCCAAGTGGAAGACCGCGTTGGAAATGCTGGCGATTGGTATCCTGCTGGTCGCGCCCCTTCTGGCCCCTATCGGGCTTTCCATGCGATCGGCCCTGCCACTGAGTGCCACGCAGGTTGCGCATATGAGCGTGGGCGTGCACATTCTTGGCCTCGCCCTGACCTGGGTCGCCGCAACTCTGTCGGCCTGGACCGGTTGGCGATACTGGCACGCGGCAAGCCATGCGCAAGAGACCATACAGGATGCGTTTGACTGACGGTGCGCACCACAATGTCAGCACGTTTCGGCGAATGTCTGTGCACATCATACCTGATCAGGCGTAGCCAAGCTGCAATTCAGCCGCTATGGGGAGTGCAAATATTGCGACTCAAGAAGGTAGGCCCATGTACGCGCTCATCGCCATCGGGGTAGTTGTGGCTCTCTTTGCCGTTCTCAACTTGATCGATTACCGGCGTCTGGACTAGCTGGCATCGCCGGCATGCCTGATCTCAGCCTGATCGTCTCGCTTGTTGGCGGGCTGGCCTTGCTCGCCTTTGCTGGCGACTTCCTCGTCAATGGCGCCGTCTCCGCCGCGAATCGACTTGGAGTGCCCCACCTTGTGGCGGGCATCTTCATTGTCGGCTTCGGCACTTCTGCGCCAGAAATGGTGGTCGCGGTCGATGCGGCGCTGAAAGGCTATCCGGCCATCGCCTTTGGGAACATTGTCGGCTCCAATATTGCCAATGTCTGGCTGGTGCTGGGTCTGCCAGCCCTGATCGCACCCCTCGCAACCGGCGGATATGGCGAAACGCGCGCCCTTTTCGCCATGTTGGCGGCGACCGCAGCCTGGATCATCATCTGCGCTCTGATGCCCCTCACCGCGCCTGTGGGCATTGTCTTTATCCTCGCCCTCATCGCCTATGGTTTCTACACGCTGCACGTCACCGCCAAGGCAGAGCGCGCAGGAATTGATACTGGCCTTGATGAGGAAGACCCTCATCTCACGCTCCCGAAGACCATCGCTTATATCCTGATCGGCATTGTTGGCCTGCCGGTTGGCGCAAATCTGATCGTCGAAGGCGGGGTCGGCATTGCGCGCATCTATCATGTGCCAGAGTACATCATCGGTCTCACCCTGATCGCCATCGGCACCAGTCTGCCGGAAATTGCCGCCGGCATTTCTGCGGCCATGCGCGGACGGGGCTCTGTCGTGGTTGGCAATATCCTTGGATCGAACCTGTTCAACCTGCTTGGCGCGGGCGGACTTGTCGCCCTTTTTGCCGGCGGCCACGAGGGCGGCGTCAGCATTTCGCGCAGCTTTCATGCCTATGACCATTGGGCCATGGCGATTGCAGCGGGCACGGCGGCCTTGTTCATTCTCACCCGATCCCGCGTGACGCGGCTGTCCGGTCTTATGCTCCTGCTTGTCTATGCACTCTATATCATTGGCCTGACCCAAGGCTGGGACATCCTGGCCCTGTTCGGGCGCTAGACGATGACGCCGGGACGTGCCCTCGTTACCGGTGCGGGCGCTCGCCTGGGCAAGGCTATGGCCATCGCGCTGGGTGAGGCGGGCTGGCACGTGGCGGTGCATTATCGAAGTTCTGATACCGGCGCGCAGGACACAGTTCAGCAGATCCGCGCCGCCGGTGGCTCTGCAGAAACCATACAGGCCGATCTCTCCAGCGAGACTGAAACGGCCGGTCTGATGGCGCGGGCAGGCGACGCCCTTGGCGGGCCGCTCACCCTGCTCGTCAATTCCGCTTCGACCTTTGCCGAGGATAGCGCACTGGACCATGACCGCGCCGGCTGGGATTTTCATTTCGAAGCCAATCTGCGCGCGCCCCTGCATCTCGCCCAGCATTTCGCCAAACAGGTGCCCGCCGAAACCCAGGCCCTGATCGTCAACATCATCGACCAGCGTGTCCTGAAACTGAACCCGCAATTCTTCACCTACACTCTCTCGAAATCGGCCCTCTGGACCGCCACGCGCACCCTCGCGCAGGCGCTGGCGCCCAATATCCGCGTCAATGCTATCGGCCCCGGCCCCACCCTGGTCAGCGTGCATCAGAGCGAGGCCGATTTTGCCGCCGAAAAAGCCGCCACGCTCACCGGAGAGGGTTCCAATCCGGAGGAGATCGTCCGCGCCCTCTTCTATTTGATCGAAGCCTCTTCCGTGACCGGCCAGATGATCGCCAGTGATGGCGGCCAGCATCTCCTCTGGCAGACCCCGGATCTGGACATCTGATGGACTTTTCCTCCGACACCTCCGCCCCAGCCCACCCGAAAGTTCTTGAAGCGCTGGCGCGGGCGAATGCGGGCAACGCGCCGAGCTATGGCGCAGACCCCGAGACCGCCGCGCTGGAAGCCCGGCTGAAAACCCTCTTTGAAACCGAGGCCCTCAGCGTCTGGCCGGTTGCCTCGGGCACGGCGGCCAACGCTCTGGCGCTCGCCTGTTTCTGCCCGCCCACAAGCGCCGTACTGTGCCATCGCGAAGCCCATATCGAGCGCGATGAACGCGGCGCGCCGGAATTCTTCACAGGCGGCGGAAAGCTGCGCCTGCTTGATGGGCCGGATGGGCGCATCCCAGCCGAAACCCTCGCGGCAGAACTTGCAGGCATGGACCCGAGTTTTGTGCACGAAACCCCGCCTGCTCTTCTTTCACTCACCAATCTCACCGAGTGTGGCACGGTTTACAGCGCGTCGGAGATCTCCGCGCTTTCCCGCCTCGCACATGCCTCCGGGCTCAGCGTACATCTCGATGGCGCGCGCTTTGGCAATGCGCTCGCGAGACTTGGCGCATCACCGGCCGAACTCAGCTGGAAGGCCGGGGTGGATGTGCTCAGCTTCGGGCTCACCAAGACCGGGGCGATCGGCTGTGAGCTGATTATTCTCTTCGGCGAGGCGACCGCGCGCTTTGCCGAGCTTCAGGCGCGGGCCAAACGGGCCGGGCATATGCCAGCCAAGCTGCGCTATCTCTCTGCCCAGGCCAATGCCTTGCTGGAAGGCGGGCTGTGGCTGGAACTGGCTGGCCATGCCAATGCCCAGGCCACGCGCCTCGCCGCTGGACTTGCTGGTTTACCGGGAGCACAGCTGCGTCATCCGGTAGAGGGCAATGAGGTTTTTGTCACTCTCCCAGATAGCATGGCCCGAACCCTGTCGGATGCCGGGGCGAAGTTCTATCCCTGGCCCGAAGGCGGCTATCGCTTCGTCTGCAGCTGGGCCACGCCGGACGCGGCGGTGGAGCAATTTCTGTCAATTGTCTACCCAGCCTCCAGATAGTGCATTTCAGGTTTCACGGAGACCGTACTTCCACCGCAGACACCTGCGAAGGCAGGTGTCCATGGACCAATATCTCAATCGGGAGCGCTTGGCTGCTTCTTTCGTCCATGGATGCCTGCCTGCGCAGGCA
>JALEGE010000032.1 GCA_022760335.1 Hyphomonadaceae bacterium
CATGCGCATGTGGAGTAATCTTGCAATATTAATTGCCAGACCGCATAAAACAGCTTGGTCACTGCCGCATCTCCACATGCGCATGATCCGTCCCGGTCGCTGCGTCACCAGCGCCGGGACAACTTCTTGTGAGCTCGTCCCCGAACTTCGCCGAGTAAGCGAATTTGTCCCGACAGAGTCAAGCTAATCAGACCACTTATTTTAAAGCGCGAGAGATCAGGTGAGACTCAGACCCTGTATGTGACCCAAGGGCTGTCATTTCCCTCAAAGATGAAAAGGCTGAATGTCCTGCATTCTGCAGTCACAGGCGGGCGCGCCCATTCCAAGCTCCAGGCTTGGGACGAATGATGAAGGCATTGCCGAGGCGAGCCATAGCCCCAACCAAATCGGCCTTGAGCGTGATTCATGCGAGGGCAGCAGCCCGATACGGGATCAAACGAGGATGGTGGACTTGGACGAGGAGAGTTCGAACCAGACCAGCCCTGAGCGCGATCCATGTGAGGGCGCCAGCCCGATACGGGATCAAACGAGGATGGTGGAGGGGACAGGATTCGAACCTGTGTACGCAATGCGGGCAGATTTACAGTCTGCTGCCTTTAACCACTCGGCCACCCCTCCACGGGATGCATCAGCTTTGCGGCAATTGCCTTGCCGTTCGCCAACGCTTATGGCGAGCCTTTGAAAGGGTCGCCCTGAGCGGCTGGAAGGGCGTCTTATAGGCATGTCGAAACACCCGCGCAACCGCCAGAAGCCGCAGAGGCGCAAACAAAATGCACCCCGCGAGGATGGCCCCCTCTGGCTGTGGGGCATTCATGCCGTGGAAGCGGCCCTGGCAAACCCTGCACGCAAGCGCCTGCGCCTTGTGGCGAGCGAGAATGCCGCACGCCGGATGGAGCTTTCAAAGCCCGAAATCCTTGATCCCAAAGAGATTGGCGATCTGCTGCCGCGTGGCGCGGTGCATCAGGGCGTGGCGCTACAGACCGAATTGCTGGAGCCAGCCAGTCTTGAGGATCTTGTCGCCGCGCAGCCACGCTGTATAGGCGTACTCGACCAGCTGGAAGACCCGCACAATCTCGGCGCCATCTTCCGTTCGGCCGCCGCGTTCGGCGTCGAGGCGCTTATCCTGCAAACCCGCCACAGCCCGCCGCCTACAGGCGTTGCGGCAAAGTCGGCGGCCGGCGCGGTAGAACGCGTTTTGGAAGTGCGTGTGGTGAACATTGCCCGCGCGCTCGATACCCTGGCCGATGCTGGCTATGCGGTGATCGGCCTTGCAGGAGAAACCGAGATCGAGCTGGAAGCCGCGCTCGCCGTACCGGGGCCATATGTCCTGGTGCTCGGCGCAGAAGGCTCGGGCCTGCGCCCCGGCGTTGCGAAAGCTTGTGGCCAGATCGCGCGCATCCCCATGTCGGGTGAGATGGAGAGCCTGAATGTCTCCAATGCGGCGGCCATTGCCTTTTACCTCGCCCAACAGAAGATGAATATCTGAGGCGTATTTTCGCCAGACTGATGGGCTGATATAGCCTCCACCAAGCCCCCTGGCGGAGGACAGCCCATGATGCGTCTCATTTCTCTCATTCTGATCATGATCGGTGCCGGCGCCGTTGCGCTTGGCCTGATGGCGTGGACCGCACCGGAAGCGGTGCAAATCGGCGAGCGCGCCATGACGGAGTCAGAGCCTGTCTTTGAATCTGCCTCCGCCCCCGCCCCGCCGCCGGGGCTTGCCCCCGGTTTGGACGAGCCGACCTTCGGCACTGCCAGCAGCGCTTCAGCAGAAACCGAACTGGATGCCCTGCGCAGCGTGCCGATCGCGCATGAAACACCCACTGAGGCGAGTTTCGGCCAAGCTTTTGACGTGACATTGGCGATTGATGCGACGGGCGCCGACAGCGCCGCCGGTGCCCTGCCAGGCCGCACGGAGATCGTCGAGGGCACTGCTCAGGTGGGGCTGGATGTGCGCGCCTCGCTGATCGGTTCCGCTTTCGAAATCGAGGCGATGAGCCCGGAAGACCAGGCCATTTCCACGCTGACAGCCAACACCTGGCGCTGGAAAGTCACCCCCGTGGCGAATGGTGAACATGATCTGGTATTGGAGATCTATGCCCTGCGCGGGGACCGGGCCCTGCCGGTGCGCACTTTCCGCGACCAGGTGACCGTGAAAGTCTCAGCCCTGCGCCAGGCCATCACCATGGCCCAGAGCGCCAACCCACTCTTCATGGTGCTCGGCGGGGTCGGCTCGGTACTTGGTGGCGCATTCACCGCCCTGCGCTTCTTCTCCAAGGCGTCTGGGCGGGGCTGATCTTCAAGAATTTCGGGCGTTTGAAATTCCCCGGCGCGTACACTTGACGCGCATACGCTACATGTGTAGCGTCAACGCGAAATCTTTAGCGGAAGCGCGTTCCATGCCTCACTCGCCCCCATCAGATGCCGAACTCATCGTCCTGAAACATTTCTGGAAGGCTGGCCCGCAAAGCGTGCGTGAGGTGCATGCTGCGATTGGCGATGCGATGGCCTGGAAACCCTCGACCACCCGCACCGTGATCGCGCGGATGGAGGCCAAGGGCCTGGTGACGCGCGAGGATATGCATGGGCTTTCGGTCTATTCCGCCGCGACGGACAAGGTGTCCACGCTGGCCGGGCTGATGACCAATCTGGCGCGCGATGTGTTTGAAATAAAGGGCGCCGTTCCGGCCAGTTTCTTCGCTGACAGCCCACTGCTCAGCGAAGATGAGGCAGCGGAACTGGAAAGCCTTGTCAGCGCCGCATTGGAGGAGAATGGCGATGATTGAGTATGCGTTGAATACGCTTGTGTTTTCCCTCGCGGCCTGCGGTCTCGCCTTGGTCTTGGAAAGGCTTTTCCAGGACCCGCGCGATCGGCAATGGCTCTGGCGCATTGCGGTGATGATTACAGCCCTACCCTCATTCGCCGTTGCACTGGAGTCATTCGGCTTACGCCTGCCGATCGCGCCCCCTCTTTCACTTGATGGGTTTGATGTCGGCCTGACGGGTCAGGGCGACACGACGGCCGGAGAGGTCGCACCGGTTGCGGCTTCCCCCCTGCTTACATCCTGGCAGCTGCCGCTCGGCACCAGTTTGCTTGTCCTGGTCGCCGGCACTTTGATCTGGCGCCTCAGCGTCGCCATCCGGGCCGCAACGGCACTCTCTCGCGCCTTGCGGTTGGCAGCCCCCAGCCCAGCCGACTCCGATCTGCGCGCGGAAGTGATCCACGCGGCCCGCGCTGCCGGCCTCAACCGCCCGCCGCACGCTGTGGCGATCCATACCCGCCATAGCGCCTTTGTCACCGGCATATGGACCGGCAAAGTGCACGTCTCCCAGGATGCATTGAGCGTTCTGACCCCCGCAGAGCGCCATGTGATTTTGGTACATGAGTGCACCCATATCCGGCGCGGCGATCTCATCTGGCGGCGGGTGGAACGCGCGGCCTGCGATCTCTTCGCCTGGGTCCCGCCCGTCTGGTTTGCACGCACCCGACTGGAAGCCCTGCGCGAGTTGGCCTGCGACCGTGACAGTATCGATCGCCTGGGCGCGCCGGCGCCCTATGCCCGCACACTGATCAAGGCGGCGCGATTCCTGACCTGCCCGGCTGCGGCAGCAGCCTTCAACCCGAAAGGCATCTCCTCAATGAAAACCCGCATCCTGGCCATGACAGGTCCCAATCCCCGGTCAAAACCCCGTGCCATTGCCGGATTTGCCGCCCTTTCCCTGCTCACCGCGCCGCTCGCTGTCGCTCAGATGACGGGTGATGCCACGTCCGCCTCAAGCATTTATACTGCCGTCGTCGTGGCCGATGCGCACAAGATCTCCTCCCAGTTCGGTACTCGGAAAGATCCTTTCACCGAAAAGATTGCCATGCATAAGGGCGTCGACATTCCAGCCGCGATGGGCACGGCGATCACTGCGCCGGCCGCAGGCGTGATCGGCCATGTCGGCAGCCATGATGGCTATGGCAATTATGTGAAGTTGAAAGTGGCCGAGGACACAATCTTGATCTTCGCCCAACTCCAGGAAGCCAAGGTGGCCGAAGGCGATGTCATCGAAGCCGGAGACCTGATTGGTCTGATGGGGATGAGTGGGCGTGCCACAGGTCCGCACCTGCATTTCGAAGTTCTGGTCGACGGGGAATATGTCGATCCGACGAGTGTGGAAGGGCTGATGCTCTTCCCGGAGGCGTGAGCTTCCAAAGCCTGTCTTGACCCCGTTCAGGATGGGAACTGCTAAACCTCACAGCACCTCATGGGCTCCCTAACTCCATGAGGTGCTTTTTTTTGCCCTAGCTGTGCGCGCGTGCATCCATGCTGCGCCATCCCGCCAGCAGAGTGCGCAGCGCGGCGACAAAGGCAAGCGGCTGGTCCAGCATGATATGATGCTGGGCATGTGGAATGGAGATGAAGGGCACCGGCCCCAGGCTCTCGAGCATGAATTCGCGCACATCATTGCCAACCAGGATGGACTGTTCGCCACGGATTACGGCCGTGCGGCAGGCACATGCCGCCATGAGCTCGCCTGGATTGTCGCGCCCCTCATAATGCCGCCAGATGCCAGGATCGAATTTCCAGGCCCATCCTGGCTCGCCCTGATCCCCGGCTGACTCTTTCAGGCTGTGTCGCGCGATATAGTCGAGAATGAAGTGATTTTCGCAGGGCTGCGGCGGAGCAAGGCGGAAGCGCGCCAGCGCGGCCTCCAGGGTTGGATAGACCCGTGTGCCCATGGGCCGTGACGGCGGCCCCATTTGCACACCACCGGGTGGATTGATCCGCGTATCCACGGTGACGGTGCCGCCAAGCCGCGCGCCATGCTCTGCTGATACCAACAAATTCACAAAGCCGCCGAAACTGTGCGCGCAAATCACCGGGGGCGTGTCATGCGCCAGCATGCCGGCATCCTCCAGCACCGCCATTTCCTCCGCTGCGAACAGGTCCATGCTGTAATGCTCACGGCGGCCGGAATCGCCCATGCCGGAGAAGGTCATGGCCGCAACCTGATAATGCTCTGTGAAATACGGCGCGATGAAATCCCACCAATGCGCATGCGCGCCATTGCCATGCACGAATAAGAGGCCCGGTTTGGATGCATCGCCCCAGACCTGATAATGGACACGCGCGCCCTGCACTTCCACGAACCGGGTCTCATAAGGCGTTTTCACCGCCGCCGTGAACCAGTCCGGCGCGGGCGGGCTCGCGCCATCATACGCCGCCAGCGGGACGGGATCGAAGTCGGGGATTTGCGTATCGGCCATGGACCAATTTACCGGCCGGCCGGACCTACTGACAATCGGTGACGTTGGGGAGGGGCGTTACTCCGAGCGCGTATCAATGCCCCAATCCGGAAGACAGGAAAACCGGGACAAGGGTTGCCAGCAGCAATCCCGCCGCGCCGATATTGAAGGCCCGCAAACGGCGCGGCGTGGATAGAAACCGGCGCATCTGGGTGCCCAGAAGGGTCCAGCTCAAAATACAGGGTAAATTGATAACACAGAACACGACCACAATCAGCGCAAGACTGGCCCATTCCCAACCGGCGACAGTGAAAAGACTGATCGCAGACAGCGCCATCACCCAGGCTTTCGGGTTCACCCACTGGAAAGCGGCGGCTTGCAGAAATGTGAAAGGCTTTCCTGTAGAGGTCTGATCTGCCGATTTCTCCACCGGCCCACCCGCATTGGCGATTTTCCATGCGAGATAGGCAAGATATGCGGCACTCGCGAGCTTCAACACGGTCAGCGTGACCGGCCAGAGCTCGAAAACACGCGCCAGGCCGGTGCCGACAATCGCGATCATCAAACCAAACCCCACACAGACGCCCGCAATATGGGGGATGGTGCGCCGGACACCGAAATTGGTGCCCGATGCCATCAGCATCAGATTGTTCGGCCCTGGCGTGATGGAGGAAACAAAGGCGAAGGCGGCAAGCGGAATGACGATCTCAATCATGTCCGCAGAATAGTGCAGGCACATCCAAATTAGATTGCAAATTGCAGACAATTTGCGCCATATACACAATTAATGACGAATATTGACTCGATTGACCGCAATATATTGCGCGAACTTGATCGCGATGGACGTATCAGCAATGTCAGTCTGGCCGACAAGGTTGGGCTGTCGCCTTCGGCGTGCCTGCGGCGTGTTCAGGAACTTGAGCGCACCGGCATAATCCAGGGGTATCGCGCTGTTCTGGACCGCTCCCAACTCGGCGGCGGATTTCTGGTCTATGTCGCTGTCGGCCTTTCGCGCCACACCCAGGCCAGCCAGGAACTGTTCGAAAAAGCCATCTCCCGCTCGCCGGCTGTGCGCGAGTGTTTCAATGTGTCAGGGACAATCGAATATCTCTTGCGTGTCGAAGTTGAGGATATGGCCGCCTACAAGCACTTCCATACTGAAGTGCTCGGGCGGATCGAAACCGTGAACTCGATTACCAGCTATATTGTGATGGGGACGCCCAAGGATGAGCGGAGCTGATCACCCCTCCGCGCGCGCGGCCCTTTTGCGCTCATGCGGGTCGAGGTGGCGTTTGCGCAGGCGGATGTTTTCGGGGGTGACTTCGACCAGTTCGTCGTCGGCAATATAAGCCAGGCTCCGTTCCAGCGTCATCTGCATCGGCGGGGTGAGGCGCACGGCCTCGTCCGTTCCCGATGCCCGCACGTTTGACAGTTTCTTGCCCTTCAGAACATTCACTTCCAGATCATTCTCGCGGGTATGTTCGCCGATGATCATGCCCTGATAGACCTTGTCGCCAGGGTGGATCATCATCGGGCCGCGATCTTCCAGGTTCCACAGGGCAAAGGCCACCGCCTCGCCCTTGTCCATGGCGATCAGCACGCCGGTATGGCGGCCCTGGATCTTGCCCTTGTGGGGGGCATAGTCGTGGAAAACCCGGTTCATGATCGCGGTGCCGCGCGTATCGGTGAGCAACTCGCCCTGATAGCCGATCAGGCCGCGCGTGGGGGCATGGAACACCATTCGGGTGCGCCCGGCACCCGACGGTTTCATCTCCAGCATCTCGGCCTTGCGTTCCGACAGCTTCTGCACGACGGCGCCGGAATGCTCGTCATCCACATCGATCACGACTTCCTCGATGGGCTCCAGCCGTTCGCCATTCTCGTCTTCCTTGAAGACGACTTGCGGGCGCGAGACGCCAAGCTCGAAGCCTTCCCGGCGCATGGTCTCGATCAACACGGCGAGCTGCAGCTCGCCCCGGCCGGAGACGATGAAGGCATCGCTCTCTTCTGCGCGCTTGACCTGCAGCGCGACATTGCCGGCGGCCTCCTTTTCGAGGCGGTCCCAGATCATGCGCGAGGTCACCTTCGTGCCTTCGGTGCCCGCATAGGGGCTGTCATTGACGCGGAAGGTCATGGAGATGGTCGGCGGGTCGATGGGCTGGGCCTCGATCGGCTCGCTGACCGACGGATCGACCAGCGTATCGGCCACGTTCGCCTTGGTGAGGCCGGAAAGCGAGACAATGTCACCCGCCACCGCCTCATCAATCGGCACACGCTCCAGGCCACGGAAAGCCAGCACTTTCGACACCCGCCCCTGCTCGATGAGAGAGCCATCGCGCGCCAGCGCCTTGATCGACTGGTTCGGCTTGACGCTGCCCGAGGCCACACGGCCCGTGAGAATGCGGCCAAGGAAATTGTCCGCGCTGATCGTGGTCGCCAGCAGGCGGAACGGGCCGTCTTCCACAACCGGTTCGCCGACATGACGGGTCACCATGTCGAACAGAGAATCCATATTCTCGGTCGGGCTCTCATAATCCTCCGACATCCAGCCCTGCTTGGCGGACCCATAGAGAATGGGGAAATCCAGCTGCTCATCCGTCGCGCCGAGATTGGCGAAGAGGTCGAACACCTCGTTGATCACCTCGTCCGGGCGGCTTTCCGGCTTGTCGATCTTATTGACCGCCACGATGGGACGCAGGCCCACTTTCAGCGCCTTGGAGACCACGAACTTCGTTTGCGGCATTGGCCCTTCGGCCGCGTCCACCAGCACAATCGCGCCATCCACCATGTGCAGGATGCGCTCCACCTCGCCGCCGAAATCGGCGTGGCCGGGCGTGTCGACGATATTGATCCGCGTGTCGCCCCAGACCACCGAAGTGGTCTTCGCAAGGATGGTGATGCCGCGCTCGCGCTCCAGATCATTGGAGTCCATGGCGCGCTCGGCGACCTGGGCATTCTCGCGGAAGGTGCCGGACTGTTTGAGCAGTTCGTCCACCAGCGTGGTCTTGCCATGGTCAACATGGGCGATGATCGCGATATTGCGCAGCGAGGTAGGCTCGGACATGGAACGGCTTTCGGAAATCAGGAGATGTTGCGGCGCACATACACGCGGTCGCCTTGTTTGGCTATGCCCGCCGTCCAGCCAAGCTGTCTGAACCTATGAGAGCTGATCCTGCAGACTGCGCGTGCGGTCCGTGACAACCTCTCCGGTATGCTTTGTGGACGCCGGCTCGATCAGCATCACCCAGCACTCTTCATCGGCAACTGGAAAATGGCGCACACCTTTGGGAACCGTCAGGATGTCCCCTTCCCGAAGCTGGACGGTATGGTCCTCAAACTCCATTCGGAGCGCGCCTTTCACGATGTAGAACAGCTCATCTTCGCCCTCATGCGCATGCCAAACAAACTCACCCTTCAGCTTGGCAACCTTCAGCAGTTGGTCATTCACCTGCCCGATCACCCTGGGAGACCAGTAATCTGTGACGCGATCGAAAGCCGCCATGAGATTTTCCGGTGAGAACATGACATGCCCCCTGATTACGCATCCGTGCGATTGCGTCTTGATGATCCCAGAAGCATCACACATTGCCAAGAGCAGACCAGGAAGAAGCGCCTCCTAAAGCGGCGAGATGGAGGCTTTCAACCCATATCCCAAACCAATCAAATACTTGCTACCGGTTTGCGGGGCTTTATTTTTTTGATCTATGAAACTAGGATCGAAAAAATTTCGAAATTTCAGGACTTCATATGCGTTGCCTTCTCGCGAGCATTTCAACTCTGCTTCTCTACATGCCCGCCGCCATGGCCGACCGCCCCAGTTTCTACGCCGAAACCAGTCTCGGCACTCTGCTGATCGACCGAGGGGAGCAGCTCGCCGAGGAAGTGAATGAAACCGTACTGGGCGTCGAGGCCAGTCTAGGATCTGGCATTCTGTTCGCCGATGTCTACCGCATAACCCCCCTGGGAGCACAAGACGATCTCTATACTGAGGAAGTAGACTTTACGCTTGGATACGCAATGGATCTGGCAGGCAATGGCCTGACCCTTGGCGGCAGTTGGCTGACCTATCCAGGATCGGAAGACACCGAAAGCCTGGAGCTGTTCGGCGAGCTCGGACTTGCCGCACCCTTCGAGCCCATTTTTGCAGCTTTCTATGACACCGAGTTTGAAGATTTTGGGCTGGAAGCGACTGCAGGTTCTTCCACGGAGATCTCGGGAACCACGGTCTATGCGATCGCCCGCATCGGCGCAGTGGAACCAGGCGAAGGTGAGGGCTGGACATATTATGGCACTGAGTTTGGGGCCGAGCGTGAGCTTGCAGGTGGACTTGGCGCATATGCACGCCTGCGCCTGGAGCAAAGCAGCGAGGACACCCTCTTTCGCTCAAATGGCTCGCAGGCTCTAAGCGCCGACAATAATGGTGTCGCCTTCACCCTTGGATTGACCTACGCGCGATAGCCCCCCGGCCCGTATCAGGCTTGCCCATCTCGCATTTCTCGCCAATGGTAGCGCAAACATAAACTGTGCACATGCCGGGAGGGCCCAATGATTTCCAGATTAATACCAGTTTTGATCACCGCCTTGATGGCGGTTTCTGCTTGCGCCAGCGCCCCCACACAGGCGCCATCTGAAGAGGCCTGGCTCTTTTCTTCCTTCCGCGGCGATGGTGAGACCGGGCTGCATCTGGCCTGGTCAACCGATGGCCTGACCTGGACGGCCCTGCGCGAGGATGCCTCTTTCATGAAGCCCGAAATCGGCGGTGAATTGATGCGCGATCCATGCATCATCCTCGGACCGGACGGACGGTATCACATGGTTTGGACCACAGGATGGTGGGAGAACAATATTGGCCTTGCGCACTCTGATGATCTCATCACATGGAGCGAGCAAACCCTGCTGCCGGTCATGGCGCATGAGCCCGAGGTCATGAATTCCTGGGCGCCAGAAATCTTCTGGGATGAGGAGGCTGGGGAATATGTGATCTTCTGGTCATCGGCAATTCCCGACCGTTTTCCGGAAACCGCCGATCGCGGCGATATTCGCTCCACCACTGGAAAATCAATCAATCATCGCATCTATGCGGTCACGACAAGCGATTTCGAGACCTATTCGGACACACATCTCTTTTATGATGGCGGGTTCGTTTCCATTGATGCCTCACTTTTGAAACATGGCGAGCAATATCTTCTCTTCCTGAAGGATGAAACCAAGCGGCCGACCCCGGAAAAGAATGTTCGTCTCGCCAGAGGGGCATCGGCACAGGGACCCTGGGGCGCCGTCTCGGAACCTTTCTCACCCGAAGGCGTCTGGGTCGAGGGTCCAACCGCCGCCTGGATTGATGGCGCCGTTCATGTCTATTTCGATGCGTATATGGAACACCGTATGCGGGGCATGCGCAGCACAGATCTGGAAACCTGGGAAGATATTTCCGACCAGTTGAGCTTCCCGGACGGCATTCGGCATGGCACCGTCCTGCCGATCACGCGAGAGCGCCTGGAGGCGCTGTTGGCAGCACAATAACGCAACCGTTTGAGGAGTAAGGATGGCGCGGGCGAGCAAGGCTCAAGCAAGCGAACGCGACCGGATGCTAGAAGGCTTCCGAATGCTCTCCGGCCTTCTGGACAACCGTTTTTCCATTCCTTTCCTGCCCGCGCCCTTCGGACTGGATGCCATACTGGGATTGGTGCCGGTTCTGGGTGATGCGATCACAGCGCTGATGGGACTCTACGCACTGGTCGTGGCCCATCGCCATAAACTGCCATTGGGCAAACGCGTTGGCATGATCTGGAATATTGCGATTGATTTTGCCATAGGCTCCATCCCCCTCCTGGGGGATCTGTTCGACTGGGCGTTCCAGGCACACAGAAAAAACCTACGCATCCTGGAGCGGCACCTGGAACGCCAGGCTAATCAATTCTGATGCGGCGAAATCAGGAAAAAGGGTCCATCCCCAAAGATCGCCAACCGCCTTGGCACTGGAGCGCGCAAGGCGCGGTCTATTCCGCCGCAGGTTCCGAAGCCTCGGTGGTTTCCGGCTGATCCTCGGGTTTGGCCTGGCCACGCGAAAGCGTTTTCAGCACCCCGTCATCATCACCGGATACCGTGTCAGACGTGTCTTCTGAGGTCTCGCGCTTCTTGTAGGTGCGGCGGCGACGCGGTTTTGGCGCCTCACTTCCCTCACCCTCCTCGGCTTTGGTCTCCTCAGCATCGATGACTTTCAGAGGGTCCTGAGCACGCTCTTCTGACTCTGCTTCGCCTGCCTCGGAAGATGTTTCCTCGGATGCATCAGAGCGACGTCGACGGCCACGTCCGCGCGAAGACTTGTCCTGATCAGAGGATGATGTCTCATCCGACTTTTCACCGTCTGCCTCGGTTTGGGACTCTTCGGAATTGGCTTCGGAGCCATCCTCATCGGACTCTTCATCACGCTCATTGCGCTCGCGCCGGGCTTTTTCCTTGTCCTTGCTGGACTGCATGGCGGAAAGCAGCCGCTGGTAATGCTCGGCATGCTGGAAATAGGCTTCCGACATCACGCGGTCGCCGCTGGTCTGGGCGTCGCGGGCATATTGCAGGTATTTTTCAAGGACCTGCTGGGCTGACCCGCGGATTTTCACATCGGGTCCATTGCTCTCATAGTGCCGGTTGGGGTTGTTCCCCCCTCCGCCAGACCGGCGGTTCCGCCCGCGTTGGCGCTTCATGTCAGCTTCCCTGATCTTGGCCCGGCTCCCCTTGAGACGGGCAGGTCTGTCCGCGCACGAGCCCCCCTTGGGCCCTATGCAACCTGAGTTTGCGCGGGTGCCGCACATGGCTGGGATAGCAAATCCGCTGCCAGTGACAGAACTTGGCATAGCGTGCATTCCCCGCTGCGCCAAGCCCTGAAGCGCGTATGGGCTGTGGAAAGCGCAAATGGCCGCACTTATTGCACCGGGCGTCGCGCTGCGATGGCCCTGTCATTGTCGCCAAGATCGCGGCGATGGATGAGATCCGTGAAGCCAGCTGCATTGAGCAGGTCCGTCACCGTCTGTTTCTGATCATACCCGATTTCAAGCACCAGCCAGGCACCCTTTTTCATCTCGGCGGCGCCGGTTGCGATGATCTCACGATAGGCCGCAAGCCCATCCGGTCCGCCATCCAGCGCCCCACGCGGCTCATGCGCGCGCACTTCGACCTGCAGCGTCTCGATCACACCGCTGGCAATATAAGGCGGATTGGAGATTATCAGATCGGCCTTGGCCCACCCTGTCCAGTCCATCCAGCTGCCCTGAAACCATTGCGCACGCGTCTCAACCTGGTTCAAAGCGGCATTCTCGCGCGCCAATGACAAGGCGTTGTGATCCAACTCGACACCTACCCCAGAGGCCCGAGGGCGCCGCGCAAGCAGCGCAACCAGCAAACACCCGCTTCCCGTACCAAGATCGGCAATCTCAAACGCGCCGCCACCAGGCATCCGCTCCAGCGCCAGTTCGACAACACACTCACTGTCGGCGCGCGGGATGAGGGCGCGTCTATCGCTCTTGAAAGGCAGACCATAAAACTCGGTTCCGCCTAACAGATGGGCCAGGGGCCGACCTTCAGCACGAGCATTGAGGAGAGGTGCCAAACGCGCGGCAAGCCCGGCGGGTGCTGGATCTTTCACCACAGCGATCAGGGTCGCCGTGTCTACATCCAGCAGATGAGCTAGCAACCAGCGCGCTTCCAGCTTGGCGTCTTCGATCCCGGCCTCAGTCAGCCGCCGCTGGGCCCAGCACTGGATCTGGCCGAGAGTTCGGCTCACGCTTCCTCCATGGCCGCCAGTTTCAGCGCCTGATCTTCCGCGCGCAGGGCATCGATGATGTCGCCCAGCGCATCCCCGGCGATGATTTTATCCAGATTGTGCAGCGTGAGATTGATGCGGTGATCGCTCACCCGGCCCTGCGGATAATTATAGGTGCGGATCTTTTCCGAGCGGTCGCCCGAGCCGACCTGGGACTTGCGGGCATCGGCGCGGGCCTTGTCCTTCTCCTCGCGCTCGCGCTCATAAAGGCGGATTTTCAGCATCTCCATCGCCTTTTCGCGGTTCACATGCTGGGATTTTTCCGAGCTGGTCGCGACGATGCCGGTCGGCAGGTGGGTGATACGCACTGCGGAGTCGGTGGTGTTCACATGCTGGCCGCCCGAGCCGGACGCGCGCATCGTATCGATGCGGATATCTTCGGTGCGGATCTCAATCTCGATATTGGTCGGCGCAGGCAGCACCGCAACGGTGGCTGCCGAGGTGTGGATCCGGCCTTGCGTCTCGGTCGCTGGCACGCGCTGAACCCGGTGCACACCGCTCTCCCATTTCAACAGGCCGAAAACATTGTCTCCGGCAATATTGGCGGTGATTTCCTTGTACCCCCCGGCATCGCCTTCCGAGACCGAGACCACCTCCACGCGCCAGCCCTGAAGGCTGGCAAAGCGCTGATACATGCGGAAGAGGTCACCCGCGAAGAGGGCAGCTTCATCCCCGCCCGTGCCGGCGCGCACTTCCAGCACCACATCTGCACTGTCATCCTCATCGCGTGGCAAGAGCAGGAGTTGCATTTCCTGCTCAAGCTCCGGAATTGATTCCTTGAGCGCGTAATACTCCTCGCGCGCCAGCTCGGCCATTTCCGCATCCTCGCCCTCCATCAGGGCCTCGGCCTCGGCAAAGCCCTCGCGCGCGACCGCGAGTTCCCGCGCCTTCTCGGCCACGGGTTTCAACTCGGCATGTTCTTTCGACAGGGCGACGATTTCATCTGCCTCGGTCGCCGCGCCCATGCGCGCCTCGACCTGCTCGAAACGGTCGACCACCTGGTCGATGCGGGATTGAGGAATTCTAGCCATCCCGCCCGTTTAATGCGCTGCGGGCGGGATGGGAAGCGGGTGTGTGACTCAGGTAAATGCGCGCAACACTTCTTTGCCAACCAGTGCCATAAGCGCGAAGCTGGAGAGTGCGAACACACTGAAACGCATGGCCACAACCGGGCTCAACACCTGCACCAGCGAGTGCAGAACGCGCAGGCCGAGATAGCCCCATGCGATATACCAGGCAATATAGTCGTCCCCGCCTGAAATCGCGGCGAAGGCCATGACGGCATAGAACACGGTAGGGGCTTCATGCAGGTGGTTGTAATTATCCGCTATTGAGCGAACATTCGGCGGCATCTTCTCGGCCAGGGCTGTGCCGGGGTGGCGCGCATCATTGGGATTGATCCCGGCCTTCCGCATGGCCGGAATGCGCGTGGCATACATCCACAACCACATCACCATGGTCCAGGCTGCCAGCAAGACCGCCGGCAGTAGAAACTCCTGAATGGTCAAGCCTTCGATCGCCGTCACGACGACCTCGTTTACGCCTGCAGGATCTGGTGCTGCTTGCATTGGTGCCTCCCTAGCATCCGTTTAGCTCAGGTTTCGGCACTTTTGCCCGTTGTGGCAAGACTTACCGAACATCAGTCTGTCCCAAGCAGAACAGCGCGTGTCCCGCCCGGCACATCCTGCGCCTGAAGAAAAGCAATGATGGCGGCGACATCGCGCTTGTCCGTTCCATGTCCGCCAGGGCGCAAAAAATAGGCGAGCCCATCGCCAGGGCGATAGTCCAGCATGGTTTCCGCACCCAGCCCGGCTTCGCTATACAGTGCATAGACTCGGCTCGCCGCCTCTGCGGCGCGAAAAGTGGAGTTCGGATCAGACCAGACATCGCGCCGGCCATTGCCAAGAAATACCGGCGTCGGTGCCAGCAAGGCGAGCAGCTGATGCTGGTCCACCGGTAGGTCCTCCAGCCGCTCGGAATATGCCGCCAGGCCCGGATCGAACCAGTGCGGATAGCTTTTCTGTACGCGGTCCAGCCGTTCCCCAGCCTGCGAGCGCGACAGTGCCGCCCCGCCAAAACCCGACTGATGGGCGATGACCCGATCGATCCGCCGGTCCCAAATGCCTGCCAAGAGCGCGGACTTGCCATGCCGGGAATGACCAAACACCGCGATCCGGCTGCCATCCAGCCACGCCTCGCCGGCCAGCAGATCAATCGCCGCGCTATAACCATAGGCCCACGCCATCAGCGTACTTGTCGGCGCCCGGCCATCGGGCATTTCCAGACCAGCCATGACAGCCGATGCCTGCGCCGCGCGATCAGGCACCAGGTCGCTGGCATAGAAACTGGCATAGGCATAACCGGCGTCGAAATAGGCTTCGAACGGCACCTCGGCGATATACTCCCCGAAAATATACTCGATCAGCCAGGGTATCTCGGTGCTGTCACACAGCTCGCCGCTTGGCTGGGTCAGCGCGAGCGAACTGAAGACACTGCAATTGTCGGAAAAGGTCTGCCCGATCACCAGACCCAGACTGCCAGCGCCGGCTTGTTTGGGCACAGCGAGACCAAGATAGACGTCACTGGCGCCGGGGCCTTCACCAATCTGGACGCGCAATTCTTCCAGGATGGCACGGCCGCCGGCAAACTCCGGGTCGGCAACCCGTCGGGAAAGAAGTGTCACTGGCAAGCCCGCCGGCCAGGGGCCATAAAGCACTTCTTCGAACTCGCTCATCAGCGCCGCGCGCCCGGCTTCCCAGTCCATGAGGGTTTCAGCGGATATCTGTGGGCGCGGCGCGACCTTGTTGGCCGTTTCCAGGCTGGCATAGTTCAGGCCCAGCATGGTGCAGCTGCTGGCAATCAGGAAGATCAGGGCCAACACCGCCAGTGCCCCAATGATTTTCAGTGTTTTCAGGATCATGCAGCCCGCTCCAACATCACCAGAATGAGCGGTAATCGGGCCAATCCATCAGAGCAACCATATCGCGAAAATGTCAGCGTTGCGTCAGATCAGAACCTGTCCAGGAGGCGCTCCAGATACTCCTGCTCTTCGGCGTCTTCAGCATCCTCATAGCGCCGGCGGAGTTCATCGAGAATATCCTTGGCGCGCTGGCGTTCGGCTTCGTCCGGAATGGCCACGCCATCGCCAACACCTGGCCCGCCAATTGGGCGGCCGAAGGGGTCAACCTGGTCACTGTCAGCATTGGTGCGATCTCCGGCCATGGCCTCTTCGATCTCATCCAGACGCGCGGCCAGTTCGGCCGAGAGGTCCCGCAGCTGGCCGGTGGCCTCTTCCTGCAGGCGGCCGGCCCAGTCCTCGCGCCCGCGTTCCAGTTCGCGCGCGGCGCGCTCTTGCAGGCGAGCAATATCTTCCAGCCGGCGTCTGGCGGCATCATCGATCGCCGCCGTGCCGGTTTCCTCACCATCAGGCTCACCGCTTGCGGCCGCGCCTTCGCCGCCATCCTCATCCTCGCCCCCAGGGCCAATGCCGCGTGAAAGCCGCTCGGCCTGCTTGGCAAGGCCGCGCTGGCGATCGCCAAGACCTTCGATCTGGCCTTCGCCTTCCTGCCCCGGCTGGCCACCTTGGGTCCCTTCGCCGGATTGGGATGGGCCTTCGCCACGTTGTTCAGCCAGCGTGTCATCGTTCAGCTCACGCTGTTCACGCAACAGGTCTGACAGCGCTTCCAATGCATCGGTGAGCTCGCGCTGCTCGCCGGTCATTTCCTCGTCCTCGCCAGGCTCGCCACCCTCTCCACCAGGCATGGCAAAGCCGTCCCCGCTGCCAGCCCCACCCTGCTGGAACTCCAGATTCTCCAGCATATTTGTGATGTCTGAGAGCAACTGGCGCGCCTGATCGGTCGCGCCGGTCTCCGCGAGATCTGACAGTGCATCCAGCATCTCCTGGAAATCGCCCGAGCCGAGACCGCCGCCACCGCCCTGCTCGGCCATGTCGCTCATATTCGGCGCTTCATTGCCATTGATCATGGCCTCAGCCATTTTCGCGGCGATGTAATTATTGGCCGCTTCCTTGAAGGCTTCCATCAAACGCCGGATCTCATCTTCCGAGGCGCCGTCGCGCAGTGCCTGTTCCAGGGCGCGACGGGCCGCGAGCAAGGCGCGCAGGGCATCGGCCGCGCTGCCATATTCGGCTTTCAGCGCGACCTGCCAGAGCAACGTGTCGATCGTGTCGGCCTCGGCCTTGTCGGGCGCGGTTGTCAAGATGGAATGGGCCATGCGCAGGCCGAAATAGACCGAGCGATCTTCGAAATAGCGCGCCGGCTCAAGCGTCAGTCCGTCCAGCATGGCCGCGGCCATCTGCACATCCGGCGGTGCGGCATCCAGGCGACGTGTGGCCGCTGTGTTCACGCCACCCTGCGCAAGCGCCTCCGGATTGGCCGCGAGCACACCATAAGCGCGCGGTTCGCGCAGCACCGTGACGCGAATTTCCTGCGCCGCCTTGGCCAGCGGCTGCAGGAGCAACTTCTCCGGCAGGACAAAGGGATAGATCTCGCTGCGCCCTTCCTGGCCAGCACCATCAATCGCCACAAGCTGCACATCCACTGGCAGGCCGGCCCAGCGGTGGCGCATCGTGTCCAGAAGCGCAGTATCCTCGGCCAGTTTCGGCGCGACACCGCCCAGCGACACAGGTAGGCGGTCTTCCGCATCGGGCGCGGCCGGATGGGGCTCGCGCAAGGAGATGGCCAGTTCCAGTCGCCGGACACCATAATCGTCTTCAACAGCCCATTCGAACTCCATCTCATCCTTGGTGGTCAGCGATGGCAGGCCAACAAATCGCGCAATCGGCGGGCTATCGGGCGAGGCCAGCACGCTCCAGGCCGTGCGCTCACCCCACCAGTGGACTGAGATGCGTGTATCACCCATGAGAGTGGTGCGCACTTCATAGGCACCATCGGGCGTATCCTCGAACCGGGTCTTCTCGCGGCCCGCCTCAGTCTCCAAAACCAGCTCCGGCGCAGCACGATGGAAAGCACGCAAGGTCACCTGCGAGCCTGCCGGCACACGGATTTCGCCCATGCCGGCCTCAAGGAAGATAGGTGGGCGCCCGGTATGTTCGGGCGGGGTGATCCAGGCCTCAACGCGCAGTGCATCAGCCCCGGCCAGCGCACCGAGATTGGGCACCAAGGCCGAGCGCAACCGCGCCTCGGTCTGCGATCCGGCGGCAACAAACAGACCGATCAAAAGCACCGGCAAGGCAAAGCGCAGGAAAGCAGGGTCCAACCGGCGCCAATCCTTCCAGAAATTCGGCGTTTTCAGATCGGCGACAGCACCACGCAGCCGCCTGGCATGGGCATTCCACAAGGCCTGCGCGGGCCCGTGCGATGCTGCCGGGCGATCCAGCAAGCCTGAAACCGGGCGTAGATCCGACTGACGGTCGAGCAGATCGCGGGCATCGTCAGCACTCGGGCGCTGCCAGACGCGCAAACCTCGCACCAGCAGGAGCGCTGCGATCAGGAACCCAGCCAGCGTCGTGCCCGCGGCCAGGGTCGACGGCAGGCGCTGGAAGCCCCCCAAAAGGGCCACGGCCAGATACACAGCAATAAACAGCAGCACCGGCCAGAAGGCGCGCGCAAAGGCGAGCCGGCCCAGCCGCGCGCGCACCGCGCCCAGCTTGGCTCTCAGTCCGGGGATCTGTTTCAGCTCAGCCAATCAGGTATCTCTTCCAGGGCGATCATCTCTTCAAAACTCGGGCGCCTGCGGATGATGGAGTAGCTGTCGCCATTTACAAGCACTTCCGGCACCAGAGGTCTGGCATTGTATTGCGACGAGAGTACGGCGCCATAGGCCCCTGATGACATCATCGCGAGGCGGTCGCCAGATTTCAGCGCCGGCAAGGTGCGCTCGGTGGCAAATTTGTCCGTGGACTCGCAGATCGGCCCGACAATGTCATAGGTCTCGTCCGGCGCATCCGGCGCAGCCTCTTTCAAAGGTAGCATGCGATGATAAGCGCCATACAGGGCCGGGCGCATGAGATCGTTCATACCGGCATCCAGGATAAGAAAGGTCCGGTCCGGCGCGGGCTTGAGAAACAGCACTTGTGTCAGTAACACGCCGGCATTGCCAGCGATCACACGGCCCGGCTCCAGGATCACCTGCACGCCAAGTCCGGCGCTGACCTCGGCTATCATCGCCGCATAGGCCGAGGGCGGGGCCGGCGCATCGCCTGCCTGATAGGGAATGCCAAGCCCGCCGCCAACATCGATGCGCGCAATCTGATGGCCCGCATCGCGCAGACGCCGGGTCAGGCCGACCACTTTCTCAAATGCCGCGCGCATGGGCACCAGATCGCCGATCTGGCTGCCGATATGCACATCCACGCCGACCACGCGGATGCCCGGCAGCGTCGCGGCTTCGGCATAAAGGCTCTCGGCTTCAGCCCAGGGCACGCCGAACTTGTCGCCCTTCTTGCCAGTGGAAATGTTGGGATGTCCGCCAGCGGCCACATCGGGGTTCACGCGGATCGCCACAGGCGCCTGCGTCCCTCGCGCCGACGCCACCTTTGAGAGCAGGCGCAATTCCGCTGCGCTCTCGACATTGAACTGGTGAATACCCTGCGCGAGGCCAAGCTCCATCTCGCCGGCCGTTTTGCCGACTCCGGAAAATACGATCTTCGAGGCAGGAATGCCGGACCGGCGCGCACGCTGTAACTCTCCGCCACTCACCACATCGGCGCCACATCCTTCCGCCGCCAACGTTGCCAACACGGCCAGGTTGGAATTGGCCTTGACCGAGTAGGCGATGAGATAGTCCTGACCCTCAAAGGCTGCGGCCAGCACGCGGGCATGGCGCACCAGCGTCGCGGTGGAATAGACATAGCAGGGCGTGCCAACCTCATCGGCGATGCGCGACAGCGCCACGCCCTCGCAGGAAAGCTCCCCGTCTGAATAGCTGAAATGGTCCATCTGTCCTCGGCTTATGGTTCGCCCTGGGTGATTTCGCCAAGCTGGCCCTGCTCTACTTGCGGTGTCGGCACCGTAATGGGAATTTCCCCGCCCAACATGTTGAAGACATGTCCGTCC
>JALEGE010000033.1 GCA_022760335.1 Hyphomonadaceae bacterium
CGATGCATCCCGCCTGGAGACAAGCGGCTTGTGAACGGGATAATTTTCGACTGAGAATGACGATGTGTAGAAGCGCTTCTCAGATGTTCGACTGAGGGAGTTTCTCAGCAAGTTCGCCCATAATCTCCCGGATGCCGCGCTCAATCTTTGCCGGATCGCCCTTATAGTCCAGCGCGTGCACGATAAAGGGCCCGAACAGATGCCAGCCCAGGTTCAACGCCGCCGAAGCGGCAATCACAACCAGCGCAGCCTCGACGTCCTCTTTCGCCTTGCCGTCCGCGATCCGGTCGGCCAGCACACGCAGGCCGCCCTCCTGGGCGACGAATGCATTCGGGGCGTCTCCACCGAGCAGGAGTTGGGCGACAATCATCGTGAAGGCCGGGCGTTCCTTTGCCACATCAAACAGCCGCACAAGCGTCGCGCCGAAATCGTCTTCTTCGAGCATGGCGGCTCGAAAGGCGAGCGCATGCTCGTCCAGAACAGCCTGCAACAGGTTTTCCTTGGTGCCGAAATGCCGATGGACCAGCGCGTGATTGACATCCGCCTTTGAGGCCACATCGCGAACCGACACAGCCTCTGGGCCAAGCTGACCAAACAGCTCGCTCGCGGCCTGGGTCAGCGCTTCCATGACTTCTTTTTTGCCTTTGGGGCGGGCCTGATCCAAATCGCTTGACGGCTTAGTAGTCACTTGGTTACACTCCGGTGTAGTCGATAAACTTCAGTATCAATAATGATTGAGCGAGACATTACCAGTCCGCTTTTGGGAGGAAAATGAGATGAGGATTGGCAAGATCGCCAATTCATCGCGTTCTGCGATCGTCGTTGAGGCCAGATCCGGCGACTGGCGAAATGTCACGTCTGGTGCCGCAATATGTTCTGTGGGGGCCGCCGCTGCGGCGCTGTCCACCGGTGCATTGCGTGAGATTGCCGAAGCATGTCCGCCCGTACAGCTGGACGAGACGGCGCTTCTTGCCCCGATTGATGACACCGCACGCATCTTGTGCGCAGGGTTCAATTTCGGCGCACACGCCACCGAATCCGGACGCGATGTGCCCGCCCAGCCCACCTTCTTTTCTCGGTTTCCGACAAGCTTTGTCGGAAGCGCCGAGCCGATTGTGCGCCCGGCAGCTTCCCACACCCTGGACTGGGAGGGGGAAGTCGCCCTGATGATCGGGGTGGGCGGTCGTCACATCGCGGTTGAAGACGCACTGACCCATGTCGCCGGCTACTGCCCGATGGGCGAGCACAGCGTGCGTGAATACCAGCTGCACGGCACGCAAGCGACGGCCGGCAAGAATTTCGACCGCTGCGGCGCCTTCGGGCCGTATATCTCTGCCGCATCGATATGTCCTGAACCGGCGAAGATGGAAGTCTTTACCCATCTCAATGGCGAGCAGATGCAGCATGGCAGGCTGTCGGACCTGATCTTCGATATCCCGAAACTCATCAATTACATCTCGGCCTTCATCGCCCTGCGCCCCGGAGACATCATCGCCACTGGCACACCGCCCGGCATTGGCGGTCGTATGACGCCGCCGCGCTGGCTGGCGCCGGGTGACACGATCACGGTGAACATTCCGGGCGTCGGATCGCTGACCAACAATGTGATCGACGAAATCACTGAGCCCTGATCGCGACACCGATGCCTGCCCTGCCAATTGCGCACGCCCACACCTCTCACGATTTCAGAAGGAAAACAGCCTCACCATGAAGACATTTGACCCCGCTACAGAAGGGCCGGTCGCCTTCTTCAAGATCTTCAGCAGCGCTGTTGCGCCGCGCCCGATCGCCTTTGTCAGCACGGTTGCGAGCGATGGCACCAAGAATCTGAGTCCCTTCAGCTTCTTCAACTTCTTCAGCGCGAACCCGCCGGTTCTGGTGTTCTCGGTTTCAACGCCCGCGTCCGGCGGCGAGAAGGATACGCTTCGCAATGTGCGCGAGAACGGGGACTGCATAGTCCACATAGCCGACCGCCCACTGGGAGATCAGCTCAATCTCGCAAGTGCCGTCTACGCGCCTGATATTGATGAGTTCGAGAAGGCCGGTCTCACGCCCGTCCCAGGCGACAGCGTCAGCGCCTTTCGCGTCGCGGAAGCCAAGGTCGCGATGGAATGCCGGCTTCGGCAGGTTGTGTCGCTGGGCGATCAGCGCGCGTCTGGCAATCTCGTAATCTGCGATGTGGTCAAACTCCACGTTGACGAGTCGATCCTGTTTGAGGATGGCGCGAGCATCGATCCGCGCAAATTCGCGTCCCTGTCTCGCCTTGGTGGCGAATGGTATATGGAGACCAGGCCCGACTCGCTGTTCGAATTGCCGCGTCCGCCCAGCGGCGATGCCATCGGGGTTGCCGGCGTGCTCGAGGCTGCCCCGCTGACGAGACGGCTTTCTGTTGCCGAGCGTGCAGTTCTCGGAACCGTCAACGCGGTCCCGAGCGCTCACCTGGTTCAGGATTTCGCCAAGCGCTGGCATGCCACAAACGAGATGGAGAATTCGGCGTTGGCGCAGGGCGCATTGCTTGAGTTCGCCCGCAGCGCGCTCTCCAGATACGATACGAACGACGCATGGCTCGCCATTCTCTCAGCTGAACAGCTCAGCAACTGAAGGCGCGCATTCATGGCTCTCAAACTGCACGATCCATCGCTCCTGAAAGACAGGGCCTTCATCGGCGGAGCCTGGTTGGCCGCCGATGATGAAAGCTGGCTCAATGTTAACGATCCAGCCACCGGGGACGTCATCGCCACGGTTCCGCGTTTGGGAGCAGAAGAAACTCGCCGCGCTATCGAAATGGCCGAGCGCGCACTGCCCGCCTGGCGAGGCCTGACAGCCAAGGAACGCTCAAGCCTCCTGCGGAGCTGGTTTGACCTGATCATTGCCAATGAGAATGATCTGGCCGCGATCATGACCGCCGAACAAGGCAAGCCGCTCGCCGAGGCGCTGGGTGAAATCCGCTATGCGGCAAGCTTCGTTGACTGGTTCGCCGAAGAAGCCAAGCGCACCTATGGCGACATAATCCCCACTCACAAGGCTGGGGCGCAGATCATTGTGACGCGAGAGCCTGTGGGTGTGACGGCGGCGATCACGCCGTGGAATTTCCCGGCTGCCATGATCACGCGGAAAGTGGGGCCCGCGCTGGCGGCCGGCTGCACCATGATTGTGAAGCCAGCCTCCGCCACGCCACTATCTGCCCTCGCCCTTTGCGCGTTGGCCGAGCGCGCGGGAATTCCAGCCGGCGTGTTCTCCGTGGTAACAGGCAGCGCCTCAGCCATTGCGGGGGAGATGACCCGCAATCCGACCGTGCGGAAAATCAGCTTCACCGGTTCAACGGAGATCGGCAAAGAGCTTATGGCTGCCAGCGCCGGTACGTTGAAGAAGCTCAGTCTTGAACTCGGCGGCAATGCGCCTTTCATCGTGTTTGACGACGCCGACCTGGATGCCGCCATTGAAGGCGCACTGGCTTCGAAATTCCGCAATGCCGGCCAGACCTGCGTCTGCACCAACCGTTTTCTGGTTCAGGACGGCATATACAACGCCTTTTCCAGGAAACTCGTGGAAGCCGTTGCCGCGCTGAAAGTCGGACCCGGGACAGAGCCGGGGATCGAACAGGGGCCGCTCATCGACTCCGCTGCAGTTGAGAAGGTCAAAGCTCATATCGCCGATGCCGTCAGCAAGGGCGCGACGATCCTGCAGGGCGGCGCGCCACACGCCCTTGGTGGAACCTATTTCCAGCCAACCGTGCTGGGAGATGTTTCCACCGCGTGCGATGTCGCCGTCGATGAGACGTTCGGCCCGCTAGCACCGCTCTTCAGGTTTTCAACCGAGGAGGATGCCATCCGAATGGCCAATGACACCGCCTTTGGCCTCGCCGCCTATGTTTACACCCAAGATCTCGGACGCGCCTGGCGCATGTCCAGCACGCTCGAATACGGCATGGTCGGCGTGAATGAGGGGCTCATTTCAACGGAAGTCGCGCCGTTTGGCGGCGTGAAAGAGAGCGGTTTCGGCCGTGAAGGCTCCCGGTACGGCATCGATGAGTATCTGGAGATCAAGTACACGCTGATGGGAGGATTGGGCAGTTGACTAGAACGTCTCTCGGGGCCCTTGGCCTTCTGCTTGTGCTGACACTGGCCAACACGCTGGCCTTTGTTGATCGTCAGGTGATCAGCCTGCTGGTTGATCCGATCCGCGCCACAATCGGCGCGAGCGATATCGAAATGGGATTGCTGCAAGGCCTCGCCTTTGCGCTCCTCTTTGCCGTTTTCGGGCTGCCGGCAGGCCGTCTGGTCGATACGCAAAACCGCAAAATCATTCTGGCCGGTGGTGTCATCGTCTGGAGCGTCGCGACCATCGCCTGCGGTATGATGGGCTCCTTTGCCGGCCTGTTCATCGCACGCGTTTTTGTGGGCGTCGGCGAGGCCACGCTTGCGCCGGCGGCCTATTCCATGATCGCCGACCGGTTCGACAAGCGCGCGCTTGGCCGGGCGCTGTCGGTCTACCAGTCCGGCATATATCTGGGATCGGGTATCGCCTTCATCGGCGGCGGCGAGCTTTACCGGCGTGCGCAGATCTCGGGCACCTTTGATTCCCCGCTTCTGGGGGAGCTTAATGCCTGGCAGCAGGTCTTCGTCGCTGTGGGGCTTCCGGGCTTCATCGCCGTTGCGCTGATTGCCCTGATCAAGGACCCACCCCGCAAGTCACGGGCCGCCCCTCCGGCTCTGTCGGAGGTGTTTGGCTATGTCCGCAAGCATCTTACGGCCTATGGCTGGCTCACGCTTGGCATGGCGGCCTTTGGTTCACTGGGTTACGGCTTGAATGCATGGGCGCCAGCCGCAGCAGAGCGGACCTTTGATCTTACCCCAGCGATTGTCGGCCGCGGACTGGGCATCGCTGTCCTGATCGGATCCCTGACGGGCATCATCACGGGCGGGCTTCTCGCAGATTATCTTTCCGCGAAACGCGGTGGGTATATGCGACTGGTCTTGCTGATGATCGCGGGGATATTGATTACGCCGATCGCGCTCTTCGCGGCGAACACGCCATCCGCCGCGCTCGCCCTGGCGGCGACGGGAGTCTTGTTCTTCCTGGCAGCCATGCCGTTTTCCGCGGGTGTCGCAGCGCTGCAGGCAATCACGCCGAGCGCAATGCGAGGACAGATCTCCGCGCTCTACTATGCGACCGCGCTGGTGCTGGCGATTATTGTCGGCCCGGCCCTGCCTCCGATTGTCTCAACGGTTTTCCTTAGTGGAGAGCAAAGTATTGGCATGGCGCTCGCCCTCACCATGGCGGGGCTGGGGCTGTTCGGCGTTCTCTGCCTGGGCTTTGCGATACCCGGCTATCGCCTGGCATCAGATGATGTCGATGGCATGGAGATGCCCCTGCAACCGGCCCTGTCAGGAGAGTGAGGCTCCCGTGTCCCTACGCCGCCAGGACCTCAACTTGCTGCCGATCCTGCGGGAGCTGATCCGCACTGAAAGCGTGTCGCGCGCGGCGGAAAACATTCATCTCAGCCAATCGGCCACAAGTGGCGCCCTGGCGCGCCTGCGGAGCGTCTTCGACGACGAGTTGCTGGTCATGGATGGGCGCAACATGGTGGCAACGCCCTTCGCAAAATCCATCCAGCAGAAGGTGGAGGAAGCCTGCTCGGTAATCGAGGGCCTCTACCAGCCCGGCACCTTCGATCCGAAAACCGAAACGCGTCAGTTCAACATCGCCGCGACTGACTATGTCGCCTATGTGATGGGCGGCCATATCGCCAGATGCATGCTGGAGCGGTCCGACGCGATAAGTGTGCGGTTCCACCCCATAGGACGGAACCTGGAACAGCACCTTCTCTATGGCGATATCGATATCGCCATCCTGTCAGACAGAGGCGCTGAACATCTGAACACGACGTTGCAGAGCCAATGGCTGTTCCGCGACGAGCGTGTCGTGATTGCCTCGGTTGATAATCCGCCTTTTCGCGGCCCGCTCACGCTTGAGACATATCTGGCGTCGCCTCACGCCAGTTTTGAAATGCATCAGTTCGATAGCGTTTCCATGTCGCAGATCTGGCCTGAAATCGAACGCCCCGCACGCCAGGTGGTCAGTGTCCCCCACTTTACAGCGCTGCCGGAGACAGTTGCCAATAGCGGCTGCCTCGCACTCGTCCAGAAACGTCTGGCCATGCAGATGGCGGCGGCCGGCCTCGTTTCCATTCACCCGCCGCCCTTCGATGCACCGCCAGTCGACATCTTCGCATATCGCAGTCCGCTTCGGTCCCACGATCCGGCGGTCGACTGGATCATGACACTGCTGGTGGAGGTGAGTGCGGGGCTTCCCGACCTGCCCGCTGACAGATCGGCGGCACCGATACCTGCATCGGCACAAGCAATTGGAACAAGGCGCTGACCTCGTGCCAGATTTCACGAAACAAGAAAGGGAGGTTGCAGATGGCGTTTGTTAAATCACTACCCGAAGAAACGGTCGGTCCGACCGTCTGGGAACTTCATCCGGAAGCCTATAGTGCCTGGCCGGATATCTGCGTCAGCATCATGGCAAGCGAGTCCGAACTCACCCTGGGTGAGAAGGAACTTATTGGCGCATACAGTTCCGCCCTGCGCGGCTGCCGGCATTGCTACACCGCTCATTATCCCGTGGCCGTGGCCTACGGCATCGACCAGGACCTGTTCCAGGACATCATGCAGGATCCGGAAGAAGCGCCGGTTGATGCCAAGACAAAGGCTCTGCTCGTTTTCACCAAAAAGCTTTGCGACGAACCCACCAGCTTTTCGCGGGCCGATGTCGAGCGGCTCATGGCGGCCGGCTGGTCCGAACGGACCGCATCTGACGCGATCAAGATGAGCGGCCTCTTCTCCTTCATGAATGTGATGATGATCGGGCATGGCGCTGACGATGTTGATCTCACCGATATCGGCCCTGTGCACGCCATCATTCGCGGACGCGGCAAGTATGGCCATGGCGAAGGTACTGGCCGGCAAAATGTCCTCCTGGTGATGGGCGAGAGCATCTCGAAATACGGCCTGTTCAAAACCATCAAAGCAATCTGGCGGGGACGCCAGCTCGGCGTGGTCGGCAGCAAGAACAAGGGGCACTAGCGCGATGGCTCATTTTTCTTTCCTACCCGAACACGCCACATCCAATGATGTCTGGAGCACCGAGGCAGATCTGCTGAAGTCTTGGCGCGCGCTTCCCGGCCGTGTCATGGCGGCACCATCAGAGCTGTCCAATGACGAAAAGGCCCTGATCGCGGCCTATTTCGCATCCCTGAAGGGCTTTGGCGATGCCAGCGCCGGGGAGTTCCCCCTGGCAGAGGCGCTGGGGCTCGATGTCAATGTCGACCAGGGGCTCTTTCATCAGGTCCTGGACAATCCGGAAACCGCCGCTGTTGACCAGAAGCTGGTGCCGCTGCTGCTCTATGTCCGCAAGCTCGCCATCGAGTCCTACAAATTGCTGCAGCGTGATGCTGACAAGGTGTTCGCCGCCGGCTGGGGCGAACGCGCCTTTACTGACGCGATCATTATCTGCGCGACCGTGATGTTCTTCGTCACCGTCATGATGGGACACGGCGTCAAGGATACCAAGCTGGAAGACTTCGGCGGATCGGCGCTTCAGCACTAGCGCCAACGGCTCGCAATGCCGCCAGAAAACATCGCGATCAGCGAGGAGACAGAGTTTGACCAACAAGACCGTGGGCGGAACCTACCTCATCACCGGGGCAACCTCCGGCATGGGCCTCAAAATCGCCCGGCGCCTGGCGGCTTCGGGCGCCGATCATATCATTACCGGCATCCGCAGCTCCAAAACCGCCGCTGCGCTTCGCGGAGCTATTCCGACACAGAAACTCACTCTGCTTGATCTCGACCTGATGTTGCTGAAAAGCACCCGCGACTTCGCCACAGCTGTTCAGCAGCTGCTTTCAACACGGGGAGAAAGCCTTAACGGTATCATCTGCAATGCGGGCCTTCAGATGATCGGCCCCAAAAGCATGACCGCAGACGGCGTAGAAGCCACATTCGCCGTCAACTATCTCAGCCATTTCCTGCTGGTGAATGCTCTTCTCCCCTCACTTGTTGCAGGCGGAAAGGTGGTCACGATTGGCAGTGGCACGCACAATCCGGATGACCCTGTTGCCAAGGCTGGCAACTTCCGCGGCGCAGTCTTTCCAAGCGCTGCCGCCGTGGCACAGGGCGATCTTGGTGTCGCGGGAAGCGAGGTCGAGCTCGGACAGGATCGCTACGCCACCTCCAAGCTCTGTTGCATACTCTTTGCCCGACGGATGGCCGAGCTGTACCCTCCAGAGAAGGTGAGCTTCTACAGTTTCGATCCTGGTCTGATGCCCGGCACGAACCTCGCACGGGAACGTCCGGCTGTTGTGCGGTTCATCTTCAAGAATGTTCTGCCCATGGTCGTGCCGTTCATCAAATCGATCAGTTCCCCAAGCAAGTCGGCCAGGATGGTTGTTGACGGCATTCTGGCCCGCGACAGCAAATACACCTCTGGCGACTATGTGGAGTTCACCGGCCATCTGGCGCCTCACTCGCCCCTGGCCGTTGATGATGAGCACGCCGAAGACCTGCTGACCCTCAGCAAAGAACTGATCGCGCCGTTCGAGGTTCAACAATGACTACCGAGAATACCCATATCCGCCACGCTGAAATCCTGATCATCGGTTCAGGCCCCGCCGGCTGGACCGCAGCCATCTATACTGCCCGCGCCATGCGCGACACGCTGGTCGTGACCGGGCTCCAGCCCGGCGGCCAGCTGACGATCACGACGGAGGTGGAAAATTACCCCGGATTTGCCGAAATCCAGGGGCCAGAGCTCATGGTGAAAATGCAGGAGCATGCCCTTGCAATGGGCGCCCAGCTTGCCGAGGATCATATCGCCTCGGTGGATTTCGCCGCGCGGCCATTCCAGGCGGCCGGCGAGAGCGGCATCCTCTACACCGGCGACACGGTGATCATCGCCACCGGCGCGCAGGCGCGCTGGCTTGGCCTGCCATCCGAGAAGAGATTCCAGGGATTTGGCGTCTCGGCCTGCGCCACGTGCGATGGCTTCTTCTATCGCGGCAAGGAGGTCATCGTGGTCGGTGGTGGGAACACGGCCGTGGAGGAGGCTCTGTTCCTGACCAATTTTGCGAGCAAGGTGACGGTCATTCATCGCCGCGACTGTTTCCGGGCCGAAAAAGTGCTGCAGCATCGTCTCCTCAATCACCCCAAGATCGAGGTCATCTGGAACAGCACGCTTGAAGAGGTTTTGGGCGATGAAAGCCCGCTCAGCGTCACGGGCGCCCGGATCAGAAACAGTCTGACAGGTGTGACAACCGATCTGCCCGCGCATGGCATATTCATCGCGATTGGACATGCCCCGGCCACTGCCCTTTTCGAGGGACAGCTCGACATGAAACCCAACGGGTATCTGGTCACAACAGCCGGTTCGACGGCCACGAATGTCCCGGGTGTCTTTGCAGCTGGCGATGTGACCGACGAAACCTATCGTCAGGCCGTCACAGCCGCAGGTCTGGGCTGCATGGCCGCGCTGGAGGCCTCGCGCCTGCTCGAAGACGAGCATTAGGAGACACCATGCAGGGAACCATGCAGGCTTGGCAGCTTACTGTCGACAAGCTTCTCAACCACGCCGCCGCCAATCATGGCGGGCGGGAGATTGTGACGCGCTCTGTGGAAGGGCCGATTGTTCGCACGACCTATTCCGAGCTTCAGGGGCGTGCCAAGCAGGTTTCCAATGCGCTGATTGATCATGGCATCGGGCTGGGCGACC
>JALEGE010000034.1 GCA_022760335.1 Hyphomonadaceae bacterium
CCGACCGGCGGTAAACGCTACGTTAAAGGGTGAGGATTTGTTAGGAATTGTCCCGTGGTGGAGGTAAAGCCCGTTGGGGGGCCCGGCTGGTCTCAGAGGTCTCGTCATCCTCGTCAATGCCGGCCTCCTCACTGATGTCACGCCCGGTTTTCGCCTTCACCTGGTGCATCGCATCATCGGTCAGCTCATGCCAGTAGCTCTTGGGAACCGCCCAGATCTCAAAACCGCCGCGCCGCTCAGCCAGCTGGCTTCCCTTGGCACGCAATTGGTCACGTATGCTGGCAGAATCTGCACCAAACACCAATCGCCGGCGCTTGGTAACGCCCTCCAGGGCGTTCGCTTCCACCATGATCCGCATCGCCTTGTCATCGGCAAGACGCGCTTCATACTCTTTCAATGTCGTATACTCATCCGCCCGGGGGAGTTCCTGCGGCAGCACCAGGAAGCGCTCACCATTCAAAATCACGCTATACTCATCGTGCAGGCGATAGCGCGGCACGGTCTCGCCCGCTTCCGCGATCAGTTCCGCGCGCTTCAGCGGCGACATAACCTGATCGTGGATGAAGCGGCGCTGGCGCTCACTGGCGCGTGAAAAGAGCCACCGGCGCTTGCGGGGCGCCATCACGGTTGCGAACAGGATCATCAGGTCGACAATCGAGGCGATGAACAATGGCGGATAGTCATTGGCGCGCATCACGCGCGATTCCGCTTTTGTGGAGAGCACCTCCTGGAGCTGGCTTTCCAACTCGCGCAAGCGCTCATCATTGTCCGCGCCATTGGATTCCTCGTTCAAGGCCAGGCGGATTTCGGCACGCAGCTCGGTCTCGCGCCGTTCCGGGCTGACATCAGAACGGCTGGTACTCGTGAACCCTGTCATGGTGCCCCACAGCCTGCGAAAGGCTTCGCGCGTGGCCTTGGCGCCATCCTTGGCAACCAGGTCCTGCAGGCGGATCGGTGTGGCCGTCATACGCTCCAGCGTGTCGGCCGTGTCATCCAGGCGACGGGCAAAATCGGGATCATGACAGCGGAACTGGCTGACATTGCCGCTGGAATTCGGGCCTCTTCGAGAGAAGTTCTCATCTTCATACTGCGCGGCATCTATACGCAGATCCGGAATGCGCCCGCGCACCAGCGGGCCTTCGACCAGTGTGCTGAACCGATTGCGGAATTGGCGCAACATACCGTTCACACGGTCAAACTCGCGCTGGCGCAGCTCGCGGTCTTCCCGGCTGGCACCCGTTCTGGCTTCCATGTCGCGAATGCGGAGCAATGCCTGATTCAAGGCCTGGAGGCTGGCCGTGGTCGGCAGCGCTTCCAGCGGAATGTCCGCGGGATCGGTGAACTCTGCACTGGGCTCTGCAAGATCGAGATTCGGATTCACCGGCTCGGGCGCAGGTGGAAGAGCCGGAACATCCTGCCCGCACTGGGTGACAGACGGATCAACCGGGCGGCGCTCGCCGGTATCGATCAGAGTGATGCGCGCATCGATCTGGTCAGCGAAGCCTTTGAAGCGCGTACATTCCTGTCGGCGGAATTCACGGCGCGGGCCATCGCCCGGCCCGCCAAAGCGGGTGCGCTCGCAGGTAAAGCCGACATTCAGTTCCTCATCATATTTCTGCTCGGAAATCGCCGCCAGGCTCTGATAGGCAGCATTGACTTCCTCGAGCTGGGTCTTGCGGCGGTTCAGCTCGTCGCTATTGGCCTCGATCGCCTCGATGGCATCGCCGAAAGTCTGCTGACGGGCTTCGATCTGGCTCCAATAGAAGGCAAAGCCGAAGAAGATCGACACCCCCATCAGAAAGAGATAGCCGAGAAAGGCCACCACTTTCATGCGCCAGGTGTCTTCCAGGAAAATCGCATCCAGAAAGCGCTTCATCATCAACGTGGCGCCGAAGATCAGAAAGCCAATAATCAGCCAGGTACCGATGAACCAGCCCTCGCGCTCGCCCTTGATCAGGCCGACCAGGCCCGCCGTGGTCGAAAACCAGGACAAGACGAGAAAGATATAGACGGGCCATTCCGCCTTCACCTGTTCCGGCGCAGGCAACATGCGCCGAATAAAGCCGCGCACCCCGCCGGGGCCAAGCAGACTCTCAGTTTCGGGTTTTCCGGGGGAGGTACTATCCGGCATTCGCGATCCTCTTTACGCGCTGGACCTCGTGGTCAGCCTGCGCAGTCTCAAGGGCTAGATTTACAATCGGCGCGAGCGCGCCTGCTCCTTCTGAGGCAAAGAGCTTGTTTGGATCTCCCGATCCGACCAGGATCAGGAAGGAGTATCGCTCGCCTTCTGGAAACGCCACCGCGCCGGTCACCCACCAATCATAATTATCTGGCTGACCAGCCCCCTGGTTCGGCAGCCCCTTGGTGCCGGTCTTCACCACCAGGGCCTCGGTGCGGCCCTTGCCGGGACACCAGTCCATCAGGCCGTGCAGCGTGCCTTCACTGTTGCAGGCCGGCGCGGAAAGCACCGCATTCAGATACGCACGCCCCTCGGCATTCTGGTTGAGATCAAAAGAGGCCAGTGGCGCTATGCCGGAGGTTTCCACAAGCTCCGGATCCGCGCGGTCAACCCATTGGGTCTCGCCTGTATCCGGGTCCACAAGGCGATAGGAAGAAACAATCGACGGCACAGGGATATCCGATCCGGTGCCACCCAGCGCATAATCCAGCGCCACGGCAGGCGTCATCATCACACGCAGCGGGCGGGCCGCGACCTGGCCGAGCACGATATTCTGCTCGATCCCGTTGCGACTATGTACCGGCGGTACAATCAGGCCATTGATGTCGACCAGTTCATGCAGACGCGGCGCAATATCCAGCTGGATCAGGCGGCGCGTGATCGGCGCATTCAGCGAGGCGGCGAACACCTGGTCCGCGCGCACGAAATGCCGGTCGTCGCCACACCAGCCATCCTCACAATAACAACGCCGGCGAAACTCGGCCCGCGCGCTGATGCACGAATTGTCATAGCCGCGATTGGCCCCGTCCGCGCCGGTCTCCGCGATGGCCAGCGCAGCGAGGATCTTGCCCGTGGAAGCGATCTCGCGCTGCTCCTGTTCGGGATCATAACTTGAGATCATCACGCCATCTTCAACTGTACGACGCGCCAGGGAGCCATAGAATGTGCTCTCAGACCGATTGTTGAAGAAACGGATGACATCGCCATCCTCATTGGCAATCACAACCAGTGCGCCAATGCCCTCTTGCGGACCTTCCGGAAAGAAGCTGTACCGCGCCGTATCGATCCCTGCAGAACGGGCGCTCTCCAGTTGGATCAGGGCGCTTGTAACGCGCTCGGAAAAAGCAGCATTTTCGACAATATCCACCGTGGTGCGCACTTCGGCGACCTGACGGCGGAAATAGCCACCAAACCTGTCCTGTAAGTCTGCAGTTATGGCAGTGCGCACCGAGCCGGCAATATTGGCGCCCATGCGCTCGGGTGTGGAGGCGCGGTGGCGCGCGCTATCCAGCAAGGGCCAGAGGTCGCCATGCGGCAAAGGCTTCAGCCGTGTCTGGGCCAATGCGTCCAGTTCGGCCATGACGCTGGCCTGGAGATCAGGTTCAGTCTGCAGGAGCTCGCGTGCACAATGGCGGGCCCGCTGCACCCGCCGAGTTTGGCGCGAATCGCCTTCACTGGTCACCGGAATCGGATACTTCACGGCGGCGGCCAACAAATATTGCCGTGCATGGCCAAGGTCTTCAGCCCGTGCGCCGAACAAGGTCAGCGCCGCGCCTTCCACGCCGAGGAATTCATTCGCATTCGTCATGCGCAGATGCGGCATGTGCATGGAGACCCAGCGCTGCCAATCGCGCGCATACGGTCCGCCGCGATGACGCTGAAGGATCGGGCCGTCGCGCCACTCGATCAGCTTGCGGCCAATCTTATCTACCACGCTCTCATCTGTATCAGACGCCCATTTGCGCATGGAACGGGTCACCTGCATCGGCAAGGTCGACCCGCCTGCCCCAATGGAGGGCTCGCGCAAGGCAATCGAACGGCGTACGGTATCATAGGGGATCTTGGCGGTGGCGACGGCGTCCACGCCGGCAGGGTTGCGATACCAATGGCCGGCATAACGGTCCTCATGCCAGAAAACGCAATCGATATAGTGGCGCGGCGGAACATCGACATAGAGCGTCTGGTGGTCGGGAAATTCCAGATTGCCGTTCACCGAAATGGCTTCCCTCGACACAAACACATCACCATTCGCCATCCGGTCTGTGGTACCGACAAACCTGTTCTCGCTATCGGTGATCCCGATCGCGCGCGCACGTTCATCCAGGCCGGAATAAAGCGTCATCACCTGGCCGCCATAGACATGGGACAAAAGCGGCAGAAGGAAGGCTACAAAAAGAGAGACTGAGACGATTCCGCCAATGGAAGTGACCAGGATCAACTTGGTCCACCCGCGTATGCCATTGGCGTAGGCTTCAGCAAATGCGCTGACGATGCGCGCGGCAACCCATATAAAGAGATCGAATACCCAGCTCAGCACCCGACTGGCCAGCCGGAGGCAAGCATGGATCAGGTTGACCAATAGCTCATACACACGCGGTCTCCCCGCCCCTGCAACGAACGCTAGACAGAGATGACGCGAAATCAACTCCCTCCGGCAGTAATTCTACAGTTTGCGAGAGAACCTGAACTTGCGGCAACACTCAGGCCACTGCGAGACGGACGGCAGCGATCGGATCAATATCGCCGTCATAAAGTGCCCGTCCGAGGATACAGCCCGCCACGGGGCGAGAGCCGCGCGCCGCGCGCAAGGCACGGATATCGTGCACGCTGGCAACGCCGCCGCTCGCGATCACCGGTATAGAGACCTCAGCGGCAAGATCAGCGGTGAATTGAACATTTACGCCGGTTTTGAGACCATCGCGGCCAATGTCCGTCGCGATAATCGCAGCCACGCCGCACCCTTCGAAGGCCTTGGCAAGATCCACCGCCAGCATGTCGGAAGTCTCCGCCCAGCCCTCCACAGCCACGCGGCCATTCTTTGCATCGATGCCCACCACCACACGGCCAGGCAGGTCGCGCGCCGCACTGCGCACAAGATCGGGATCACGCAGGGCCGCTGTACCGAGAATGACCCGCGACACGCCAGCTTCGAGCCAGGCCTCAATATGCGCGCGCGTGCGGATACCGCCGCCGAGCTGGACCGGCACATCTGTCGCCGCGAGAATGGCACGCACCGCCTCACCATTCGCGCTTTCGCCGGCAAACGCGCCGTTCAGGTCGACGACATGGAGATGATCAAAACCCATGGCAGCAAAGCGCCGGGCCTGATCGGCCGGGTCGGCATTGAACACCGTCGCCTGATCCATCTCGCCACGCTTAAGGCGTACACATTTGCCATCCTTCAGATCAATAGCGGGATAGAGAGTAAAGGCCATGTTCTATGGTCTCCAGGAGAGGAAATTCGAAAGCAGTTTCAGGCCGACAGCCTGGCTCTTTTCCGGGTGGAACTGTGTCCCGAAGATATTTTCGCGGGCCACGGCTGCCACGATGGGCCGGCCATAATCAGCCAGTGCAGCAATCTGGCCTTCATCTTCGGGCGACAGCGCGTAAGAGTGCACGAAATAGGCGTGGGGATCTTCACCCAGATCATCCAGGACTGGGTGACGCTGACAGATCTCCAGACCATTCCAGCCCATATGTGGAATACGCAGGCCCGCACCCGGCTCGATCGGCTGGACCATGCCATGTATCCAGCCAAGCCCGGAAGTTTCGCCATCCTCAAGACTGAAATCGGCCAACAACTGCATGCCGACACAGATACCGAGGAATGGCCGGCCCTTCCTGTGGACGGCCTCATCCATGGCCTCGATCACACCCGTACGCGCTGCCAGCTCGCCCTTGCACTGGGCGAAATGACCAACGCCGGGCAGGACGATCCGATCGGCCCGCGATATAATCCCCGGATCAGCGGTCAGCTGCACATTAACACGCTTGTCGGCAAGACGCGCAGCCTCCACCAGCGCGCGCTGGGCAGAGTGCACATTCCCGGAGTCATAATCGATGAGCGCAACAGTTTGCATCGCGGCGGACTTACGACCAGACGCGGGCCGGCGCAATGGCCACCCCCTTTCAAGTTGGACAAGTTTGGCCTAGGCCCATCCTGGGTTGCTTTGCGCATGCTGGGACTGAACTTATGAGACTACAGGAATTAATCGACCGGTTATCGACTCATGGGTCTCTCAAAGTTCGCAGTGCGGCCAATCCCGTACTCTGGATGGTCGGCACGATCGGAGCAATTTTTGCCGCAAGTATGTTCGCTCACCCGCCCGAGTGGGTTTACATTGCTTTGCTGAGTATTTTCGGGGCGACGGTGTTTGTTACCCTTGGCATATTCATCTTCATGGTTGCGAAACGACCGGACGATTTGCGATCGGAGGAGTATCTTATAGAATCCCAAAAACTCTCTATGTATAGAGATGCAAGCATGGCGGATGCCGCAATTCCTGCAAAGGAGCTGCTGGCCATACCGGACCCAAAACCAGAGACTGAAGGCGATCCAGATGATTGAGCGACCATTATTGGTTATCTACAATCCTGATCAAGTTTCCGATGCGGCGTTTCGGAATTTTGTTGCCTCTAGTGGTGGCTTGATAACGTATTGGGCGCAAATTTTCCCAAATACGATTTTCGTATCCGCAAGGGCTGATGCAGGAATGCTAACAAGTCATATTCATCAACACTTTCCGCAACTCCAATTCTTCGTATCGGACGTCTCAGATAAATTCCGGCGAGATGGTTTCATGCCGGAAGGTATCTGGAACTTGATTTACCAGAGCGAAAATCCCACGACACTCGCGTCCTAGTGCTGAAAACGCGCATCATCCCCTGCCTGGACGTGAAAGACGGGCGCACCGTGAAGGGCGTCAACTTTGTCGATCTGCGCGATGCTGGCGATCCGGTGGAGTTGGCGCGCGCCTATTCCGAGGCCGGAGCCGACGAGCTCTGCTTTCTCGATATCACCGCCAGTCATGAAGGGCGCGGCACCATGCTGGATGTTGTCACGCGTACGGCCGAGCAGTGCTTCATGCCGCTGACAGTGGGCGGCGGTGTGCGGACGCCGCAGGACATGGTCCAGTTGCTGCGTGCTGGCGCCGACAAGGTGGCGATCAATTCAGCCGCCGTAGCAGATCCACAAGTGATTGCCGACTGCGCTGCCCGCGTCGGCCGGCAATGCGTTGTCGTGGCCATAGACGCCCGGCTCGAAGGCGACAGATATACCGTCTACACCCATGGCGGACGCACCTCGTCCGGCGTGGATGCAGTTGAACATGCAATCCGTGCCGAAGAGCTGGGCGCCGGCGAGATCCTCCTCACCAGCATGGACAAGGACGGCACCAAGTCCGGCTTTGACATTGCCATGTTGAAAGCCGTCACTGCGGCGGTAAATGTGCCGGTCATTGCATCGGGTGGGGCAGGCTCTGCGGCAGATTTCGGCCCCGCTGTCATTGATGGTGGCGCCAGCGCGGTGCTTGCCGCGTCGATCTTTCACTTCGGAGACGTCAGCCTTGCGGAGGCACGAGCAGCCCTCGCCGAGGCTGGTGCGCCCGTGCGGCCAGTTCAGGGAGATGCGTCATGAACGAGGAAACCGGTCTCGGATCGCCTGCGGAGTTTTTTGCTGCACTCGATCATCTGGCCCAGACCATTGATGCGCGCGCGGACGGCGACCCGGCAGAGTCCTATACGGCCAAACTGCTCGCCAAAGGCCCGCAGAAATGCGCCAAGAAACTGGGTGAGGAAGCCGTGGAGCTGGCGCTTGCATTGGTTAGCGAAAGCGATGAGGCCGTGGCCAGCGAGGCTGGCGACCTGCTCTATCACCTGCTTGTTGCCCTGCGGTCACGTGGCCTGTCCCTGGATGCGGTCGGCGGCGCGCTCGCCACGCGCCAGGCCATGTCAGGCCTGGAAGAGAAGGCCAGTCGCACAGCAGACTAGTCGCGCTGCGACTCCCAATAGCCCGTCGCCTCCAGGGCCAGAACCTCGGCGGCGTCTTCGGCACCGATTTCGGTAAGCGCATCCAGGATCACCGTGGTGTCAGGCGCCGCAAGTTCCGTCGGCTTTCCAAGGGTCAGACCAAGCGTCGAGACGACCACCTCACCTGCCGCATCGGCTTCAGCTGCCGCGCGGATGGCCAACATGCGCCATTCATCCCCTCGCACGCCCGGCTCGCGCGAGGCATCGGCCATCATCGCCCGTGCAGCAGCCGGCGGAGCAACACTGCGCACGGCCCACAGGGCAAAAAGCCGTGCCGCCTGGGCACGCTCTCGCGGCGAATGCGAGAGTTCGATCAAATCCTCGGCAATTGCACGGCGCCCGGTCCGGAAATCCTCATACCCCGCCAGCACAAGAACGCCTTTCAGATAAAGCGACTCAAATGTCTCCGGCTCAGGCTCGGGAACGACCGGCTCTTCGACCACTTCCGGTTCCGGGGTCGGCTCAGTCTTTTCTTCAGCCTCTATCTCGGCCTCAACAGGCGGTACTTCTTCTTCGGCCTGCTCAACGGTTTCGGGCACCTCGGGCGCGACCAGTGGGGCGCGGTCCAGCCAGGCTGCAGCCTTGTCGAGCCGGCCAAGGGCAATTTCGGCGCGAGCGAAGTTCATCGCAAAAGACGCGGTATCGAGATCACGTTCAAGCCCGGCCAAATCCTCCGCAAACAAGCGTGAAGCGGCGAGATAACGAGCAGGATTGCCGCTGGAAGAGCGCAGGGCCAGGTCAAGACGACGCGCGCGCATGGCTGTATCCGCTTCCGGATCATCCAGAGCCGCTACGGCAATCTCGATCGCACGTGCAGGCTGATACCCATCCTGGGCCACCAGGGCACTGTAGAGCGCGCGATGCACATCGCCCTCCAGCAGACCGGATTCCGCCGCCAGCCCGGCTGCAGGAATACGCACATCCAATGGCAGGCTTTCACGCATCGCCATGGCTGAGGCGAGATCGGGCCGAGAGGCGGAAATTCCGCGCTCTGAGGGCTGCAGGCCGAGCTTGGCGGAAAGGGAGAGATTCAACCCGGAATCAAACTTCGCAGGCAGGTCACTTTGCGCATCCACAGATGCGGCAAACACCGCATCTGTGAACCAGTCATCGTCAAGCCCCTGAGCCTGTGCCAATTCCACAGCGAGTTCCGCGGCCGGCGCGTTTTCCTGCAATACAGCACAGACAGCCCTAAGCTTGGCCCAGAAAAGGCCTTCCCGGGTCTCGGTGGTCAGGCTGGCGCAGGCACTGGCTTCATTGCCGAGGGCAAGTTGCAGATCGACCGACAATTGCGCCGCATTCAGCCCGCGCGGGTCTTCCGACAAGCGGTCAAGAAGGTCCGATGCCGCCTCGGCCTCGCCGAGTTCGAACAGGATGCGCGCACGCTCGGCGAGAACGGCATCGGCCTGCTCACCAGCGGGGCGCGCGGCGGGCGAAAGCACGACACGGCGCAGCAGCATGCGCTCTGCCGGGGTCAGCTGGCGCGTGCGCACATCGCGCATCAACGGCAACAGATCCTCAGTGCGCGAGGCCTTCCACATATTGGTCGGCATCGCTGGCTCACCGGCTTCCAGATAGCCTCGTCCAAAGGGATCGATCATGCCAAGCCCGCCCAGTTCGTCCTGCGCCACAGACGGCGCGGCCACACTGAGCAGTGCGAGCGTAACAAGCCCTGCCTTTACGCTAGAAAACATCTTCAACCTCCAGGCGGATCTCGCCCGGTTCGGGCATGCCCTTGGTTGCCTGTCCGGCAAGCCAGACGGCAATCCCGCCGATCGCAACCAGGATCAGGATGAGGATAAACAGGAATTTCTTCATATCTTCTGCCCCATTTGTGACCGGCATGGCGCGTTGCGCCGCATTTGGCAAATCTGCCACTTCCATTGCCCAATGGCCTTCTCCCATATAGAGCAAGGAAGTGACACGCGAAAAGACCATGAGCGCAGACACAGATTCGCTAGACAAAACGGGCAGCAATGAGGCGCCCTATGCAAGGCGCACGATTGCGCTTGTCGGCCTGATGGGGGCGGGTAAGTCGACCGTTGGCCGGCGGCTGGCCGATGTCATGGGTCGCAAGTTCTATGACAGCGATGTCGAGATCGAGAAGGCGGCAGGCCTGTCCATTTCCGATATCTTTGCCCTGCATGGCGAGGCGGAGTTCCGGCGCGGCGAACGCAAGGTGCTCGCCCGACTGCTTGATGAGACACCGCATGTGCTGGCCACCGGTGGCGGTGCCTATCTGGACCCCGAAACCCGCACTCTGTTGCGTGAAAAAGCCGTGACAATCTGGCTGAATGCCGATCTGGAAACGATCTGGAAGCGCGTCTCGCGGCGCGACACCCGGCCCCTGTTGCGCGCGCCAGACCCGAAAGGGGTGCTGACGCGCCTGTTCCAGGAACGCGAGCCGATCTACAGCCAGGCGGATCTGTCGGTGACCAGTATGGACGGCCCGCACCAGGATACCGTCCGCGCAATTCTGACCGCACTTGAAGGATGGCAGGCCGATGGCTGATGGGCAGGATCTTGCGCGCCGGGTTCGTGTTGGCCTGGGTGAGCGCAGCTACGACATCACGATCGGCGCGGGCATTACCGACCAACTTGGCAGTTTGCTTGTCCCACTGGTGAAATCTCCACGCGTCTTCGTGCTGACCGATGAGACCGTTGCCGGTCATCATCTGGAAACGGTGCGCGCGCAACTTAGCGCGACTGGTCTGAACCTCGACCATCGCGCCATTGCACCGGGGGAAGCCTCGAAATGCTGGCGCGAACTTGAAGCGACGCTCGACTGGCTGCTGGAAGCTGGAGCCCATCGCGGCGATATCCTGATCGCGCTCGGCGGCGGAGTTGTTGGTGATCTGGCCGGCCTTACCGCAGCGCTGATGAAACGCGGCATGAGCCTTGTGCAAATGCCGACCACACTGCTCGCCCAGGTCGACAGTTCGGTCGGTGGCAAGACGGCGATCAATACCCGCCAGGGCAAGAACCTGGTCGGCGCCTTCTACCAGCCAAGCGCCGTGATCATCGACACTGACTTCCTCGCCACCCTGCCAGCACGCGAACGCGCGGCCGGCTATGCCGAAGTGGTGAAATACGGCCTGCTCGGTGATGCGGAATTTTTCGACTGGCTGGAAGTCCATGGCGAAGCGGTCATGGCGCTGGAACCTGACGCCATTGCCGAGGCGATTGCTCGCTCCTGCCAGGCCAAGGCCGATATCGTGGCCCAGGATGAGCGCGAAGGCGGTGTGCGCGCACTGCTGAATCTCGGCCACACATTCGGACACGCGCTGGAGGCCGAAAACGGGTATGGGCCGGAACTTCTGCATGGCGAGGGTGTGGCCTGCGGCATGGCGCTGGCGATGCGTTACTCCGTCCGGCTTGATCTGATGACATTGCAAGACGCGGCACGCGCCGAGGCCGTACTGAAGCGCGCTGGGCTCACGACTCGCCTTTCAGACCTCGCCGGAGGCCCATATCCACCTTCGCGCCTCATCGCACATATGCGCCAGGACAAGAAGGTGCGCGGCAATTCCGTCCCGCTGATCCTTGCACGCGGCATCGGTCACGCCTTTATCCACCCGGACTCGGATCTTGCCGATGTCGAAGCCTTTTTGAAGAACGAAAGCGGGCGCTAGCCCAGACCTGAAATGATTATCGGAACGGCGATCGCCATCATCTTCCTGCTTGCCCTGTCAGGGTTCTTCTCCGGCTCGGAGACCTCCCTGACGGCCGCCTCACGCTCGCGCATGCACAGCCTTGAGAAGGAGGGCGACCCACGTGCTGCGGCGGTGAATCAGTTGCTTGGCGACAAGGAAGGCCTGATCGGGGCAATCCTGCTCGGCAATAATCTCGTAAATATTCTAGCCACCGCGCTGGCCTCAAACCTCTTTATCGCCCTGTTCGGGCCAGGCGGCCTGGCCACAGTGGTTGCGACCGCTGTGATGACGGTCCTTGTGCTGGTCTTTGCCGAGGTCTTGCCGAAGACCTATGCCATCACACGCCCTGATGACATGGCACGCAGTGTGGCACGGCCGATCTCATGGCTAAAACTGACGGTGGGCTGGCTGGTTGTGGCCGTGCAGGCGGTGGTCAATGTCACACTTCGCATCGTCGGTGTGAAGGATGCCGGTGCGGCTGTTCCATTTGACGAGGAAATCCGCGGCGTGGTCGATTTCGCCCATTCCGAAGGCGGCATGGAGGATGCCGACCGGCATCGCCTGGTCGGCGCGCTCGACCTGAAGGATCTGACCGTGGAAGACGTGATGATCCACCGCAAAAACATCAACATGCTGGATGCCGATCTCGGCCCGCGCGAACTGGTGATGCAGGCGCTCGCCAGCCCACACACCCGCCTGCCGCTTTATCGCGGAGACCAGGATGAGATCATTGGCATCCTGCACGCCAAGGATCTCCTACGCGCCATTGCGGCGCAGGGAACAGACCTCGACGATCTCGATCTGGAAGAGATCATCCGCGAGCCCTGGTTCATTCCCGAGACGACCCCTGTGCAAGATCAACTCGACCAGTTCCTCTCAAAACGCAGCCATTTTGCCCTCGTGGTAGACGAATATGGCGCGCTGCAGGGCCTCGTGACGCTTGAAGATATTCTGGAAGAAATCGTCGGCGACATTCGCGATGAGCACGATGTCGCCGTGCAGGGCGTGCGCCCCCAGCCCGATGGCAGCGTGAATGTGGATGGCTGGGTGCCAATCCGCGATCTCAATCGCGCACGCGGCTGGGATCTGCCCGATGAAGGCGCGGTCACCGTGGCTGGTCTCGTCATCCATGAGGCCCAGACCATTCCCGAGCCGGGGCAGTGTTTCGTCTTTCACGGCTATCAGTTCGATGTGTTGCGCCGCATGCGCAACCAGATCACTGGACTGAAGGTGCGCCCGATAGAAGATGAAGAGGAAACTGAAAGCGAAGTGTTGGCTGTGAAATAAGCCAGACTTCAATCGCAGATTCTCTACACGCTGGCCTTGATCCCCACGGCCCGATCGGGTACACGCCGCGTTTGATTTTTCTGCGCGGCAGCTCCGCGCCCGCAAACACGACAAGGTAGAAGACGATGAAAGCCGAAGGCCATCCCGACTATCATTTCATCACGGTGGTGATGAATGACGGCACCGAATACCAGACCCGCTCGACCTGGGGCAAGGAGGGTGACCGCATGGTGCTGGATATCGATCCGACGACCCATCCGGCCTGGACCGGCGGCGGCACACGCATTTCCGATCGCGGTCGCGTCTCCAAGTTCAAAGACAAGTTCAAGGGCTTCATGTAGGCTCAGTTGGACTGCTGAAATTCACAGGCCCCGGCATCGTATGCTGGGGCCGTTTTGTTTTTGAAAGATTTTTTGGAACCTTTCTGCCGCCCGCGCGTTTCATGGGTCGGGAATATACTCCCACAACCATCTACCCCTAACGCCGGCCTATGACGGGCCGGCGTTGTTTTTTGCCGTGTGATCACCCAGATCGCGCCCGCTATGCGCCTTATTCTTTCGGCAACCTTCTCCCATTCGTGAGGGAGATAAGAATGAAACGCACGCTTTTCGCCATTTCCGCAGCCTTGGTGACGGCCTTTTCTTCGCAGGCCGCGCCCGCCATTGAAGAGACCCAGTCCATGCATTCCTATATTCTGCTCGACCGGACCGGCTCCATGTCCAGCATCTGGGATGAAGCGCTGTCCTCGGTGAATTCCTATGCCGAAACAGTCAATACTGCCCGCGAGGGGGAGGCACCTGATACACTCAGCACCGAGATCACCCTGTCAGTCTTCGACTCTCAGGATGGCCTGCAATTCGATACACTGCGCCGCAATGCCACCGGCGCGAGCTGGAGCCCGGTCACCAATGACGAGGCGAGCCCGCGCGGCATGACCCCGCTGTTTGATGCCATCGGTCGCATGGTGAACATGGCCGAGGCTGACGATCCGGAGCGTGCCGTTATTGTGATCATGACCGATGGACATGAAAACGCCTCGCGCGAAGTGACCATGGATGGCGCCCGCGCCGCCCTGGACCGCGCCCGCGAGCGCGGCTGGGAAGTGGTTTTCCTGGGCGCTGATTTCGGCCAGTTCAACGATGCCGAGAGTGTCGGTGTGGTTCAGAGCAAGTCCATGGGCATGAGCTCGGGCACCATGGTGGATTCCATGAACCGCCTGGCCGGCAAGGCCCGCGACTATGGCATCAATGAAGAAGCCGAGATCATTTTCAATGATGAAGACCGCGCGGTGGCCCGCGAGGATGATGTGAAACAATAATAAAAGAAGCGAAGGGCCGGCATTGGGCCGGCCCGCTACCTTTCTTGGGACCCCAGCAATCCCTTTTGGCAGTCCTTCGGGACTGCTTTTCTTTTATGTTTGCACGCCCGCCACGTTGCGGAAGGTTTGCAACAGGCCAAGCTGCTCGGCATTGGGCAGACCATCAGCTTCGCTGACGGCGACCAGCATGCCATCAAGATCGACAATTTCCTTCGGTCCGATCGTGTCGGTCTCGACCAGGAATTTCGACATGCGTCGCACTACGGCATCGGCCACCGGCGCATCGCGCAGCACCCATTGAGCATAAGCGATCAGGGCCTGGGCATCCTCATCACCGACCTGAAACTCGGCCCGGATGATCTCCTCAATGGTCTCGCGCGATTGCGCGCTGATATCCCCGCCAGCCCGGGCAATCTCAACCATAAGGAGCGCAGCCGCCTCGCGCGGATCATCTACCAGGGAGAGGCCTCTTCTGCCCGATTTGCGCTTAAAGGCGAAGCGGCGCGGCAGATTGGCCGCCGTCTTCACCACACCTTCCAACTCCCGCGCCGCTTCTGCCGCGCGCTGAATGCGCCACTGCCAGATCGCGATGGCGGTGATAATACCGATGATCAAACCAACAATGTGCATGGCCGTGCCTGACTGCTTGCAGAACTTCAGCCAAGCCTATTGAAAAAAATGGCCGGGGCACAGTCTGTTCCCGGCCACTCCATGCGATTTTCGCAGCATCTCAGGGCGTGCCGCCGGTCGCCTCATCCGCCACAGCATTATGCGCCTGGCGCAGCACATAGGCGCGGATGGCTTCACTTTCCTCAGGCGTGAGATGATCCACAAATGAGACCATGCCGTTGGATGCCAACGCGCCACCACGCACAACCGACTCCCAGCTGCCAGTATCCGCGGTAATTTGCGACCAGCGCAGATCCGGCAATACGCCAGAACTTATAGCCAGCTGTCCATGGCAGACTGCGCAATGCCGGGCGAAGTGCACTGTGCCGGCGGCAACCATCTCAGCGCTGCCAAAGTCCTCGCCCTTGGGGGTGCGTTCGACCATAGGCAGATCTGCATCAGCGATGATCGCATTGCCACCCAGCTTGAAGGTCACCACCTTGCCGACCGAAGGCGGGACACCATCCGGATAGGCCATGCCCGCGACGAGCGCATAAGCTGAACCCCAGCCCGTGGTGATGGTGACATATTGCTCGCCATCTATTTCGAAGGTGCCAGGGCCGGAAGCCGCGCCGGATTTTACATCATGGCTCCACAATTTATCGCCCGTGGCCGCATTATAGGCGGCGAACTCTCCGCCGAGCTTGCCCTGGAAGACAAGTCCGCCCGCGGTGGAAAGGATGCCGCCATTCCAGGCATTGTCATGTTCAACAGTCCAACGCGCCTCCTGCGCGACCGGGTCCCAGGCGATCAGGCGGCCCTTGAGGCTGGCGCGGATTGCCTCCAGCGTGCCCGGCGGCAGGTCCGGCGCGGTGCCGGCGGCGAAATCGGCCCCTGTGTTCCAAGTGGCCGGATCGCCGGTAAAGCGCGAATCCTCGGCATAGGCCTGCGGGATCTCCTGGGCCGGAATGTAAGCGAGATTAAGGTCCGGATTGAACGCCATCGGATGCCAGTTATGCGCGCCCAGCGCGCCGGGTAGTTGCAGGATCGGGGTCGTTCCATAGCGCGCTTCGGGCACTTCGATTGGCCGTCCATTTTCGTCCAGGCCTGTGGCCCATGTGATCGGCACGAAGGGTTCACCGGAGATGAACTCGCCCGTGGCCGCATCCACCACATAGAAGAAGCCATTCTTGGGCGCCTGCATGGCAACGCGGCGCATGGCGCCATCCTCGCCCAGGGGCAAGTCGGCCAGGATGATGGTCTGGGTGGCGGTATAGTCCCAATTGTCACCGGGTGTGGTCTGAAAGTGCCACTTGTAGGCGCCTGTATCGGCATCCACCGCGACCATGGAAGACAGGAACAGATTGTCCCCGCCTGAAGGGTCACGAAAAGTGCGATTCCAGGGCGAACCATTGCCAACGCCGAAGATGATCTGGTCGTTGACATGGTCATAGACGATAGAGTCCCAGACCGTGCCACCACCGCCATCCTCTACCCAGGCGCCCTCATCGCCCCAGGTCTCATTGGCCAGCTCGGCAAAGACCGCGTCCGAGGCGGCATTATCTTCTTCTTTTTCAGGATTGGGCGTGGTGTAGAACCGCCAAACCAGTTTCCCCGTCGAGGCGTCATAGGCCGATAGATAGCCGCGCACGCCGAGCTCTGCCCCGCCATTGCCGATCAGCACCTTGCCATCCACCACGCGCGGCGCGCCGGTGATGGTATAGGGCTTGGACTGGTCGACTGTGACGGTGCTCCAGACGAGTTCGCCGGTTTCCGCATCCAACGCCTGCAACCGGCCATCAATGACACCAAGATAGATCTTGCCATCATAGACAGCGACGCCCCGGTTCACGACATCGCAGCAGGCATTCACGCCAACCGCGCGGTCGACATCGGGCTCGTGCACCCACAGCTCTTCGCCAGTGGCCGCATCGAGAGCATGTACCACCGACCAGGCCGAGGTGACATACATCACTCCGTCCACGACAATTGGCGTGCTCTCCACCCCGCGCGAGGTGCGCAGATCGTAGGTCCAGGCCACGCCGAGCCGGGAGACAGTCTCTGTATTCACCTTCTGCAAGAGGGAGTGGCGCGTCTCATCATAATTGCCGCCATAGGTCAGCCACTCCTCGGGCGTCTCGGCAGCGGCAAGAATGCGTGCCGTGCTGACATTGGCAAATGCAGCTTCAACCTCAGATGCCGCAACTGTATCTGCTGCTGGAGTGGTCCGCTCCGCCGGTGCGCCACAAGCCGCCAGGACCAGTACGGCCAGACTCGAACATATCGGGATCCGTATCTGGATCATCTTTCTTCCTCCCAAAACATCACGCGGCCTTCTATGGGCCGTGAACTTGGCCTGTACGGTAGTGAAAATCGCCGGCCTGTCGAGGCAGACGGTGCGTCAGGTCTGGGTCGCTTTTTTCAAATCGGCCTGAGCCGCATCAATGGCCTGACCAATGGCAAGCTGCCACTCGGAAAACCCGGCGGCCTCTTGGGCGGCGACCGGGAATGTTACCGAGCGCGAGGCATTCACCAGCCCCCCCTCCAGACCTTGCGGCCCAGCGACAAATCCGGCCAATGCCTCTGCCGCGCCTGCACCCTGCGCGCCATATCCCGGCACCAGGAACAAGGCCCTTGGCGCCAGTTCGCGTAGTCTTCGCGCCTCATCCGGCCCGGTCGCGCCCGCCACCAGCATGAGCGAAGACCAGCCGGTCGCGCCCATCAGGCGCTCGCTCGCCGCAGTCAGTGCCGTTGCCACATGCGCCCAGAGCGGCTGGCTATCCGGCATCAAGGCCTGAAAGTCGGCTGAGCCGGGATTGGAGGTTCGCGCCAGCACGGCCAGCCCCTTGCCGTGGGCCTCGGCACGTTTGAGGAAAGGTTCCAGCGTGTCGAGCCCCATATAAGGGTTCACCGTCAGGCAATCGCTGGGGAAGGGCGCGTCCTCAGCCAGATAGGCAGCCGCGTACCCCTCCGCGGTGGAACCGATATCTCCGCGCTTGGCATCCATGATCACGATCAAACCCGCCTTCATGGCGCGTCTGGCCACAGCCTGCAGGGCGGCCATGCCCTCCGGCCCATGACGCTCGAACAGGCCAACCTGAGGCTTCACGGCCGCAACCCGACCCCGAGCCATGTCCACAAGCGCCATCCCCCAGGCCGCAAGGCCTGAAGGCGTGTCTCCGCCGAACAGCTCTGGAATACGGCTCGCATGCGGGTCGATCCCAACGCAGAGCGGTCCCAGGCGCCGCGTGGCATCGATCAGGCGGTCGGCAAACTGGCTCATGACACTTCGCAGGCCACTTTCACCACCTGCAAAGAATTGCGCGCCGTGTCTGCCACCGCACCATAGTCTTCAAGCTTGATCGGGCGCGCACTCGAATCGGCCGCCGCCGCGATCCCACTTTCAGTCAGGAAGTCGGCGACCGAGCTTGGCGCGGCGGTGTAGATGCGGCCCCGGCGCGGGCTTTCCGCCACCACGACACCGCGCACCCGGCCATTGGCATCAAAAACCGGCCCGCCACTCAATCCGCTCAGCGCGCCTGTCAGTCCCCGCGTCCGGCCCACTTCGGCCCAGGCAATGACAGGCTCTTCGGTACGGCGCAGCCCACGGCTCAGAAGATTGGATCGCGCAAGAAGGCGTGTTGCCACCTCTCCCGGCCGCCCTGCCGGATAACCGACATGATAGCCCGGCTCGCCGATGCGAAGCGGGCTTTCCAGATCCAGAGAAACGGCACGTGGACTGCGCCCGGTGCTGAGCAGGGCAAGATCAGTGCTGGGTGAAACCTGGACACGCTCGACCGGCACATAACGCCCTGGCGCCACCAGCAGGGAGACCGACCGACAGCCATCAACAACATGCCGGGCCGTCAGCCAATTGCCCTGCCTGTCAACAGCGAAGGCTGTGCCGAGACCATTTTGCGGCTCCTCGACCATGACCAGAACCTGTTCATCGAACATGGATGGGTTCGGAAGCATCGGCCCATCCTGCACGAAATGGTCCGGCAAAGGTTCAGGCGCATCACCTTGCTTCTCGCCCAACCCGAACAGTGCCCAAACGACAACGCCGAGCACGAGAGCATAGAGAAGAAAATCGAGATGGCGCACGCTTTGGCTGGTCCTCTACCTCTCAGATATTGTGCAGACTTGGATCCCACAAGCCTGCCGCCAGCAAACTGGCAGAGGCAAGCTTGGCCCCAACCAGAACAATCGCCGGACCGGCCTGGTCTTCCTCGATCCGCTTGGGAAGATCACGCAACAGCAAGTCCGTGATGCGATAGGCCAGGAGCTGCAGCAGGAGAGACACCAGACCCCAGATAACAAAACCAATCAGGGAGACCGAATTGGCCAGGCAGGCCGAGATCGGAATGGCAAGACCGACAATGGCGCCCGCCAGTGCCAGCCCCGCAGCCCCGTTCTGGTCCTTCACCAGCGCGAGCTCCCGCCAGGGGGTCAACTTGATATAGACCGCCACGGAGAAGATCAGCATCAAGGCCGCTACACCCGTAAAGATAAGAAAAACTGGCAATCCGGAACGGAAGGCCTCTAGCGCCGCGATAAGATCGCCCATGAATACTCCTCGTTGTTTCGCAGGCGCAGTACGGCTAAACCAAACCGGAAAACCTGCCCGAGTACTGCGGACCTTATAGGAGGCCCGTCGCGCGCCTCAAGGAGATCAAAACATGCTCAATGGAAAAACCGCCCTTGTCACCGGCTCGACCAGCGGGATTGGGAAGGCCATCGCGACCCGCCTTGCCAGCGAAGGCGCCGATGTGGTGCTCAATGGTTTCGGCGATGAAGGCGAGATCCAGACGCTGCGCGAAAGTATCGCCAGTGAGCACGGCGTGAAGGTCGGCTATTCCGGCGCGGATCTGACCGATCCCGATGCAATCGAGGGCCTCATGGGCTATGTCGCGCGCGATTTCGGCGGGGCGGACATTCTGGTCAACAATGCTGGGGTTCAGCATGTTGCCCCGATTGAGGACTTCCCCGTGGCCCGCTGGGACCTCATCATCGCGCTCAATCTTTCTGCCGCCTTCCATACCATCCGCATGGCCATGCCGGGGATGAAGGAAAAGGGCTGGGGCCGCATCATCAACACCGCTTCGGCGCATGCACTCGTCGCCTCGCCCTACAAGGTGGCCTATGTGGCGGCCAAGCACGGCATTGCCGGCCTGACCAAGACCGTCGCGCTGGAAGGGGCCGAACATGGCGTGCGCTGCAATGCCATCTGCCCGGGCTATGTCCACACGCCCCTGGTCGACGCGCAGATAACCGATACCGCCAAAGCGCGCGGCATCAGCGAGGAGGAGGTTGTGAAGACTGTCCTCCTTGCCGCCCAGCCAACCAAGGAATTCGTCACCTCCGAACAGGTCGCCGGCATGGCGGCCTTCCTGTGCTCAGGGACCGCCGACCAGATCAACGGCGCCCTGATGCAGATGGATGGTGGCTGGGTGGCTCAGTAACATTGTAAGGTGCATGGAGGCCAAAGGCCGATATGCACCATATCTGAAAACTTAGCCGTACTGGTGCATATCGCTGCGCTCCATGCACCCTACGCGTTAATACCCCCCAAGCCGGCCATAGCGGTCGCGGTGATAGCTCGTCCCGCCCCAGAGGGCTTCCTGCACGCGGGCGCGCTTCATGTAGAGCCCGGAATCATGCTCGTCAGTCATGCCGATGCCGCCATGCATCTGCACGGTTTCATTCGAGACAAGGTGGACAAGTTCTGAAGCCTTCGCCTTGGCGAGGCTTGCCAGCTCGGAGATATTTCCGGCGCCGTCATCCACGGCTGAAAGCGCCGCGGCGACACACGAGCGCGTCATTTCGAGATCGGTGAACATCTTGGCCGCGCGGTGTTGCAGCCCCTGGAAACTGCCGATCAACTGGCCGAACTGTTTGCGCGTCTGGAGGTATTCCAGCGTCATGTCGAACGCGGCCTGAACCGAGCCAAGGATTTCGGCAGCCTGGGCAATCGCCGCGCGATCGAGCACCGGGACGAGAATATCAGACGCCTTGTCGGCATCGCCGACCAGTTGATCGGGCCCTACGGTGACGCCATCGAGGCTGAGATGCGCCGCACCATGGGAATCCACCGTATTCAGCGCCTGGACGCTTAGGCCGCCTGCATCGGCGGGCACCAGGAAAAGGCTAATGCCATGGGCATCGCCGGCCTCACCAAATGTGCGCGCGGCAATGATGAAGACATCCGCCTCATGCCCGTTCGGCACATAGCGTTTCCCGCCGGTGAGCGTGTAGCCTTGGCCATTGCTTTCAGCCTCTGTGGCGACCTGCGCCGGAGCGAAATGCGCGCCTTCGTCTAGCGCGAGGGCGGCGACGATCTCGCCGCTGGCAATCTTCGGTAAATATTCCGATTTCTGCGCCTCGCTGCCCGCCATACCAATGGCGGAGGCCGCGATCACGCCAGACTGGATCAGCGCGCTGGGGGCAAGCGTGCGCCCGAGCGCTTCCAGGATCTGGCCCATGCCGACCATGCCGAACTCCGAACCACCAAACTCCTCGGCGATCAGCACGCCGTAAAAGCCAAGCTCGGCGAGCTGTTCGCGCGAGGCGGCATCGGCGCCCTGACGGCCCGCATCACGCTGGCCGCGCAGATAAGCCACGGGCAAGGTATCGGCAGCGAAGGAGAGCGCGGTGTCGCGCAGCATTTGCTGGTCTTCAGAGAGTACGAAGCTCATTACTGGTGCTCCTTCAGGCCGAGCACGCGCTTGGCGATGACGTTGAGATTGATCTCGGACGTGCCGCCCTCGATGGAGTTGCCCTTCGAGCGCAGCCAGCCGCGCGTCGCTTTCATCGCGCCCTCGTCAAAGCCCTCACCTTCCCAGCCGAGGCCTTCAGTGCCCAGCGCCTCGATCAGCAGCTCGTGGCGGTCCTGGTTCATCTTGGCGGCGGCATATTTCAGGATGGAGGCGGTGTGGCCAACCTCCTGGCCGGCCTTGGATTGCTCCTGACTGCGCGCAACGGTCAGGGCAAAGGCCTTGGCATACATCTTGTGATCGGTGATGCGTCCACGCAGGTCGCCATCGGCGATGCGGCCTTCGCCATCCACGCCGATATGTTGTTTGGCATAGTCTTCCGGGCCGAGAATGCCCGAGCCGCCCGTGCCGCCGAAGCCGCCAGCGGAAATGGACGAACGCTCGAACTGCAGGAGGCGCTTGGCGATGGTCCAGCCCTTGTTGAGCTCGCCGACCAACTGGTCCTTGGGCACTTTCACATCATTGAAGAAGGTCTCGCAGAAGGGCGAGGAGCCGGAGATCAGCTTGATCGGGCGGGCCTCCACGCCTTCGCTTTCCATGTCGAAGACGAGGAAGGAGATGCCTTCATGCTTTTTCTCCCGGTCGGTGCGCACGAGGCAGAAGATCCAGTCGGCCTGATCGGCATAGGAGGTCCACACCTTCTGGCCATTGATCAGCCAATGATCGCCCTTGTCCTCGCATTTGGTCATCAGGCCGGCGAGATCAGAGCCCGCGCCCGGCTCGGAATAGCCCTGACACCAGCGCGTCTTGCCCTTCACGATATCAGGGATGAAGCGCAGTTTCTGTTCATGATTGCCGAATTCCAGAAGCGCGGGGCCGAACATCCAAAGACCAAAGGAGAAAAGCGGCGGACGCGCCTTGATCCGGCGCAGTTCCTGTTCCAGCACGCGCGCCTCGGCCTTCGAGAGGCCGCCGCCGCCATATTCAGCGGGCCAGACCGGCGCAGTCCAGCCCTTCTCGCCCATCCGCTCCAGCCAGATCTTCGCATCGGGATTCTTGAAGGTCTCACGCTTGCCGCCCCAGACAATCTCGTCATCCTTCATCGGGGTGCGCATGGCGGGGGGACAGTTTTCTTCCAGCCAGGCGCGCGTTTCCGCACGAAAGGCTTCCAGTTCGGCCGGCTCGTCAAAGGCCATGGGTCCAATCCTCCGGTTAATTCTTGTATACGCGAAGGTTACAGCGCCGGGGCTTCACTTGGAAGATATGACGCCACGCGAAGAGCTATGGAGCGGCTAGAACCGCCCGAGCAAGGCCTTGTCCGGCCCGGTTTCCAAACCAGCCAGGTTCATCGCATGGACGATCGCCAGGATCGCGCCAAAGGCCGCCGCGATCATCACGAACCGCCAGGGAATGATGCGCGGGCGTGGATCGTCCCAAGCCTGGCCAGACTTGTGATTGGCGAACACGGCAAGGCCGATACAGGCCAGGAAGGCAAATCCGGTGATGAGCCAGTCGAGCAAAGGCTTTGTCTTTCGCTTGGCGCGCCAGCCACCGATTACTTGTCCTGGTGCGCGGTGAGGCCATGGGGTGTCTTGGCCCAGAAATGGGGCGCACGCAGCCATCCGTAAAGCGCCCGAACTGCGGCAAAGGTTTGTATCGGCCAATAAAAGGGCAGCGTGATTGCAGCTGACCAGCGCCGCATGCCGCGCGGCCCCGGCGTTATGAGCATGGCCAGGGCATTAACGAAATACCCAAGCAGCATCAGCCACAGGCCCGCCCCGCCAAGCTCAGTCCAGCCGGCCAGCCAGGCCACCCCGAGCCCGACGATCAACGGACCATGCACCAGCGCAGCAGGGCATGTGCCCGCCAACATGATTTGCAGGGCCAGGAAACCGGGCCAGCCGATCTCCCTCAGACATAAACGCGGATGACGCATCATGACGACCCAAGTCTGCCAGAACCCCTTTAGCCAGCGCGATCGCTGGCCCGTCCAGATCGCAAGAGTCTCAGGTGCCTCCTCCCACGTTGGCGGCACAATCACTGTGCTGCGATAGCCTCGGCGCGCCAGACGCACGCCAAGATCGGCATCCTCGGTGACATTCCAGGCATCCCAACCATTCAGTTGGCGCAGCACCGCCATGCGGAAATGATTGCTGGTCCCGCCCAGCAGGATCGGCAAACGCAGCCGGGCGAGCGCGGGCAGCAACAAGCCGAACTGGACCGCATATTCCATGGCCCAGTGGGTCGCCAACCAGGTTTGACGGTGATTATAGGCAGCGAGAGGCGCCTGTGCACAGGCGAGCTTCTCACCACCACGGGCAAAGGCTGCATATGCCGCCTTGAGTTGGCCGGGATGTGGTCGGTCCTCTGCATCGTAGATACAGGCCAAGGTCCCCCGCGCGTATTGCAGTCCATAATTGAGCGCGCGAGGCTTTGTCTGAGGCGCACCCGGCGGCAGGATCAGGTGGCGCGTATTTTTTGGCCACCGGGTTCGCTCGATAGCGGCCTCGGTCTCAATATCTCCGGTCTCTGTTAGCAAAATGAGGTCGATCCGCTCGGCGGGCCAGTCCAGGCAGGCCATGGCCTCAGCCAAACCGGCGACCGCTGGCGCCTCGCGGAACATGGGGACCAGAATGGTATAGACTGGCAACTCCATCTCCGGCAGATCAGCCATCCGGGCTGGCCGGGCAAATCCAGGGGTGGTCGCCACCAGCAGCAGCCAAATCCGCCAAGCCACCAGAGCGGCGAACACGCAAAATCCGGATATATAGGCAACGATCACCACCAATTGCGGCGCGAACAGGGAAAAGGCAAAGCTCGGCCCCAAAAGGCCCGCCAGCCAAGGGGAGATCCTCAGCCCGGTGCGGTCACAAGCTGACAGATCCGGTTCGCGAAACGCCAGGCCCAGGCTGGCCCGCAGGGCACAATAATCGAAAAGGTCTGGTGCATCCGGTAGAGCCGGTGCGGGTGAGGAAGATTGCCGTGCGGCGACCGTGGCGCCTTCCCGGCCCACAGGTTGTTGATTCAGAGTGCCCCGCCAATCCCCCATACTGGGTATGGACCGCGAGAGAATTCCACAATCCAGCAACCCGGCGTTGAATCGTTAACAAACAGTATCAAAAATCTTGTCCCCCGGGAGATCGAAAACTCTCATCCCCACAGATCTATATCGAAAAACAATAAAGTGCATGTCTCTGATTTTATTCGGATTTCAATGTTTTTCGATATGAACTTATTGTTTTTCGATATATCACCCCTTAGATGTTTTCCTGTCGGCGGGATGAACTCACCGACACATCTCAACCCGGGCCCAACGGCCCATTCAAGAAGGACCAAAACCCATGACCGCCCTCGTTCGCACCAACGACACCGCGTCTGCTTCTCCCTCGGGCGCCATTGTCGCCCGGGATGCCACAGACCGCTTTCGCTCTGTGACCCTGCCCCTCCCGGTGGCCGCCAACGATGGCGAGCCCACCCGCAAGCGCACCGCCTTGCTCGTCGCTCGTCGCATCCGCCAGCGCCGCCGGGTGGCCCGGTAAGGTCCCACCTCGCCCTCGCCCAGTCCCATTGGGCGAGGGCACTTTTACGCCCCGATCAACACCCCCAACGGAGGAACATCTCATGCCGAACACCAAAACCATCGCCCTGCTCGCTGCCGGTCTGGCCTTTGCCGGAACTGCTTCCGCCACCAATGACTTCGCATTCGACTACACTTTTGACACCAAGGAAGTGCAGACCGAAGAAGGCGCGGCGCGGACGGTTGCGGAACTGGAGGAGCAGATCAGCGACCACTGCCAAACCCGCAAGATCTTTCCGCAAACCATGCGCCGGGTTGTAACCGGGCAATGTGTGGACACCTCGCTGAAGCGTGCAGTTGCCATGATCGACACGCCCGAAATGGACCAGGCTTTCCAGGATTGGCAAGCCAAGCACTAAGCCTGATCCGCAAGACACGTCATTGCCGCTCCACCGCTCTCTGGTGGAGCGGCATTTCTATGCGTCCTGCTCGTCTTCGCAGATCCTCAGATCGCTTGGACGGATCAGTCCGGCAAGCCGGAAAACCGACGGGTGGAATGCCGTTTCCGGTGCGGCATCGGCCTCAAAGAGAGCCACACAACCGGTTGGAAATTTCTCAAACAGGCGCTCCTGGGCGTAAGTATCGCCAACCGGGCCGCGCCGCGAGAGCAGACAGGCAAACTCATGCAGGCCCGGATTGTGCGCGATCAGGATAACCGTTCCGCCAAGCACATCAGCGCTCAGTGCGGCTTCCAAAATCTGCGGCGCGGCAAGGTACAGACTGTCATCCAGAGTGACCGGCAGATCGCCCCAGTCGGCCGCAATACACTTCCAGGTTTCGCGGGCACGGCGTGCGGTCGACACCAACGCAAAATCGGGTTGCCAGCCACGCTCTGACAGGGCCCGGCCAATCAGTGCCGCATCGCTTTGTCCACGCTCGATCAAAGCGCGGGCATGATCGTCGACCCCTTCATGCCAAGGCTCGGTTTTCGCATGACGCATGAGAATAAGGCGGTTCATCTGGTCGATCACGAACCCTGAGATAGAAAAACTGATAGAACGCCGCAGTCCGGCATCCCTTGCACACACTGCCAAAGTCACCAGTCTTTGTCTCAAGATCAAGCAGACGGAGCAAAAAAACATGAGCCTCTTGCTCGGCGATACCGCCCCCGACTTCGAAGCCGACACCACAAAGGGCCGGGTCAAGTTTCATGACTGGATCGGAGATGACTGGGTTGTCTTCTTCTCCCATCCAGCCGATTTCACCCCAGTATGCACCACGGAGCTGGGCTATACAGCCAAGCTCAAGGACAAGCTGGCCGCCCGCGGGGCCAAGGCAATCGTTGTCTCGGTCGACAGTGTGGAAGACCACAAGGCCTGGATTGCCGATATCGAGGAAACCCAGGACGCCACGGTCGATTTTCCGATCATTGCCGATCCGGACAAGACGGTGGCCACGCTTTACAACATGATCCACCCGAATGCGGACCCGAAGGTCACTGTGCGCGCGGTATATGTGATCGACCCGAACAAGAAGATTCGCGCCTCGATCATCTATCCGCCCTCGGCCGGCCGGAACTTCGACGAGATCCTGCGCCTGATCGACTCCTTGCAACTCACCGATGGGCACAAAGTCGCCACGCCGGTGAACTGGACCGATGGTGAGGATGTCATCATCGTGCCCAGTGTGTCGGATGAAGATGCCGATCAGCTGTTCCCCAAGGGTTATACCAAGATCAAGCCCTATCTGCGCACCACCCCTCAGCCGAACAAGTAACGGCCGAACAGCCCTGCGCCCCTGCCCCGGCCTCCCTCAAGAGGCCGGGGTTTTCGGTCGCCCAGGAACAGGCCCCGGCGGCGGGCGCGCTGCATTCAGAATGGACAGGGCCGCGCCATGGGCCTCCATCAGCCTGTCCTGGTCTGAGCTCAGTTCCGCCTGCCAGCCGGGCGGCCGGCCTGGGCGCAGCGGTGAAAACCGCACCGCACAGACCCGGCTTAGAAAACGCGCCATCCGCCACGCCATGGGCACGGGGTCATCCAGGACCGCCTGGAGTGCCGCCAGGCGGTCGGCCAGCCCTTGCGTGGAATGTGGCATCTCGCCGGCCTGGCGCGCGGAGAATGTCAGATCCATCCCTGCTCCAGGTAGATGTCTCAAGGGATCAAACAGAGGAAAGCCCGGACGATAGGCACGCACCGTGACACGCTTCTCGGATCGCTTGCCTTCATGCTGCGGCGCATGGCCTGCTGGGAGTGGCAAATCCGCGGACAGCGCAATCACCAGCCGACGCGCCACTGCCTCGGCCCGTCGCAGCTCGGCAAAGGCCGCCGCCCAGGCGCGCCCCAGCATCCAGCCGCGCGAAAACGCGTCCAGCGCGCTCAGCCAGGACATAATCTGTGCCACCAACGCCCAGCCGCGAGTCAAAGCTGATAGAGTGCGAATATTCATGCCTGCCAGTATGGCGTCATGGACAAGGGGGCGGAAAACCCGGGCCGATCCCAGCTTTGATCGATATCCGGCTTGCTGCACTATTCCGAAAATGTAATATCATCACAATGCGCGCGCTTGTGATGTTCAGATTTCTCCGCATCGCCCTGCTTGGCCTCATTGTCTGGGCCCAGGCGGGGACGCTGGCGCATGCCGCTGAACATGGTTTTGAAGAGCATGACCATGATGGCATTGTCTGCGCCCTGGACGCGCTGGCGATCCATCAGGATCAGATTTTGCCGCCTGAGCCAGTTCAGCTCGACCTTCCCCCCCAGACCACTTTCCTCCCCCTCGCCCTGCCCGAAACGCCAGCCTGGAACTGGCCGCTTCAGCGCGCACCGCCGGCCCGGGCGCCGCCGTGCATGGATCGATAGACCCACGCCCGCCAGCCGGTGGGCACGCTCTTATTGATCGACAGGACACCTTGAAATGAAACTGAAATATACCGGCTGCCTGCCCGCAGCCGCGCTCGCCATGGTCTTTGCCCCTGCGAGCTTCGCCCAGGATCGCCTGGCGCCCGTGATTGTCACCGCGCCAGGCCCGGATCGCAGCGCAGATGAGCTGATCGGCAATGCCACAGCCATTGATCGCGACGAGATCCTTGAAAGACTCGCCGGCTCACTGGGCGATACGCTCGACCGTGAACCGGGCGTGGCCACCACATTTTTCGGCCAGGGCGCGAGCCGTCCGGTGCTGCGCGGACTTGGCGCGGAGCGCGTGCAGGTGCTGACAAATGGCATCGGCGTGATCGATGCCTCGGCGGCCTCGCCAGACCACCAGGTTGCCGCCGACGGCATTGATGCGACCAATATCGAGATCCTGCGCGGGCCGGCCGCGCTGGCCTATGGCGGCCAGGCGATTGGCGGCGTGGTGAATGTCATCGACGGCCTGATCGTGGAAGACTTGCCGGAGGAGGCCGCTTCGGGCGATCTCTTCGGTGCCTGGAACAGTGTGAACGAAGGCTCTGAACTTGGTGGCCATGGCCAGTTGGTGGCCGGACCGCTGGTCTTCTCCCTGTCGGCCTCACGCCGCGATTTCGACGATTTCGACATCCCCGGCATGGCTGAATCCAGCCTGTTCCACGCGCTTGAGGAAGCCGAGGAAGAAGAACACGAGGAGGATGAAGACCATGAGGAGGAAGAGGGCGAAGACCATGATCACGAGGAGGAAGAGCATATCGAAGGCACGCTGCCGAACTCCTTCCTGGAAACTGAAACCCTCGCCGCTGGCCTGAGCTGGGTTGGCGATAATGGCTTTTTCGGCGTGGCGGTGCGTCGCCAGACGGCTGAATACGGTCTGCCGGGCCACAGCCATGAACATGGCCACGAAGATGAAGACCATGAGGATGAGGAGCACGAAGGCGAGGAAGAAGATCACGAAGAAGAAGAGCATGATCATGAAGAGGAAATGCCCTTCATCGACCTGGAACAGACCCGCATTGACATACGCGGCGGCATCACCCTCGATACCGGCTTCCTGACCGACATTACCGGCACGCTGGCGATTGCCGATTATGAGCATACCGAATTCGAAGCCCCCGGTGAGGCCGGCACCGTCTATGAAACCGATGGCGTGGAAGGCCGGCTGGAGTTTGGCCATATGCTCGGCGAGGTGCAGGGCACAGCTGGCCTGCAATTCCTCGACAAGGACTTCGCCGCCTTTGGCGAAGAGGCGCTGATCTCGCCGACCACGAACCAGACCATCAGCCTGTTTGTCTACGAAACCCGCGAATGGGAGAGCGGCCTTGGCCTGGAAGGCGGGCTGCGCCTGGAACAGGCCGAGCTGGACAATGTTGACTTCGGCACCGCTGAGTTCGACCTCATCAGCGGCTCGGCGGGCCTGCACAAGCACTTTGACGGCGGCTGGTTCCTGGGCGCGCAAATCGCTCATACCGAGCGCGCGCCGAATGAAACCGAGCTGTTCGCTGACGGCCCGCACCTGGCCACCGGCCAGTATGAGCGCGGCAATCCGGATCTCGACACAGAGCGCGGCCTCAACCTGGAAGGCACCGCCCGCTGGCGCGGCGATGCGGCCAGTTTCGGCATCAACCTCTTCGCCACAAACTTCAGCGATTTCATCTATCTCACCCCCGGTGTGGTCCTGGTAGATGGCGCCGAAACTGACGAGGTGGATGAATTGCCTGTCTTCCTGTTTGCCCAG
>JALEGE010000035.1 GCA_022760335.1 Hyphomonadaceae bacterium
GCCGATCCTGACTACACTGTTGCCCGCGCCGATCTAGTCGCAGCATTGGCGGCCTATTTCGAGCAGGACAATCGCGGACGCGCAGTGGCGTTCGTTGCCCAGGATGGACATGCGCGCCTATTGGGGGACATTTCTGCACTGCTTGCGGATGCAGGCCACGAAGATGCTGCGGACCGCGTTGTTCTGAACTTCGCGCCGACAGGATTGCAGGCTCCAAATCAGCCAGACTTGCAAAGCTTGGTCGTCTTGCCCCTGCCCGCTGAAATGGCCGGGCTCCACCTTTCCCATCTTCTTTTCCTGCCGAACTGGCCGCAATTTCACGGCCATATCCCGGACATGGAGGCCGCATCAGAAGTGCTGGAAGGCCATGTCGCCGATGCCCTGGCGCGCGCCCAGGCCGATGCCCGCAAACGGGTCGAGCCATTTGGGGAGATGGAAGATGTCGACTTTATCCCTGTCATGCGGCCCAACGAGACCGGCGTGCCCTCCGCGCCCGCAGCAGACGCTCCTCCGGGATAACAAATGCGTGACACCTGATCCATAAGCTCCCCTGCTCCGTAAGCGTGATAGAACCTTGTTTGCCGGAGCAGATTTTCCCTCGTGCCTTCCTCTCGTCCTGTCCTTGTCTGGTTTCGCGAAGACCTGCGCCTGCGCGACAATCCCGCGCTACATGCAGCCAGTGAAACGGGGCAACCTGTTATCTGCCTTTATGTGCTGGAGGATACTGCACATGGCCTGCGCCAGCATGGTGGGGCATCGCTCTGGTGGCTGCACAAATCTCTTGCGGCCCTCAGCGCGGAAATCGCCGCGCGTGGCGGCGCCTTAATCCTGCGACGCGGACAGGCAGATGCCATCCTCAAGGATCTTGTCGGCACCCTGAATCCTTCAGCAATATACTGGAACCGGCGCTATGACGCAGCCGGGATCGAAGTCGACACAGCGATCAAATCCAACCTCAAGAAGGCGGGGATAGAAGCGTGCAGCTTTAATGGTCGCCTTTTGAGCGAACCCTGGACACTGAAGACAAAAACTGGCGGGTATTACCGCGTTTTTACGCCTTATTGGAAAGCTTTGCGGGCCTTTTATGCCGCCCCTGAGCCGCTGCCTGCGCCAGATAGCCTGCATATGCCGGACGTTGAAAGCGATGCATTGTATAGCTGGGGCCTTTTGCCCAGCCAACCAAACTGGGCGCACCAGTTCCCGGATTTCTGGAGTCCTGGAGAGGACGCCGCCCTGGAGCGACTTCATGCCTTTTTGGATGGCCCGGTTTATCACTATTCTGGAGATCGCAACAGGCCGGATCTGGATACATCCACGTCCGGGCTTTCCCCACATTTGCGCTGGGGAGAGATCGGCCCTGCGCAGATCTGGCGCGCGGTGCGCTCTGCCATGTCGTCCGGCGAAGTTCGAGAGGATTCAGCCTGGAAATTCCTGTCGGAGGTGGCCTGGCGCGAGTTCAGTTATGTCCTGCTTTACCACAATCCACAGCTCGCTTCGCAAAACTATAATCGCGACTTCCAGCATATGCCCTGGCGCAATGCCGAGGCGGACTATGACCGCTGGTGTCGGGGCGAGACCGGCTATCCCGTGGTTGATGCCGGAATGCGCCAGCTCTGGGCGACAGGTTGGATGCATAATCGCGTGCGCATGATCACCGCCTCATTCCTGACAAAGCATCTGCTGATCCCATGGCAGCGTGGTGAAGCCTGGTTCTGGGATACGCTGGTCGATGCAGACCCGGCCTCGAATGCGGCCAGTTGGCAGTGGGTGGCCGGCTCCGGCGCTGATGCTGCGCCCTATTTCCGTGTTTTCAACCCCATCACACAGGGCGAGAAATTCGATGTCACGGGCGACTATGTGCGCCGCTGGTGCCCAGAACTCGCCGACCTGCCGAACGCGCATCTCTTCGCGCCCTGGGAGACACCCGGTGAAGTTTTGAAAGACGCGGGCGTCGAACTCGGCAAGACCTATCCCCACCCCATGATTGAACACAAGGCCGGGCGCCAGCGCGCCTTGGAGGCCTATGAAACCGTCAAGACGGAGCGCGAGGCGTCATGAAACGCATAGCCATTATTGGATCCGGCATTTCAGGCCTCGGCGCGGCTTATGCGCTGAAGGACAGTGCCGATATCACAGTGTTCGAAAGCCGCGACCGCGCCGGAGGACATGCCCACACAATGACAGTGGATTATGATGGCAGCCCGTTAAACGTGGATGTCGGCTTCATTGTCTACAATGCCTTGAACTATCCCAACCTTATTGGCCTGTTCGACGCGCTTGGTGTCGCGACCCAGGACAGTGATATGAGTTTCGCTGTGTCCAATCCGGCGGGCTATGAATGGGCGTCAACGCTTAAGGGCATTTTCGCCCAGAAGCGAAACCTGCTGCGCCCTGCCTTTCACCGCTTCTGGCGCACCATCTTGAAGTTCAACGACATCGCCCGGGCCGAGCTTGCCGCGGGGGCCATTGGTGAGGTCTCGCTTGGTGCCTGGCTCGACCGGCATGGCTTCGATACCGCGTTTCGCGAAAATTATATCCAGCCCATGGCCGGTGCGATCTGGTCCATGCCCGAAAGGGGTGTCCTGGATTTCCCGGCAGTCAGTTTCTTCCAGTTCTTCGAAAACCATCGCCTGATGCACAAGGAGCGCCCGCGCTGGCGCACGGTGACGGGCGGATCGCGCAACTATGTCGAGAAGATCGCGGACATGCTCGGCTCGCGCCTCCAGCTGAACGCAGATGTCGAAATCCTCCAGCCATTTGGCGAGAAGGTCCGCGTTTGCCTGAAGGATGGCCGCCAGGAGCTGTTTGACCATGTAATCATGGCGACGCACTCTGATCAGGCGCGTGCCATGCTCGGTGCGTCTTATGAAGACCAACGCTTCCTGCTGGCGTCGACCAAATATCGCCCGAACCGGGTTTACCTGCATCGCGACACGAACCTGATGCCACGCCGGCGCGCGGCCTGGGCCAGCTGGAATGTGCTGAAGCAAGGCGGTGACGAGATCTGTCTAACTTATTGGATGAACCGCCTGCAGGGTCTACCGGCCAACAAACCCATCTTCGTCACGCTGAACCCCGTTGAGCCCCCCCAAGCCGATCTGACCTTTCACTCCTTCACCTTCGATCATCCCCAGTTCGACGCACCCGCCGCAGCGGCCGTGCGCTCCATCAAACGCCTGCAGGGCCGCGATGGCCTCTGGTTCGCTGGCGCATGGATGGGGCATGGCTTTCATGAGGATGGACTGAAATCGGGTCTCGCAGCGGCATTGGCGCTTGGTGGGCAAGTGCCATGGTACCCCGATGGGGTGGAACGCTATGTGCCGATCCCGCATTCCACGCATCTGAGCCAGGCTCAGGAGGAAGTGCGCCTTTGACCATGCTCCCTGCCCTGCGGCTGGTCGAGGGACGAACAGTCCATGCTCGCTTCACGCCGTTTTTTCAGCGCTTCAGCTATCGTATCTTCATGGTCGATCTCGACGTGGACAGATTTGCGGAAGCTATTCATTCTTCACCCTTTTTTGCGATCGATGGTCCGGCATTGTATAGTATTCGCACGCGAGACCATGGTCGCAGGCGAACCGGCTCCCTGCGCCCCTGGGCTGAGGAGAAATTGGAGCATGCGGGTGTGGACACAAAGGATCTGTCAATTCGTCTGGTGACCTTTCCGCGTCACCTGTTTTATCGGTTTGCTCCGCTCTCACTCTGGCTTGCCAGCGATACGAATGGCGTGCTTCGCGGTGTGATTTATGAAGTAAACAACACCTTTGGCGACACCCATGCCTATGTTGCACCCGTTCCCGAGAGCGGCCGCATGGAGGCAGACAAGCGCTTCCATGTCTCTCCTTTCTTCGATGTCAGCGGCAAATATCGCTTCACCTTGAGGCAGTCGGCGACACGACTTGGCCTGGTGGTCGACAGTCTTCTCGACGGCGCGCGCCAGCACATGGCGTCCATCGTCGCCCATTACGAGCCCGCCACCAGCGCCAATCTGGCGCGCAAGGCTCTCAGCCGGCCGCTGAGTTCACTGGGCGTGACAACCGGCATCCACTGGGAAGCCCTGAAACTGTGGCGGCGCGGCGCAGGATACCGTTCTCGCCCCGCGCCCCCGCAAGACGGCCAAACGCTTGCAAAGCCTATATTTGAGCACCCCCAGGAGCACCCGAGATGAGCCAGACAATTCATGCGTCTCGCCAGACCCTATCAACCCTGAAAGGGGTGCCGGCGGTGTTCCGCGTTGGTGGCTTGGCCCTGCTCCGCGCCCGGCGTGGTCAGATCGGTTTTGAACTTCCTGATGGCCGGACGGTGTTGTTCGACCATGGCCAGCCCGGCCCTGCCGCACATGTGGTGGTGCACGACTTTGAGTTTGTGAAGCGCACGCTCGCGGGTGGTGATGTCGGCTTTGCCGAGGCCTATATGGATGGGCTTTGGTCAACAGAAGACCTTACCGCGGTATTGGAATTCTTTTCAGAGAATTTCGAGGCCGCTGGCCGGCTGGCCAGGGGCGGTGCCGTAATCCGTTTTCTCAACCGCATCCGCCATGCGCTGAACCGCAATTCGAAAGCCCAGGCCAAGCGCAACATCATGGCCCATTATGATCTGGGCAATGACTTCTACGAGCTCTGGCTTGATCCCAGCATGACCTATTCGTCAGGCATCTACGCCTCGACGAACACATCCCTGGAACAGGCGCAAGCCGCGAAGTATGAAGGTATCGTCGAAAAGCTTGGCGCCGGGCCTGATTGCCACCTTCTGGAGATTGGTTGTGGATGGGGCGGATTTGCCGAGTATGCCGCCCGCACGCGCGGCGCGCGCGTCACCTGCCTGACCATTTCCGAGGCCCAGGCCGACTATGCCCGCAAGCGAATGCAGGCGGCAGGCCTGAACGAACGCGTTGAAATCCGCCTCCAGGATTATCGCGACCATGAAGGCAGTTATGATGGCGTTGCTTCCATTGAGATGTTTGAGGCGGTCGGCGAAAGCTATTGGCCAAGCTATTTCGGCAAGATCCACAATGTCTTGAAAGAAGGCGGCCGCGCGGCCCTGCAAATCATCACCATCCGCGACGATCTGTTTGAGAGCTACCGCAATCGCGCCGATTTCATTCAGCGCTATATCTTTCCCGGCGGCATGCTGCCGAGTGAGGAAAAGCTGAAAGAGCAATTTGCCGGCGCGGGGCTACGCTATGACGGCACCCATTATTTCGGCCAGGACTATGCGCAAACTCTGAGAGCCTGGTCTCAGCGCTTCACGGACGCCTGGGATGAAATTGCCCCGATGGGATTCGATGAGCCCTTCCGGCGGATGTGGAGCTTTTATCTCGCCTATTGCGAGGCGGGCTTTCAGAATGGCCGCATCAATGTGGGGCAGTTTTCCCTGGCGCGCGTCTAGTCCGGCTCATCATTTTCCCGTGCTAACGCGCCTATGTCCGACAGAAAGTCGGATGCCAGGTTGCGCATTTCGGCGATTTCTTCCGGTGGCTTCCGGTCTAGATTCCTGTAGCTGAGGGACATGCGTGGATTGCCTCGCAATTTGTTTTCATTCCGGGCCAGGAAATCCCAATAGAGAAAATTGAACGGACAGGCCGTTTCACCTGTGCGAGCCTTAGGGTCATACTCGCAATTGCCGCAATAGTCGGACATCTTGTCGATATAGTTCGCACTGGCGGCATAGGGCTTGGATGCCATCTTCCCGCCATCGGCAAACAGAGCCATGCCATGCGTATTGGGAAGCTCGACCCATTCATAGGCATCGGCATAGACGATCATATACCACTCATTCACCTCATCGGGATGAAGCCCGGCAAGTAACGCGAAATTGCCTGTCACCATCAGTCGCTGGATATGGTGACTATAGGCATGGCGCGCGGTGTGTGAGATCGCCTCGCGCATGCAACGCATCTGTGTCTCGCCGGTCCAATAGAACTCAGGCAAGGATCGGCGCGCGTCGAGAAAATTTCTGGCGCCATAATCCGGCATTTCCAGCCAATAGAGCCCGCGCACATATTCACGCCAACCAAGGATCTGGCGTACAAACCCTTCCACCGCGTTCAATGGCGCTGTGCCTTCCTTCCATGCCGCCTCGGCGCGTTGACACAAGTCCAGCGGATCCAACAGCCCGCAATTAAGTGTGGCGGACAGTAAAGAGTGCCAGAGAAAGGCTTCTCCCGTTGCCATGGCGTCCTGATAATCACCAAACCCTGGCAAGATCTCGTACATGAAATGATCGCGCGCTGCCTCAGCCTGCTTGCGTGTCACGGGCAGATCAAAACTTTCCAGTGAGCCGAAATGATCGCCAAAGCGAGCCTCGACGAGATCCAGAGTTTCACTGGTGATCTTGTCAGGCGTGAACATCTTGCGCGGAGGCGGCACAGCTGTCTTGGGCAGGCGTTTGCGGTTTTCCTGATCAAAGTTCCATTTCCCGCCCGCAGGTGCTTCACCCTCCATCAAGAGGCCCGTCTTCTTGCGCATCTCACGATAGAAATACTCCATCCGCAGCTGTTTTCGGCCTTCGGCCCAATCTTCGAACTCAGACAGACTGGCGATGAAACGGTCATCGCCCCGCAGTTCAATTTCGGCCTCGAACAGACCGCTCCAGGTCTCCATCTCCTGCAGCAAACGCCACTCCCCCGGCTTCGTTATGACTAGCCGGTCAAACTGCTCGGGATGATCTTCCAGCGTGCGCGCAACCTCCGTGCGCAGGCTTCCAAGATTTTCCTCATCATCCAGGCGGACATACCGTACTGAATAGCCTGCGGATTCCAGTTCAATCGCAAAGTGGCGCATTGCAGAGAACAGAAAGGCAATCTTCCGCATGTGATGGCGGACATAGGTTGCTTCCTCCATCACTTCGGCGATCAGGATCATATCGCTCTGCGGGTCGATATCTCTCAGGCTTGAAATCTCGGGAGAAAGCTGATCCCCCAAGATCAGTCTAAGTGCAGGCATGCCTAGTACAGATCACGCAGCACATATTCGATCTGCTGGCCGCGTGCCTCAAAGGCCAGTTTCACCCAGCGATCCCGGTCATCATACCAGAGGGTGACATCGATATCGCTGTCCATCAGGAATTTGCGCGCTTGGATTGTCTGTCCTCCGGCTGAAATCGTCTCGCGGCCCAGTTCGCGCACCTCCACATCAATGCGTTCGCCATTTTCACTGGACAGCAGCTGCGAGGCGCGCGTCTGGGCGATGTTCCAATGACTTGCCGGAAGCATCTCCAGCGGCACCTCGCCGCGATATGCATCGCCATCAACAACAAGCCTGTCGCCATCGCGCACAGCTGTCATGGCCTCGCGCGTACCATCCTCATTCACGCGGCCCGAGAGCGCCACGAGCGCGCCGCCTTGCCAGCTCTCTGAAGAATCCAGTTCGTAACGGAACAAGGTGATGGGGCCTAAACCGGCTTTCAGATTTACATCCACCGAAACGTTGAGCATGCCAGTATCTGCCTGCTCGAAAGTCACACGGTGCGTACCGAACGTCTTGCCCTGGCGCAGAACGTCAAAATGGATCTCATCTCCATCAGCCGGCCGCCAGACATGGGAATCATCTGTCTCGGCCATGTCGGCATGACCGGCACCCGCAATGCTGGCCACGGCGATGGCCACACTCAAATACCACCTCCTCATGAGAACCTCCAGAAGGGCTTGTCCTCGTGTGCCACGACACACACGCAGGGTTCATCTCCATAGGCGCCCGGCCGATGGTCCTGGCCTGGCACACCAAGCATCAGATCACCGACATCGAAAATCGTGCCCTGCACCTGCAGCTGGCCGGACAGAACTACGGTCGCTTCCATCACCGAATGGCCATGGCGGGGGATGAACTTACCCGCATCCAGGCGCATGTAATTTGCACCACGCACACCCGTTGGCGCGAGATACGCTCTTGTCAGCGTGGGCCGCCATCGCAGTCGGCCAAGGTCAGTATCCAGTATGTCACGCACGCGAATATCAGGCGACGCCGACCTTTTGCGGGGGCCCCCAAGAGAAGACTTATCTACGGTGACCGCCTCATCGTGTTCCAGCAACGCGCCGCCGATCATATCCCAGATCGTTGCCGCTTCTGCACCAGTGGCGCTCAAGGCGACATGCAGATCCGCGGCAAGATGAAGCCCGGCCGGCAAGGCACCGGCAGCATGGTCAAGCATGAAAGCGTCATAAATGTCCGAAGACATGTCGCATCCTCATCAGATCAAAAACTGTGTCTGACATAGAATACGTCCTCAGACGCGAATTGGATCATTCGGCAGCGCTTGTCTTGTGCAGCGCGCCTCACTAGCTTCGCAGAAAGATCGGAGAGTATTGATGACGATTATGAATTCGGTCGTGGACGCGATCGGCAACACACCGCTGATCAAGCTGAAACGCGCCTCGGAGGAAACCGGCTGTACCATTCTCGGCAAGGCGGAATTCCTCAATCCCGGCCAGTCGGTGAAGGATCGCGCCGCGCTCGGCATTATTCGCGATGCTGAGGCGTCCGGGCGGCTGAAGCCCGGTGGAACGATTGTCGAGGGCACGGCGGGCAACACCGGCATCGGTCTGGCCCTGGTCGGCAATGCGCTGGGCTACAAGACCGTGATCGTCTTCCCGCGCACCCAGAGCCAGGAGAAGAAGGACGCCATCCGCATTCTCGGCGCAAAACTGGTGGAAGTGGATGCGGTGCCCTATTCCAATCCCAATCATTATGCCCGCTATTCCGGCCGCCTCGCCGAAGAGCTCAATGAGAGCGAGCCAAATGGCGCGATCTGGGCCAATCAGTTCGACAATACCGCCAACAAGCGCGCCCATGCCGAAACCACCGCGCCAGAGATTTACGAGCAGACCGGTGGCAAGGTGGATGGCTTTATCTGCGCGGTGGGCTCGGGCGGCACACTGGCCGGTGTTGCCGATGGCTTGCGCGCGCGCAATCCCGGCATCAAGATCGGCCTGGCCGATCCGGGTGGCGCATCCCTCTTCAACTACTACAAGCATGGCGAGTTGAAATCGGAAGGCACCTCCGTCACCGAAGGCATCGGCCAGAGCCGGATCACGGCCAATCTGGAAGGCCTTGAAGTGGACTATCCCTTCCGGCTGACCGATGAGACAGCCTTGAACATCCTCTTCAATCTCGTCACCGAAGAAGGCCTGTGCCTCGGCGGATCTGCCGGCATTAACATTGCCGGCGCGATTGAAATGGCAAAGGAAATGGGGCCCGGCCACACCATCGTCACCATGCTGTGCGATTATGGCAACCGGTACCAGTCCAAGCTCTACAATCCCGAATTCCTGAAAACCAAAGGGCTGCCCACTCCGCCCTGGATGGAGGTTTAGAGCCATGCCCTATCGCGAGCCCGATCCGCTGGTCAGCGCCGAATGGCTGATGTCGCATATGGACGCGCCGGATGTGCGCGTCATTGAGGCGACCTGGTATATCCCGACACCCGAAAGCCAGGGGCTGGCACGCCGCCATTATGAGGCCGGCCATATCCCCGGCGCGGTGTTCTTCGATATTGACGAGATCTGCGCCCAGGACACTGATGTGCCGCACATGCTGCCCGACACAGTGTTCTTCGCTTCGCGCGTGCGCAAGATGGGGATCGGCGATGGCAACCGGCTGGTTGTCTATGACCGCAACAACCTGATGGCTTCGGCCCGCGTCTGGTGGATGCTGCGCGCCATGGGCGCGATGGATGTGCGCGTGCTCGATGGTGGCCTCAAAGCCTGGGAGGCTGCCGGCGGCGAACTGGAAGACATGGCCCCGATGCCTGGCGACCGGCATTTCACGCCCCGCTTTCGCACCGATATCGTGAAGACGAAAGACCAGGTGCTGGCCGCCATGGAGGCCGGCGATGTGAACATCATCGATGCCCGCCCACCCGGCCGGTTCTCCGGCGAAGCCCCTGAGCCGCGCAAGGGTGTGCCGTCGGGCCATATTCCCGGTTCGCGCAATATCTGCTCGGTCGACCTGCTGAATGCCGACGGCACCATGAAATCGGTAGAAGCATTGCGTGAGCTGTTCGGCGATGTGTCCGGCCCGGTCATCACCACGTGTGGCTCAGGTGTCACCGCAGCCAATCTCGCACTCGCGCTCGCCAGGCTGGGCCGCAATGCCGGCGTTTATGACGGCTCATGGACAGAATGGGCGACCAGTGAAGGCTACCCGATCGAGACCGGCCCCGGAAATTGACCCAACACAAACCTTCCACCCGGCTCATCCATACCCGCGGCTCACGGCTGGAACCGTCATCGGTCAACCCGCCGATAGAGCGTGCCTCAACCGTGCTCTTTCCCGATCCCGGTACACTCTACACACACAAGCCCGGCTATGGCCGCATGGGACTGACGGTGCACCGCGAGTTGGAAGCGGCCCTGGCTACACTTGAGCACGCAGAACATGTGCGCCTAACCATGAATGGCTTGGCGGCCTGCGCTCTAGCCATCGGCTCGGTGCTGGATGTTGGCGATCATGCGCTGATCCAGGACAGTCTTTATGGTCCCACACGCCGGTTCTGCGAACGCCGTCTAAAGGCAATGGGGATCACGGTCACGCGGTTTCCTACACGGATCGATGCCTCCACGCTGATGGCTCTGGTTCAGCCCAATACCAAGGCACTGGTGCTGGAAAGCCCTGGTTCGCTGACGTTCGACTTGCCCGATACGCAGATGATGGTCGGCATCGCGGCAGAGCGCGGCCTTGTCACAATCGCCGACAACACCTGGGGTGCAGGCCTTTATCACAAGCCTTTGGACCTGGGAGTGGATATCTCCGTTCAGGCACTCACCAAATATGCCGTGGGCCACGCCGATGCCTTTGGTGGGGCGGTGATGACTCGCCGCCAGGATCTGGCCTCACGCATTGTCGCCTGTAGTGAGGATTGGGGCATCGCTCTGGGCCCGGAAGAGGCCTATGCAGCCCTGCGAGGCCTGCGTACGCTGGACGCACGGCTTACCCGCCATCAGGCCAATGGCCTTGCCTTGGCCGAATGGCTCGCAACACGGCCTGAAGTTGCACGCGTCATTCACCCTGCTCGGCCAGACCACCCAGACCATGCCTTATGGAAACGAGATTTCACGGGTGCATGCGGGCTGTTTGGCGCTGTTTTGAACCCGGTTCCGGAAGACCGCCTCAACGACATGCTAAGCGCAGTGAAGCTGTTCGGCCTGGGCTTTTCCTGGGGTGGCTATGAAAGTCTCATCATCCCCTGCGATGCACAGCTAAACCGTACGTTCACGCCTGAGCCGCAGCTAGAAGGGCCTTTGCTGCGCATCCATGCCGGACTGGAAGCCATCGAAGATTTACAGGCCGACCTGGCGCAGGCCTTCGCCCGTCTCACATAAAGGACTGGAAGCGGATAATCGCTGGCACGATCAGCACGCCAAGCAGGACCGGGAACACGAACAGGATCAGGGGCACTGTCATCTTGGCTGGCAGGGCCATCGCCTTTTCCTCGGCCATCAGCATGCGTCGTTGGCGCATATCGCTCGAAAAAACCCGCAAGGTCTCGCCAAGGCTGGTTCCCATCTCTTCTGACTGGCGCAGCATGGTGGCAAGCGAGCTTGCCTCTTCCAGCCCGACACGGTCGGCAAAAGCCCGCCAGGCCGCCTTGCGCGCGCGGCCCGCTCGCATTTCCAGGGCGAGGGTCTTCAAGTTCAGCGACAGCTCACGGTGTCGGTTTTCCAGCTCTTCCGACACACGCAGCACCGCCGCATCCAGGCTCAAACCCGCCTCCACACAGGCCACCAGAAGATCCATCATGTCCGGAAAGCCATCAGAGCATTCGAGCTCGGCATTCTGGATACGGCGATCGACCAGAATACCCGGCAGCATCAATCCAAAAATCGCAGTGAAACCAAAACCGGCGAGCGGGAACCAACCGGGAAGGCTATCGGGCAGGAAAGGTACCGCCACGAAGAAACAGAGCGGAAAGAGGATCAGCGACAACAACCGGGCACCATAGAACAATGCCACAGCTTGCGGATGGGTATAGCGCGCGCGCAGGAGACGAAAGCGGATCTGACTCGCCTCGCTCTTGTTCTTCGGCGCCGCGCGCGCGGCAATGCTTGCAAGCCTGTCTGCAATGCGCGTCTGCGGCTTGGCTGACAGATCCGCGCTGGGAGCCGCTGAACGCCTCGAAAGCCGAAGGTCGATGCGCGAGGCCACGCCAGAGGCGCGCACCATGAAGATGACCCCAGGCGCGGCCGCAAGCAGCGCCACCGCCAGGAGAAGAATTCCCATATTCGCAGAAGAGAGAAGATCGGACATCACACCCTCTAGAACCTGAAATTGATCATGCGATTCATGATGACATTGCCGATCACCATCCAGATGCCGAAGCCAATCATGCAGTGCTTGAACAAAGGCTCACCTGCGACAAGACCATAGAACTCTGGCCGCAACAGATGCACAGCCGACATCACAACAAACGGGGCCGCGGTGAGGATCAGCGCCGAAGCGCGTCCCTCCGCCGATGCCGCTTTGACCTTCAAACGCAGCGTCTGGCGTTCGCGCACTGTATGCGCATTGGTTTTCAGAAGATCGCAAAGATTTCCGCCCGTGCGCTCCTGAAGACGCACCGTAGCTGCAAACAGGTCGACATCCGGATCACCCGCGCGGTGGGCCAGGCGCTCGACAGCATTCGCGAGGGAGAAACCATATGACATCTCATCCGCCGCCATGCCGAATTCCGAACCAATGGGATCGGGCATCTCGCGCGCCACCAGGGCAATGGCGCCAGGCACGGGATGTCCCGCCTCCAGGCTGCGCACGACAATCTGAAGTGCATCCGGCAGTTGCTTGGCAAGCTTTTTAGCGCGCTGGCCTGCTATGTATTTCAAGGTCAGGATCGGAGCACTGAAAAAGAGCACTATACCAATAAATATTGCCAAAGGCAGGTTATTAAGGCGCACATGGACAACTGCCATGACCAGCCCGGCAAATCCGGCCGACATTAAAACCCACTGCATCGGTTGAAAGGGAATGCCAGAGCGTGTGATCAGTCGATTCAGCCATTTGATGGCGAGTTTGAAATCGCCATCCTCATCCAGCGCGCGCTGACGACGCAGCTCAACAATCAGTTCCTTGGTACTCTCGGTGCGTTCCTTGAACCTCAGGCGCCGGTTCATGATCTGCCGCGTACGCGCCTGCCCGAACAGCCCAAAGCATGCCTGAACAAAAAGCACACCTGCGCCAAAAGCAATAAATATTGCCAAAGCCACATGAGGCTCGAACTGTCCTGGATCAAAAGAGAAGGCGTCTAGGTCCACCGCGGTCAAAGCTCCGTTGATGGATCGAACATATTCTCGGGCATATGCACCCCACGACGGTTCATTTCATCAAGGAACTTCGGCCGGATGCCAGTTGCGCGAAAACGTCCATGCACCTTGCCGTCATCATCGGTATGCGTGCGCTCAAACTTGAAGATCTCCTGCATCTGCACGATGCGCCCTTCCATGCCGGTGATTTCGGCAATGGAAATCACCTTGCGCGAGCCATCCGACATGCGCGTGGCCTGGACGATGAAGTTCACCGCCGCCGCGATCTGGCCGCGAATGGCATCTTCGGAAATCTTCAAGCCACCCATGGCAACCATCTGTTCCAGGCGGGTGATGGCATCGCGTGGATTGTTGGCATGGATCGTCGCCATCGAGCCTTCATGGCCGGTATTCATGGCCTGAAGCATGTCGAAGGCTTCCTCGGAACGCACCTCGCCGAGGATCACCCGGTCCGGACGCATCCTGAGGGCGTTCTTCACCAGTTCGCGCTGCTTGATCTCGCCCTTGCCCTCGATGTTCGGGGGCCGTGTTTCCATGCGGGCGACATGCGGCTGCATCAGCTGTAGTTCAGCCGCGTCCTCAATCGTGATCAGGCGCTCCTTGTGGCTGATAGAAGCCGAGAGCGCATTGAGCAGCGTGGTCTTGCCCGATCCGGTACCGCCGGAAATGATCGTCGAGGCCCGGCATTTCACGGCGCCGGAAATGAACTCGGCCATGGCCTGGGGCATGGCGCCAAAGCCGACCAGCTTGTCCAGTGTCAGCGGGTTCTTCTTGAACTTCCGGATCGAGACCAGCGGACCGTCAATCGCGATCGGAGAAATCGCCGCGTTCACGCGCGAGCCATCGGCCAGGCGCGCGTCGACCAATGGCTGACTTTCATCAACACGCCGTCCAACACCGGCGACAATGCGGTTCACGATACGCAGAAGGTGGTCATTATCAGCAAAGCGTACGGGCGCAAGCTCCAGCTCACCGCCACGCTCGATATAGACCTGCTCACAGCCATTGATGAGAATATCAGCAATGGAATCGTCCTTTAGAAGCGGTTCGATCGGCCCAAGGCCCGTCATTTCGTCGAACACGGCATCGGCGAAACTCGCTTCCTCCGCCGCAGAGAGCGCGAGATCCTCAGTGCGGATGATCTCAAACACGATCTGGCGCACCTGGGCACGCAACTGTGTTTCATCCAGGCGCTCAATCGCCGAAAGATCCAGCTCATCGATCAGTCGGGCATGGATGCGCAGCTTTGCATCCAGCATCTGCATGTCGCGGCTGGGCGCCTTGGGCATGGACGTAGGTTTGGGCACAACGGGCGCTTCGACCGATGGCGCCGGGGGCTCACTCGGCAAGGTCGCGGAGAACCGTCCCATCAGGCCGCCCCCCGTTCCTGAGTATCAGAGGTTCCTTCGACCAGGGTCTCGACAAGGCTGGCGATATCTTTCACCAGCGGGCTGCGTGCTTTCACCTGGGCAATAGGCATACCGAGATTTGCCGCCATGCGCGCGGAATCCCAGTCCGAGCGGATGGTAAAGTCTATCTTGCGATGTATAGCGCGTTCGGCCTTGTCGACCGGAAAACTGTGGCGATGGCTGCGCTTGGCGAACATACGATTGAGCACCAGCTTGGCCGGTGCAACACCGGTACGCAGGGCATCCACCTCACGGCAAAGATCGCCCGCGGCATGCAGGCTGGGCACGGTCAGTTCGCTGACCACCAGCACCTCATCCACAACCGAAAGAATAGGATCGGTCCAGGGCGTACGATGACGTGGCAGGTCGACCACAACGTGGTCAAACATACCGCAAGCCACATCCAGCAATTGGAGAATGCCATCGCGCGTGGCGACCTCCTCGGCCAATGGCGCACGCGGGCCAGCGAGCAGGAAGATACCCTTCTCATGCTCCCAGGCATAGGCGCGCAGCAGTGTGGAATCGATCCGCTCCGGCGCGGCGCAAAGGCCCGCTACATCCAGTTTTTTTTGCCCGTCCAGGAAGGCCGCGCTCATACCATCAGTCAGGTTCAGATCGATCAGGCAGACCTGCCAGGTCGGCTGGCGCTGCTTCATGGCGAAGGCCGTCTCAATGGCCAGCGTGGTAACCCCTGCTCCGCCGACAGCCCCGCGCAGCGCCCAGCATGTGGCGCCAGAGGCCGGTGCGGTCTCTTTCCGGGCTTTCGCAGCCAGGGTCTGACAGGCGGTCTGGACCATTTCGGCTGTGGCCGAGCAGGCCAGCACATCAGATGCAGCGAAGCGGAACAGCGCCCGCACGGCTTGGGCCGGCAGATCATCCCCGATCAGCAGCATACCCACGTCCGGCCTGCGCAGGGCATAGGCCTCCAGCAGCGCGTGTGCGCCGGGCAAGCGGTCGTCAATCACCACCACACTGCCAGGCAGTTCATTCCCGCTTGGATCGCCTGCAATCCCAGCCAGGTCCGTGACAAGCCCACCTTCTTGCTGAAGCGGAGCACTGAGGCCGGGATGGGCGAGCACGGCCCAATGTATGGAAGAGGCGTCAGGCCGGCTCATGGATTGGCCTTCTCCCCGCGCAGTGCCGCAACGGCCTGAGCACTAGAGCCACCTTCGCCGCCCTCAATCGCCTTATAATTCGGCGCCGCCACATCACGCACCGATTGCAGCGCGATATTCTTGTCCGTGGCATCGCCGAGGAGATCCACATTGCGATAATCATGGCTCGCACAGGCGCCTGTCAGGGCGCAAAGGACAAGGATGAGAGAGGTCTTGCGTGTCATGGCACTCTCCAAGGATTAGCTGGCCGGCGTGGCGACGGTGCGCCCCTGCAGGAAAACTTCCGCCTCACTTGGCGCCTCAAAAGCATCAAAGGGCGTGGCGAGGTCGTGAACATGCGGCGCGGGCTGAACCAGGCGCGGGGTCACGATGATGACCAGCTCGGTTTCCCTGCGCTGGTAGCGGCGCGAGGAGAACAGCGCGCCAAGGATCGGAATGTCCGAAACCCAGGGCGTGTTCACGCTGTCGGTTTCGAAACTGTTCTGCAAAAGGCCGGCAATGGCGAAGGCCTGGCCGTCGCGCAGCTCAACCGTGGTATTGGCCCGGCGTACCGTCAGGGCTGGCACCGCCACCCCGGCACTGCGCACACCATTGCGATTGTCCAGCGCGCTGACCTCGGGAGAGACTTCCAGATTGACGAGTCCATCACCGAGGACGGTGGGTGTAAACTCCAGGCTGACGCCGAAATCGCGATAAGTGATCGCCACCTGGCCATCTTCAGACGCTACCGGGATCGGGATCTCACCTCCTGCCAGGAAGCTGGCTGTATCACCGGACAGGGCGATCAGGTTCGGCCGTGCCAAGGTGCGCACCATGCCGCGCGATTCCAGCGCGCTAAGCTGAATATCCAGATTGGCGCCTGCAACATTGGTGAAGGTCACCACAGACTTGCCCGTGAGCCCTGAGAGGAGTCCGCCCGCCGTGCCGCCGGCAACATCATTGGCATCAAACAGGTTGCCGAAGCCAATCTCGCGGATCTGGTCGCGGCCAGCCTCGATGAAGCGCACTTCGAGCAACACTTGCTGGCTCTCACGAATGGTCAGGCCATTGGCCACGCCGCCGGGAACATGCCGCTCGGCCACTTGCAAGGCCATGTCAGCGGCCGCCGCCGTGGTCACGCGGCCGTCGAGGAAAACGCCGTCATGTACAGGATAGACCGTGATATCCTCGCCCGGCAGCAAATTGTCGAGATCGCGGCGCAGGGCATCGAGCCCCATTGTGACATCCAGTGTGATCATCTCAACAAGCTGGCCATCTTCGTCATAGAGCAGGATGGTGGTGTCGCCCGGTTGCAGACCGCGCACGAAAAAGGACCGGTCCGTGGTCACCATGGTCTCGGCAATGCGCGGATCGGACAAGACGATCATCGAGAAAGGCCGATCGGTTTGCACCACGGTCGACCGGCTCTTTTCAAGCGTCAGGACTGGCGCGCCCTCGGCCGCCTTCAGCTCTGTCCAGGCAGAAGCGCATGGCGTGAGCTGAACCATGAAGAGCGCGATCAGAACGAGAAGATTGCGCATCATGAACCGGCTCCGGTCTGGGCAATACCAATCTGCATCGGCTCACCTTCATCGACAGGCGCGGTCACGGTTTCCGCATTGGTGCCGTGTACAACGGTCACGCGTGCGGTGCTGGGCCGAGCGGGCTGTGGCGCGCGCCTTACAACAGGCGTGATTACCGGACGGGGGCGCTGAGCCTCTGGCGTTTCCTCTTCTTCTTTTTCCAGCTCTTCCTGGCCGATCAGAGCGAGGCCGAGGCGGCTCTCGCGCGAGGCTGCCGTCACGCGCTGGGCGTCTTCTGGCTCAAGAGCCAGCGTCACCAGGCTGGACGGCATCGCCCCTTCAACCTGGCTGCCCATGATCTGATCGATCCCCAGAACGAGAACATTTCCCAGCAGCGGGCGCGTGCGGAATGCATCTGGCCCACGCCCTCCCGGAACGGCGATGAAAGCGTTAATGTCCACCCTATCGCCAGGCAGCACAAAGCCGGCAACGCCCGTCTCCGTGGTGACCGCGATCGAGACCGCGCGGTATCCCACCGGAATTGACTTCGAAAGCATACGGCGCGGCGGCAACTCTCCAAGTTTTTCTGCGACCAATAGTTCGCCCGAAATCATGTTCATCTGAGCCAATAGTGGCGCACCATTCGTACCATACAGTGATGTGGTGTTGGTCAGTGCGCCATCGGGGACATGCTCAGCCGGCCAGTCGCGGCTGCGCACCAGATCAGGCGTCACCGGCATGCCGCCTTCGATTTCCTCTTTCAGAACGAGGACATTGACCGTCTTGGGCTCAACGACAGGCTCAACCACCTGCACGGTGGCGGCAACCGGTGTGGAGGACACCTCTGGCCCCCCTCTCAGCAGAAAATATGCCGCTATGCCCAAAACCAGGGACAGCCCAAGGCTGATCGCTGGAAGATACTTCATCATTCTTGGCCCCTCATGGCGAGACACGCGCGATGCTTCACTTCAAGGCATAAACTCAAGGCAATAAACGGCGTTGAAGATTGCCGGGCGAAATCGCCCCGATTGGTTGGTCCGGCCTTAACCATGATTGGCAGCCTGAAAGACGCAGGCTCTGGCCAGCCCCCGCGAACCGCTTATAAGCGGCGCAATGAAATCCCTGCTTCGTTCCCCAATAGTGTCGCGGCCGCTTGGCCTTGTGATCTGGGCCTGGATGGCCCTGGTCGGGCGCACCGTGCGCTGGACAATAGAAGGCAGTGGTGAGGCGAAAGAGGCCTGGGAGACTGATAGAGGACTTCTGGTGCTTTCCTGGCATGAACAGATCCTGCTTCTCCCTTCAGGCTGGACGCGTTTCCTGCGCACCCTTCCAAAGCGTCCAGGCGGGGTTTCGATGCTGGTCTCACTCTCACGTGATGCGGAACCAGTCGCCAGAGCCATAGATCATTTCGGCGTTTCGACCATTCGCGGCTCAAAATCAAACGCCAGAAAGCGCGACAAGGACAAGGGCGGTGTACGCGCGATCAGCGAAGCTATTCGCCTTTTGAAGGCCGATGGAGCACTCTGCATCACGCCAGATGGTCCACGAGGTCCCGCGCGAGAGATCAGTGATGGGCCTATCCTGCTTGCGCAGCGGGCCGGGTCACTGGTAATGCCCTATGCACTTTACGTTTCCAATCATCGCCGCTTGAAAAGCTGGGACCGCATGTTCCTGCCCTACCCGTTTGGACGCGGAGCGATTGTGTTCGGCACACCTGTAGAAGCCAACGCGTTGAGCACCGAAGCCCTGAAAGCTGAACTGCAGACCAGCCTGGACCAAGCCAATCGTAGAGCCCGCGACCTGATCGAGGGTGCTGCACACTCCAGTGATCCCGTGAAGGATGCCGCGTGAGTCTGGGGCGTGTTCTTTATGGGTTGGCAACACGCAGCCTGGGGCTTGCACTGCCTCTGCTACTGTCGGCTCGGGTGCGCAGCGGAAAGGAAGATACAGCACGCCTTAATGAGCGGCGCGCACGCGCCCTGCCGCCGCGCCCGCCAGGGCGCCTCGTATGGCTGCACGGCGCGAGTGTTGGCGAAAGTATGGTTCTGCTCGGCCTGGCCGAACGGCTCCTGGACCGAGACGATATCAGCGTTCTCATGACCAGTCAGACCCTGACCTCCGCCAATATGCTCGCCACGCGTCTGCCTGATCGCACCTTTCACCAGATGGCGCCGATCGACACCCCGGCCATTGCACAGCGCTTCATCCGCCATTGGCGCCCGGATCTGGTGGTCTTCGCCGAGGGCGAAATCTGGCCCAACCTCCTGCGTGAAGCCGCGCAAAGTGGGGCCGGCATGGCCCTTGTAAACGCTCGGATGACGGAGAAGAGCCGGGAGGGCTGGGCCAGATGGCCTGGCTTTGCGCGTACCGTGTTCGCAAGATTTGATGTCATACTTGCCGCTGACATCGGCACAGCCGGGGCCCTTGAATCTCTGAGTGGTAAGCCGGTTGGCCTACCGGGCAATCTGAAGGCCGCCCTCCCCCCACCCCTGGCTTCAACCGAAGAGCTGGACATGTTGAAAGCAAGCTTTCTGGCCGAGCGGCCCTGCCTGCTCGCCGCATCCACCCATCCCGGTGAGGAAAGTGTCTTTCTCGACGCGGTTGAGACTCTATCCCCCCGTCCGGCCCTGATCCTGGCCCCGCGCCACCCGGAACGTGCCGATGCCATCATGACCGACCTTGCCGCGCGGGGCCTAAAGACTGCACGGCGCAGCAAGGGCGATACCCCCACGGGCGAGACCGACATCCTGTTGGCCGACACGATTGGCGAGATGGGCCTTTGGTACCGGCTCGCCGATGCCGTCTTCCTCGGCGGTGCGACAGCTGAAGGTATCGGCGGGCATAACCCGATCGAGCCTTTGCAATTGGGCAAGCGTGTCATCACCGGGCCGCATGGCTTCAATTTTTCCGAAGTATTTCCAGAACTTGAAGCAGCGGGTGCACTGTGTATCGCCAATGACAGAAACGCATTGCGCACGCTGGTTGAGGCGGAACTGTCCGGCACTGCTGCGCCGATCGACAAGGTCAGACTGGACGGTTTTTTCGCTCGCGCCGCCCGCCCTATGGACGAAACCCTGGCGACTTTACGCACGCTGCTGCTGCCGGAGACGACCGAGTGAAGGCGCCGCATTTCTGGTCCCATGGGCTCGACCCAAAATCGCGCGAAGCCGCACCGTTGACACGCGCGCTGCTGACGCCCCTGGAGCAGATCTATATCTGGGGTGTACGGCGGAAACTGGCGCGCACGACGCCCCACCCCGCACCAGTGCCGGTAATCTGCGTCGGCAATCTCACAGTCGGCGGTGTTGGCAAGACACCTGTGGTCGCCGCCCTTCGCGATAAGCTGACAAGCATGGGTTACCGCACCGCTACCCTGTCGCGCGGCTATGGCGGCAAGCTGGTCGGTCCGCTGCGTGTGGACGAGACCCAGCACACCGCCGTTGAGGTGGGCGACGAACCCCTGATGCTGGCCTGCAGCGGCGAGAGTTGGATCGGGCGCGACCGGCCAGCCGCCGCCGAAGCCATGGCGGCGAGCGGCGTACAGGTCATCATCATGGATGACGGCTTCCAAAATCCCGGTTTGGAAAAAACATTCAGCCTGCTAGCCATTGATGCCGCCGCGCCCTTTGGCAATGGATATTGCCTGCCAAAGGGTCCATTACGCGAACCCATCCATGACGGCATGGCCCGCGCCGATGCTTTGTTATTGATCGGAGAAGGCGAATTACACGCTGGATGCACCTCCACAGGCAAACCCATTCTGCGTGCCGCCATCACCCCGCGCGGACCAGCACCTCATGCCCCGCTTGTCGCTTTTGCTGGCATCGGCCGGCCACGCAAAGTGTTCGATAGCCTCATAGCCGCTGGCGCGGATCTGCGTGACGGCGTGGGGTTTGGCGACCATTATGTTTATACCGCGCGCGACATGACCTTTCTGCGCCAACTGGCTCGTGAGCATGAGGCGCGCCTCATCACCACCGAGAAAGATTTCGTCCGGCTCCCACAGGCTTGGCGCGATGGCATTCTCTCCTGGCCGGTGGAAGCGCGCTTCCATGACGCGACCGTAAGCATCGACACACTGATGCAATCTGCAATAGATACGTTTCATCATGCCAAGTAATCCCGACGGCTATGTCCGCCCAAAGGACATCGACAATCGTTCCACCTTCTGGCAGCGCGTCCAATGGCGGCTGGAAGCCTTTGCCTGGGACTGGATCTACTGGGCGCCGATGAAGGCGCTAGGGCCGGACCGGGCCTCGAATTTCGGCGGCTGGCTGTTCCGCACGATCGGCCCGCTTTTGAGCCAGCACAAGACCGCCCTGCGCAACATCTCAATGGCCTTCCCGGACTGGAGCGAGGAGAAGGTGCGCGAGACCGCAATCGCCGCCTGGGACAGTGCCGGGCGCACGGCAGGTGAGCTGCCGCACCTGCCGAAGATCCATCCCTATCAGGGCGACCGGGTCGAGGTTGTCGGCGCTGAGCGCCTCGATGCCATCCGCGAGAGCGAGACCGGCGCGGTGATGATCTCCGGTCATTTCGCCAATTGGGAAGTGATGGCCGCGGTGATCTGCAAGCGGCCGGTGGACTGCCTCGTTACCTATCGCATGCTCAACAATCCGCATATCGACCGGCGCATCAATGCCGTGCGCCAGGCCTATGGTATCGGCGTTCTGGCACCCAAGGGGCTTGGCACGCGCGAGCTGATGCGTGCGCTGGGCAAGGGCCGCGCTGTGGCGCTGATGAACGATCAGAAGTTCAATGAAGGCATCGCCCTGCCCTTCTTTGGCCAGGACGCAATGACCGCGCCTGGCCCCTCGCGCCTGGCGCAGAAATACAAGGTGCCGATCGTGCCGGTTTCCACCGTGCGTACCGGCCCGGCGCGCTTCCGCGTCACCATTCACGAGCCCATCGCCCAGCCGCGCACGAATGATCTGGATGCGGACCTGGAAAACACCGTGCGCAACATCAATGCCTTCCTCGAAGACCGCGTGCGCGAACAGCCCGGCCAATGGTTCTGGCAACACCGGCGCTGGCCGAAAGAAGCCTGGAAAGCGGCGGGCGTGGCCTAAATCACATAATCAGGATCAGCCACGGCATAGAGCGCAGGCTTGGGCTGGCGATCCGGATCAAACAGCAGCGGATAGTTCGCCCGATCAACCGGGAAATAATTCAGCCACGATTGAGCGTCGCTGATCCCCCAGGTGCTGACGGATGTGACGCTGTCACGCGCAACAAAGCCCTCAAATAGTGCGCGATATATCTGCGCCTGGCCGGCATACACTGCGTCAGGTACATCACTGGCGCGCGTGCCATAGCTGCTGGCGCAGTTCACCCCAGTGGCAAAACACTCACCCGGATCGGCATAGACTGACACGTCGATTTCCGTGGCGTGATTTTCCAGGCCAAAGCCAAGCGCGTCCACCGCATCGATTGCGGCCAGCGCACTTGCCGGATCGGCATTGATCTGCAGGTGGAACTGGTGACCGACGCCATCGACCGGGATACCCCTAGCGATGAGATCCTGAACAATCGACAAGAGCCGCCCGCGCTTGCCTGCAAATTCGGTGGAATAGTCATTGATGAAGAGCTTCACGTCCGGATCCGCCGCGCGTGCGGC
>JALEGE010000036.1 GCA_022760335.1 Hyphomonadaceae bacterium
ATTCCCCACTGCTGCCTCCCGTAGGAGTCTGGGCCGTGTCTCAGTCCCAGTGTGGCTGATCATCCTCTCAGACCAGCTATAGATCGTCGCCATGGTAGGCCATTACCCCACCATCTAGCTAATCTAACGCGGGCCGATCTTTCACCGATAAATCTTTCCCCCGGAGGGCGTATACGGTATTACCACTCGTTTCCAAGAGCTATTCCGTAGTGAAAGGCACGTTCCCACGCGTTACTCACCCGTCTGCCACTATATCGTTCGACTTGCATGTGTTAAGCCTGCCGCCAGCGTTCGTTCTGAGCCAGAATCAAACTCTCAGGTTGAGTTGATCCGACATTGGACTTCCAAGGAAATTTGGAAGCACTCGATTGCTATAAAGCATAAGTTTGCGTTTTTTGACGGGAACCCCTTTTTCCTTGGTCACCGCAAGCGGCAACCGCAGACACTCACACGGGGGTGTTCAGGCCCCGTGAAGCGATAAAGGAGTTTCCTGAAACGCATCCGTCGTGATCGTGTGGACCCAAGCCAAACTCCTTGCGGAACAAGGCCTTGAGGGTCCGCAAGCAACCACGCCGCCTGCGTTTCTCTTCCTATCTCTTACAATGTCAAACAGCTCCGGGGAGACCCCGGAAGTGACCCTCTGGAGCGCCGCTCCGTCAGACCGAAGTCGCGGCTTATATGGGCCGCGATTTGCCCCGTCAACACCCTTTTTTGCATCTTCTGCAGAAAGCCGTTTTTGAGGGCGGCAATCTGAATTTTAAGACGCAAAAGCAACCGCACGGAGCCGAGTAACCCGGCCCGATCAGTCTCAGGCGTTTCCGGTGAGGCGACGTATATAGATGAGCTTCGACGGTTAAGGCAACCCTTTTTTTCGCGCAGCCTGCGAAAAAAATGTCCCAAAACTGCGTTTTCCACAGACTTCGAATCCACCCCCCAGCAAATACTGGGACTCTGAAATCCGAGATGCCTGTTTGTTCTCAGGAGGCCAGATAGGATTTCAGGGATTCCGCCTCAGCCTCGGTTTCCGCGATCTTCCATTTCACCAGATCACCAATGGAAATGATGCCCGTAAGAACGCCATCCTGTAGAATCGGGAGATGCCGAATACGGCGATCAGTCATCACCCCCAAGCAGCTTTCCAGCGAATCTGTCGGCGCGCCGGTGATCACTTCACGGGTCATCGCATCACCCACATTCATGGCCAGAGCCGCCTCGCCCTGCCGGGCCACCTGGCGAACAATATCGCGTTCCGACAGCACGCCGGCCACTTCACCTGTATCAGACACCGCGACAACGGCGCCGATGCGGGCCTCATCCAGAAGACGGGCCACCGCATCCAGACGCTCGGTTGCAGCGACAGTCGTCACGCCGTGACCCTTATCCTTCAGAATTTGCTCAATGATCATTGTGTTTTCTCCTTCCCGCTGGCGTAGCTCTTGCGGCCACCATGTCATTTGAGTGTAGCATAAAATATCGCCCGCCAGGATAGAATCGCTTCGCGCGCCAACCTTGCATCACCGCGTATGCGCCAGAGCGGCCATCATAACTGCGCCGACAATATAGCCACCAATATGGGCCTCCCAGGCAATTCCCGCGCCGAAAAGGCTGGGTCCGGCGAAAGCAAGCAGCATGTTGATGAGCAGGAAGGCCGCGCTTGTGCGCAGGAATGTACCCGACATGAGTTCCGGCCAACCTGCCCGCGGACCCGCCATCAAGAGGAAAGCCGCGCCCAGAATACCACACACCCCTCCTGAAGCGCCAATCGCCGGCGGATCGCCCGGCCCATGCATCAGGAAAAAGACAATCGCCCCGCCCAGGGCCGACAGGAAAAAGATACCCAAGAATTTCAGTGCGGAGTGACGACGGGCCACAGGCGCGCCGAGGGCGAGCAGCATGCCGGTGTTCAACAGGACATGCATCCAGTCACCATGGACAAAAACATGTCCAAACGCCGAAACGAGGAAGGTGAGCGGCGTGTATGCCACCGGATCTCCACCTCCAGCCAGCATGAGGTGAAACCGGTCAGGCCAAAGGCCGAGCCAGTACAGCGTCAGATTGTCTAGCCGCACAGGCGCGAAAACACGCAGCCCATGCGCCACGATAATGATCGCAGAGAACCAGACCACATGTCCCGGAGCGGTAAAGAATGGCGCGTTCGGGCCACCGCGGGCCGCATCTGACTGCATAGGCAAGGTTCTCCGTCTCAGGCGAGTTCAGCACTCTTCAGGCTGCGCGCATAATCGCTCCCTATATATAGGGTCTCGATCAGCACACCATGCGGCTTGCGACCCGCGAAATCCCACAAACCTATCACCGCGCGAGAGAATTGCTCGCCTGGCATATCCTCTCAGGGGAAACTGGCACGTGCGTTGCATTCGCCTCTTACACGAGACGAAACGAGCGGGGATCAACCCATGGATGCGACGACAAAACATATTCTTGTCGGCCTGACCGTGGCACTCACGGGGGTCGCAACACCCTTGGCAGCCACAGCCCAGGAAGCCGGATATCTGAGCGAGTTCGAACGGCCCTATGGCTTTTCCTATGGTGCCGAGGAACGCCCCTTTGATGCCGGGACGCGCGACATCAATGGCAACCGGGTCGTTGTCAACGGCCTGATCAATGGCGGAACCGGGCTCGGCTTCGGAATGAACACAGGCTGGGGCCAGACCGATGGCGCCAGCGGCATGCTGGGCACCGGCACAGCCGTCGGCAACCAACTCAATGTAATCACCAACGGGTCGAACAACACGATCATTATCGACGCGACCCAGATCAACAATGGCGACCAGAATGTCGTGCTCAATGGGGAGCTCAACCTCGATGAATAAGTTCACCCCCCGCTCCCGCGCAGGTCATATCAAGGCCTCGATTGCCGCTCTTGCCGGCGCTTTGGCTCTGACTGGCTGCATATCGCCCTTTGCCGGTAATGACGGCCTCTATGCCGAACCGATCGGCAATGCCCCGGTGACGGCCAATCCAACGCCCTATTCCGAAGCGCTGGTTTGCATGGGCCATTATAGCCGCGCCAACCGCATCGCCGCGCCGCGCATCGCGGTGGGCCGTATCCTCGATTATACCGGCAAGGCCGATATCGAGGGCGGGCGTCGCGTCACACAGGGCGCCTCACTGATGGCCATTTCGGCGCTGGCCAAGTCCGGCGCGCGCCTGGTGGAACGCTTCGATACCTCGGTCTCGGAGCTTGAACTGCGCTATGCCAACAACCGCCTGATCGGCGAGGAGGCCAGCGATGCGGCCTACCGCCAGATCACGGCTGGCTCTATTCCCGGCTCTGACTTCTACATTGTCGGCGGCATCACTGAGCTGAACTACAATATCCGCTCGGTCGGCGCAGAAGCCTTTGCTGGCGACCTGGACGCCACCGACACCAAGGGAAGCCTGGGCGGCAAGATGTTTGTGATCAATGTCGCGCTCGACCTGCGCATGGTGGAGACCGAGACCCTGGAAGTGGTCGACGTCATTTCCTACCAGAAACAGATTATCGGCCGCGAACTTTCTGCCGGCGTGTTCGACTTCGCCAATGGCAATGTCTTCGATATCGGCGTGGGCGAACGCGCACAGGAGCCAATCCAGCTCGCCGTGCGCTCCACTGTCGAGCGCGCCGTCCTGGAAATGATGGCCAATCTCTACGGCGTGACCAGTGCCAGTGTCTGCGATGAGGTCGAAGCCCTCGCCTCGACCAATGGCATCACCGGCGATTTCACCCCGGCCTACAATACGCTCGGCGAAAATAATGGTGACAGCCGCGCCTCAGTGCGCCGCTGGAACGCAGACCGCGACCCGGAACTGCGCGGACGCAGCTAGGCGAGAGAGAGGAGAAAAACCATGTCCAGACTCTCACACCGCGCCCTACCGGCCAGCCTTATCGCGCTGGCCCTCGCCATGCCGGCGCTGGCCCAGGAGGCCGAAGACCAGCCCATCATTATCGACCAGCTTGAGACCGGCGATATCTGGTCCAGCATGAATGTGGTGGTTCCGGACACGGCCGACTATGCCGCCTCCACGGCCACCAGCACGGGCAATTCCGCATCTGTGCTTTTGAAATCCGGCGATGTTGATCTGATCGTCAACCAGGAGATGACCGGCAATTCCAGTGCCGAAGCGCGCCTCGAGGGCGGTGTCGTCATGGGCCAGGCCAGCGCGGTGGCAACCGCCTATGGCAACGCGGTAAACACAACGACCGAAGACGGCTCCAGCGCCAGCCAGACCGAGCAGGTCATGTCCGGCGACACCGTCGCAAATGCCGAGATCGAGTTGCTCGGCGGGAATACTGTCATCGCCTCTGCCACTGCGATCGCCAACGCCGTTGCATCGCATGCGGAGTATGGCGAGCACATCGCCGAGCATGTTCAGCACTCGGAAGGCTCGGCCAGCGCGACAACCGATGCCGATATGTGCTGCGACGGCAGTGGGGCAAGCTTTGCCACCGTTGCAGGCGGCAATGCCGTCAGCTCCACCGGCTACACCTCCACAGCCATACAGTCTGGCACACAAACCACTGCCGCTGGCGCCACGCTGCGCGGACTAACCGATGTCTATATTTATGAGGCGACCGATGTGGTTGCAGCAACAACCGTCGCGGGGAACTCCTATGTTTTGGAAAACCAGTTTGGCTACGCCTCGCTCGGCGAGGACGGCGATGCGCTCTCCCAGACCAATGAAAGCGAAGTCGACGCGCAAACCTATCTCACTGTCGGAGCGTGGAACGGCCTCGCCGGCGCCACGGCCTATGGCGTCGGCAACTCGGCGCTGGTGAGCAATCTCGGCTCCGACACTGCTCTGTATGCGGATCAGACCAATTCCGCCACGGTTGGTGCGCAGGCAAGCTTTGATGGCGCCTCGACGACTGGCGGTGTCGCGACCCTGTCTGCCACAGCCATGGGAAATGCAGCTACGGCGAGCCTTTGTATTACCTGCGGCGATGCCACCGTGTCTGGCACAACCCGGCAAGTGAACTCAGGCAATGTGTATGCCATTGGCACAATGTCGGTTCCGACGTCCGGCGGGATTATCGGTTCAGCGACAGCTATCGGCAACTCGGCGACCTACCAATCGAGCGGCTACTGATCCTCGTGGTGACCGCTCTGGGGCCAGTGCATCCCCCTCGTTCTCGCACTGCCCCCATGGAGCCCCCGGCCCCGCGCGCCGGGGGCTCTTTTGATTCGAAGATTTTCCCACGCCACAACTCCAGCCTGCACAAGGCTTGCGCAAATTCGCGCCAACGCGCCGACAAGACAAGCAGGACGCGGCGGACACGGAGCATTATTCGCCCCGTTGGGGAAAGGTGTCGAATTCAGGTCAGGGCTATGGCTTAACCCTTTACAGAAAGTCACGATTTGAATGCGGATTGGCTTCACCGGGTAACAGAGCAATCCACTCCATTGAAGCGATGGAAGTTTTTTGGGGTGAGAGGGTCTAAACAGCCTGGAAAGCATGTCAGCAGGGGGGGAACCGTGCGGAACCAGGAAACTGGCGCGGTTCTTGTTTGGCAAAGGCCAAACCGCATCGAATCAGGACTGGGGTCGGGCAAAATGCTGACAAAATCTTTGGCGAATGAAGCAGCCGTTCACGATGATGATGCGATCTCCGCGGCGCTCTCCGAACAACCCGTTTTCTCTACGCGATCCAGTACAGCAAATGGCCGCACGCATAACGCGTCCGATCTGCTCAAGCGCGTAATGGACCTTTTCATTGCGGTGCCCATGGCACTCTTCCTTCTGCCCTTCTTTATGCTGATCGCGATTGTTGTCTATACGGATGACAAGGGACCGATCCTGTTCAAACAGAAGCGACGCGGCATGAACGGTGAGTACTTCACCTGCCTGAAAGTGCGCACAATGGTGACCAATGCCAGCGAGCGTCTGGAGCATCTTCTGGCCACCAATCCGGCGATGCGCGCCGAATGGGAAGAGACTCAAAAACTGAAAAATGATCCGCGCATCACAGGTGTCGGCGATTTCCTGCGCAAATACAGCCTGGATGAGCTGCCCCAGCTTTGGAACATCATCAAGGGTGACATGTCGATTGTCGGTCCACGTCCGATCGTGGCTGATGAAGTGCGCCGCTATGATGTCGACATCGCTCATTATGATGCTGTGCGCCCGGGCGTTATCGGCCTGTGGCAGATCAGCGGCCGCAATGACACCAGCTATGACAAGCGGGTGGAACTGGATGTCACCTATGCCACCAAGCGCAACATCTTGATGGACCTGAAGATCCTGGTGCTCTCAATTCCGGCGATCGTGCTGAAACGTGGCGCCTACTGATCAGGCACTGTTTTCGACAAAGCATTGCAAAAGGGCCCGCCTGGCGGGCCCTTTTTTGTTTTGCTTCGAAAAAAAACCTATCGCGAAACTGATAGCCTAGCCGCACTGCAGAGCCCAGGCACAGATTTTTGCGAGATAAGATGAAAGTCTGACTGCCGAAGCCATCAGCGCTTCGGACGCAAAACCTGGCGGCAAAGCCCCAAAGCCCATGAGACATGCATGATGGCCGCCGCAGGGCCAGCCATGAGCCCACATAGGGAGCGGTGCTTCATCGTCAGATATGCCGACGCGCCAAGCAGGATCGCGCCATAGAAAACAGGACAGACCCACCAGACGGGCAAGACCGGCGCAAGTGCAAAACTGCCCAGCTGCGCGAACAGGTTCAGCACAGGAAACATCTGGCGCGGGCGCGGGCGTATATTGTGCTTGCGGATCGTCCGTGCACGGCCCTTGCCATAGTTGAAGTATTGCCGGGCGAGCGCCCAGGGCGTGGCGCGCGGCTTATAGGCAAGGCGAATGTCTGCATCGAGATAGATCCGCCCACCAAACCGGCCGACACGTGTGTCGTATTCGGCATCCTCATTGTGCGAAAATCCCGGATCGTATCCACTGACCGCACGGAAGACACTCAAGTCAAAGCCGGCATGATGCCCATGATCAACATATTTGGACTCCTGCCCACCACGGTGAGCGGACCCACCTGAGCCCAGGGGCGTGTCCACCACCCAGGCATTGGCTTTCTGGAAACACCCATCACCCACCGCGTCCATTGGAACGACAAGCGAGGCAACCTGCCGGCGCACCAAGGCATCGGCCACCTGGGTGACATAGCCGGGCGGATAGATGGAATGCGCATCGCAGCGCACCAGTACGCTTTCATGGCGCGCCATGGCGGCCACGGCGTTCACGCCGGCCGATTGCAGGCGCCCCGGATTGTCGATCCAGCTGAAATTGGGGTACCGCGCGGACAGGATATCCAGAATATCCCGCGTTCCGTCTGTGCTGCCGCCATCGGCAACGACAAAGCGGACTTCACTGAGCCGCTCATCCCCCTGCATCAACGATTCGACACAGGCTTCGATATGATTGAGCTCATTCAACACAGGAATTGCGACCAGAATGTCGCGCGCATCGGCGCGCAACTTCGCCATGCTGGACACATCATTGTTCGTTACGAGACGCAGATGTGGGCTGCCGGTCGACATGGAATGTACTCCGTACTGCATTAACGACTACAGATCAGGCCGGCACAAGCAGGCAGAACTTCGATTGGTATGGTTCAAGCTGCGTGCCAGACCTTGTAATAGCGCGCAGAGTTAACAATTTTTCAGGCCTGCCATATTGTGAACACGCTTCTCCCATGACAGCGTCATGTCGGGGGGGCATTTCGAGTAGAGTTGTAGAGTTAACGAGGGCGCATATGCGGCCCGATATCTGACCCGCTCGAAGGACTGGTATGACCACTCACTCCAACAGCAATGGCACCGAGGCCATAGCCCGACACGCTGGCGCACAGTCATTGCGCCTTGTCGGCACATCCAAGATTTATGATTCCGCCGCTTCGGCGAATGCGCGCCAAAGCCTGCCGCGCTGGGCCGTCTACGGACTGATTGCCTTTTACTGTGTGGCCGCCTGGTCGCTTGCCTTCTGGGCCGTCTCGGCATTGCTTTGATCTCCTCCCTCACGGCGAAGCTTTTGCGCCGCGATCGCTCCCAAACGCCCCACGATATGCCCAATGGCGCCGGGATGATGCGCAAGCGCCGCCAAGCTCACGCCAGGCCGGCGCGCTTTCAAACCCGATATCACCGACTCAAATGCGTGACTCTTGCGCAATTGCGCCATCCGGGCCGCAGCAGCGCGCCGCGTGACCGCATCAAACGCTTCGCCATAGCGCGTGGTGAAAGCGGTTTCCGCCTCAAGGATTGCCGCGGTGAGTTCCGGCGTCAGGCGGTGTGAGATCGAACCGGGCCGGACGAGATAATTATACCCGCAGGTGGGATGCAGCCACATGCGCGCGCCTTCCGCCAGCAGGCTGGCGACTAGGTAGAAATCCTCGCTGTTACGCAGGCTTGTGTCATAGATCAGCCCTGTCCGGCGCAGGGTTTCAGACCGGAACAAAGGTTTGAGGTAGCCAAGATTTTCCCCAAACCGGCTTTCCGTCTGAGGATCGAGATAGGCCGAAAGGGTGATCTGCTCAGCACTGCTCAAAGCTGCGGCATCCAGAAAAGCGCTTCCGGCTGCCGCCCTCGCCCCCAACTGCGCCACGCGGGTCATATTGTCGGCGACCAGGTCCGCGCCGGTCTCATCGGCAAAGGCAACCAGGCGTGCAAGACGCCCCGGCTCAAAACTGTCATCGGAATCCAGGACGGCGATATAGCGCCCCTTCGCCAACTCCAAGGCACGGTTGCGCGCCACGCTGGGTCCGCCATTTTGCGTCAGGCGTTCCAGCACCAGCCGCGGATCACCCGCCCCAGCAGCTCGGGCCGCCGCAAGTGTTTCATCGGTCGAGGCATCATCGACTATAATCAGTTCCAACGCCACACCGTCCTGGGCAAGCGCGGAACGGATGGCTGGCGCAATGAAATCGGCCGCGCGCCAGGCCGCCATGATCACCGAAACGTCCGGAACGGCGTTCGGCATCACTCCGCCCCCAGAATGGGCACAGCGCCCTCCCCACCATGCATGGCGGTATATTCCATCTGCTCGCGTTCTTCTTCCTTACGCGACTGCTGACGCACCAGGCTGGAGATCGCGGAGACATAGAACAGGGTCACGGACGTGTCGAACACGACATAGAGCCAGCTCTCAGTGAAGGTGGAGACAAACACGATGCCGGTGATCAGAAGGAAGAAGCTGCGCACGATGGACTGGGTTGCAAACCAGCTGAGAACAGAACGCCACAGGCACCAGAAGACCGCAAGATAGGTCAGCACCAGGCCGACATAGCCAAAATGGATCTGCATTTCGAGATAGGAATTGTGGAAGGAGAATTTGGTGCCTGCCTGCTTGTAGGACAATTCCAAGAGCGTGGAGGCATCTCCGCGCTGCCAGAGCCAGAAGCCCTCTGCGCCGACGCCCAGCATGGGCCGCTCCTTGGTGATACGGTCTGCGGCATCCCACAGCATGGTGCGCCCGGTCAGAGTGGCATCCTTGCCAAGGGAATCGAGGAAATTCTCATAGATCCCGCTGGTGCCTGTATTGGCGAGCACATAGAGCGTGGAAAGCGCGCCAAACAGCAGCATGATCAGGAACGCGGTTCGCAGGTGTCGAATTCGGGAGAACCGGCTCCAGAATAGCCAGATTGTCGTCATCGCCAGGATTGAGCCAGCTCCGAAGACAAGCGAGGTTGCCGACTGGGCGATGATGATAAAGACGAAACAGACCGGAATCAAAGGGAAGGCGATCAGCCGCAGCCAGGAAATCTCATGCCGGTTGAAGGCCGTCGCCATCGCCGCCAGCATGATCACCACCATGCGCACAGCGAAGATATTCTTCTCCCCCCAGGGGCCTTTATTGCCAAAATGGCCCATTTCAGGCGCCACCTGGATGACGGAAATCAGCCCGGCAAAGAAAACCGCGCGTATAATCTCGTGCGGGGCGAAGCGCGCCGCCACATAGACCGCCACCATGGCGCCGAGCGTCATCATGACGCCGAATCTCAGGGCCTGACTGGGCATCGGCGCCCAGGCCCAGGACAGGATTGCGAGAATGGGGATGGCAAAGATCAGCCACGACCGGAAGGCCAGCGGCACCATCTGCCGCCGATGCACCATGAAGGCACACATCCAGTAAAGCGACATGGGATACATCACCAGCTCGTTCCCGGGCCGGATGATGAAGGTGTAGTAGAACCATAGCGCCAAAAGGGCCTGCTCCCACAGCGGAGCACCATAACTGCCTTCGCTGGAGCCCGACCGTGTGGCCGGCGCGGCCTGGGTTTCGATCATCATCTGGGGATAGGCCGTGTTCATGTGCCCTCCCCTTTGCCAAGTGCGAGGCGGGTCAGCCGGACCATCTCTCCGCGCGGCTCGACAAAAACAGAGGTATCGAGCGCCAGCAGATTTGCCCGCGCTGCGGCTAGTGGTGTTGGATCTTCGATCAGGGCCGCGACCTGGGCTGGAAGAACATCTTCAAGCGGTTCCGCCAGTGTCAGGCCCGTCGCCCGCGCCTCGATCCAGGCTGCAGTCTGTGTCCCGGCAGGCGCCAGCGGCGGCACGGCGAAATAACCACCTTCATAGATACGGTTTGGTAACAGCCAGACCGAGTTTGCGCCGGCTTCCATGAAATCCCCGGCCCAGACCGCATCCAGCCCGCCATAAATGCCGGCAAGGTCATCAGGCGCGGCATAGCGGCCATGAAAGGTGACATTCTCGCGCCTGTCGATCTCGGGCTCGAAAACAGGGATCTCGCGCCGGGCGGGCTGTCCATGCAGGTGAATCTGGATCGCGTCGCCAAAACGATCGGCCAGCGCCAATAGCAGGGCGAAACTGCGCGCGCAGCGCAGATTTCCAACCCAGCCCAGCCGCAGCGGGCCAGGCGCGCGCGCAGCCTCAATGTCAGGCCGTGGGCCAAAATCGCTCGCCGCCGGCAAACGGTTTTCGACCAGATCAGCGGTGTAGTGCCCGGCATGGCGGCGTTCGAAATGGTTTTCCAGGAAGCCCGGAGAGCTGACCCAGACCCGCGCGCAGCGCGAGACCAGCGCGCGCTCAATCGCGCGCATGGCCATGCCCGCAGGGTCCTCGCGGGTCAGCAGGCGATGCACATCCAGGCATTCATAGATCACCGGCGTTGCCAGCCCGGCCCGGCGCTTGGCCTCAAAGGCGCAGGCCAGCATGTCCATATTGCGCGCCAGGATCAGATCGGCCTCAGCAAAAGCTGGCGCGGCCGCCGCGCGCGCGGCGCCGGAAAAGACCGTGCCCAGCCGCTTGGCGAATGCACCATCACTGGTCTCGCCCAGATCAACATTGTCCCAGAAAGTCTCGGCATCCTTGCGCCGGCGCGGCATGAAGCCGGTCACCTCCAGGCCATCCTCCTGCAGGGCGCGAACCCGCCGGCGAACGGCGGCATCGGCAACATCATGGCCGAAATAGGCAATGCGGCAGGTTTCCTGTCCATGCCAGGCCTCCACGCCAGTGTCATATGCCGTGCCATCTCCGGCCATCGCTAATCCTGGTCCTCCAGATCAACCGGCGGCAGGTCAAAGCTGTAATGGTCGCTGCACTGCTCGCTGTCATCACCGGCGGTCTGATAGGAGGCACAGCGATAGCCAACCGTGGCGCCGCTTTGGAAGGTTGGGCGACCGTGCCACATGTATTGGTCCTCAGACCCGGTCCAGATATTCTGGATCCAGCGTCCCGGCGTTTGCGGGATGGGATGATCCTCGGCGCGGGCGGTATGCACCAGCTGGTCACCAACATACCAACGGATCTCGTCCGGCTCCCATTCGAAAGCGTAGAGCTGATAGATCTCGGCCGCATCATAAGGCAGGTCGACATAGACTGAACCGTGGCCCTTGCCTGCGGTAAAATAATTGATGTGCAGCTCACCGGTGCGGTGTCCCAGAAACTCGATATCGATCTCGTCATGCGGATCGCCACCCTGTGACGGGCCAGTATGCGTGAACATGGACGAGACAATGCCCGAGCCGGGCGCGGCGCGCATCACCACTTCATAGCGGCCATAATGATAGCGCCCGCGCCGCTGATACTCGGCCCCGGTGAAAGGGCACATCTCCTTGCGCTCGCGCGTCAGCATGAGTTCCACACCCTGATCGTTGAACAGGATATTGTCTGCTTCCCAGCCCGCGCGCTGGACATTGTTGAGATAGGCGAAATCGGCCTTGTACCAGTCATGGTCATGGCCTTCGGAAAAGAGCTTCAGGAAGGAGTCTTCCACATCATAGGTCTTGGCCGGCGCGGCGGGGACGGGCGCGGTGGGCTCAGCAGCGGGCACGTCCGGGGCTGGTGTTTCAGCGTCAAGCTCGTCACCAATGCTTTGGGTCTGTGCCTCACAGGCACCGAGCAGCAGTGCACTCACAGCCGCGGCGCGCAGATTTAGTGCCGGCATGGTTCGCCTCCTTGCATGTCCCCCAAGCGGCGAATTACCCCTTGGATCCTTCCGAATAATACTTGCTATAGGCCTTGTAGCTGGCCGAGCTGGTGCCCAGGAACCGCTTCTTGCGCAGGTCCACAAAGGTCAACGCCACGCCGGCGATGCTGGCATTGAACTGCTGCAGGATATTGATCGTCTGCTGCAGGGCCTGGCGTGTTGTCGAGCGCCATTTGGCGACCACGATCACCTGATCGACCTTGGAGACGATCACCCGGCTTTCGGCCATCAAGAGCAGCGGGCCGGTATCGATGACGATCAAATCGTAGGCGGTTTCAAGACGTTGCAAAAGGGCGTCAAAGGCACGCGAACCAAAGACATCGCGTGGTGTGTTGCGTGTCGAAGTCAACGGCAGAACATGCATGCCCGTGGCATCGTCAACATGGATGGCATCATCCAGGGCCACTTCGCCGAACAGATGCTCGATCAGGCCGGCTTCCGGGTCCAGGCGTGCCGCTTCGGTGAGCTGGCGGCGGCGGAAGTCGCCATCGATGACCAGCGTCTTGGAGCCCGACAAGGCCGACAGGCGCCCCAGTGAATAGGAGGTCATGGTCTTGGCTTCGTTCGGCAGTGAGGAACAGATCGCCACGGTTTTGGCCGGATTGTCGAGATCAGCGAAAACAATGGACGCACGGATGTTCCGTATGCTTTCCGAATAGGCCGAGAGTGGATTTTCAATCGCATAATCGCCCGGATTGCGCTTGCCACGGCCGACCAGCAGCGGCACAGCGCCAATCGAGGGCACACCCAGGGCACGTTCGATTTCCTCGCCATGGGAGAAATGGTTTTCACGCAGCTCGGAGACCAGGATCACCGCGCCTGCAGCCGCCCCACCGAACATGAAACCAAGGATCAGATTGATCATCACCTTGGGCGAAGCTGGACCACCCGGTACCCCGGCTTCGGTGAGCACGCGTGCATCGGCCTTTGCCAGCGCATCCTGCTCGTTGGAGACCTTGAAGCGTTCCAGGAAATCTTCATACAGCGCGCGGCTGGCTTCGGCCTCGCGCTCCAGTTCGCGCAGGCGCACACCTGCCTGATTATTGCTGATCAGGGTGGAGCGTGCTCCGCCGAGCTGGCGGTTGGTTTCCTGCAAATTGCTGCGCGCCACAGCGACCTGGCTCTCCAGGCTGGAGACCACGCGTGAGACCGCAGAGTCGATGGAGGCGCGCACATCGGCCAGTTCATTGTTAACGGCCACGCGCTCTGGATGCAGCGGGCCATAACGCGTCGCGAGATCAGCTGCACGGCGCTGGATCTCAGCCTGCTGCTGGCGCAGATTCGAGATCTCCTGCGAGCCGAGCACTTCGGCGATCGCATCCACACCGCTGCCGGAATTCATCCGGATGCGCACATCGTTCAGTCTCGACTCTGCCTCGGAGAGCACTGACTGGCGCTGCTGTTGCTGGCGTGTCAGGTCGCTGATCTGCTGTTCGGTGAGCGAAGAGCCTTGCGCGGTCAGCAGGCCGGAACTTGTGCGGTATTCCTCAACCGCGCTTTCCTTGGCGTTGACCTCGGTGCGCAGATCTTCCAACCGCTCGCTGAGCCAGAGATTCTGGCGACGAGCAGCTTCCAGTTTCGCTTCCAGCTGCTCGACAATATACTGCTCGGCCACGGCATTGGCCATCAGGGCGGCCAGTTCCGGGTTCTCACTACGCGCGCGGATATCAATGATATAGGTTGGCCCCAAGCGGCTGACGCTGATCGAGGATCGCAGCTTCCAGGTAGCGAATTTGTGGATCGCCTCCTGCAGCTCCTCCGGGCTCATCTGAACCTCTTCTTCCTCGGCATCGTCTTCCATGCCGAGCATGCCCCTGATGGAGGTCTTGAGGTCGCCCACCATGGCCTTGACGCCCGAGGGCTCCTGCATGGTGTAATTGAACTCGGCATACTGGGTCAGATTCAGGGTATCGACCACTTTCGACAGCATGGTTTCCGACTGCATCACTTCCAGCTCGGTATCGATGATGGCCGTGTTCGGCGCCAGGCCGGCAAACATACTGCCCAAGTCGATATCATTGCCCTGGCGGGTATCCAGCATCAGACGGGTTTCCGTCTGGTAGATCGGCGTCTGCTGCAGCGTATAGGTGGCAATGGCCGCGAAGCTCAGCAGGAAAGTGATGGTCGCAAGCCAAAACCGCTTCCGGACCGCCGTCAGGATCGCCTTGATATCGACCAGCCCATCCTGCCCGGGAACCACAGCTGCGCTGCGGCCGGTAAAAGGCACCGATCGTGGCATGGCGAAGCGCGTCTGTTTGTTCACGTTCATGGCTCCCTGAAGAGGATAGGACCCGGTCTTGACTTACGGATGAATACGCAGGGCAAGGCCGAAAATGTTCTGTTCGAAATTGCCAGTGGCAACTGAGCTGTCACGGTCGAACCGTTCAAAATAGCCATCAACATGGATGCGCTTGTTCATCTTGTAGGTCGCTCCGAAACGCAGCTCCAGCAACTCGTCGCCGCGATCAATATCCTCATAATCACGTTCCTGCTGGCCAGCCTCGGCGAACAGCAAAATGTTGCGATAGAGCTCATGATCAACGCGAATGCCGTAATCCTGGGCCGTGGCGCTGCCAGAGGTGGCAAGACCGGGATCGATCACGCGACGTGACGCATCCAGAGTGACCGTGGTCAGACGGCTCGGGAACCATTGAACATTGGCGTCCACGGACAATCCATTGACGTCGGCGAAAACATCGGAGTCCTTGCTGTCTTCCAAATACCCCACCGCGACATCGCCGCGCAACAGCACCGGCAGTTCGAAATTGGCACCCAGCTGAAGCGCATATCCATCCGCATCGCGGCTAACATCCATGCCCGCAACATTCACCAGTTCATCATATTCGCGCGTACTGGCCTCGGCCTGGCCAAAGAGGGCAATGTCCGGGGTCACGGCATAGGAAATCCGGCCCTGCGCGCGCTGATAGCTGTAATCGCGCTGGCCCAGGCTCTGTGTCCCACCACCGACAAGTGCGACATCGTCATAGCTGTAATCAGTGACCTCGACATTGGCCCGGGCGCGGAAACGGTCACGTGTGAAACGGGCCACGGCGCGCGCGCCTGTGGTCTGGTAGTTGATCGGCTCTTCGAAGACCGCCAGGTTTGCAACTGAGTAGCGTGGCTCAACCTCGTCGCTGGCGAAAATCGTGCCGCCAATGTCGAAACCGCGCGTGATATCCAGACGGCCGCGCAGCTCTCCGCGCAGGTCTGTCGCGCTCTCGGATGCCAGATCATTGTATTCGCGGTGGGTCACTTCGGCACGCGCGCCCAGTTCGTGGCGCGACCAGTTCGAGCGCAGGTCGGCGACTGGCGCAATCTGGAACAGAATATCGTCCTGCTCATTGGCGGGATCAGCAAAGACATTGTCATTGCTTTCTGCACCGAGGCCGAGCTGGGAATTCAAAAGAAAGGTACCAAGGCGCACAGGCTCGGGATCGAAATCCACCTGGTAGCGATCCATAACCGCCTCATAGCGGTCGCGCTGGAAGAAATTGCCTTCCTGTTGCTGGGCAACCGCGCTTGAAAAACCGGTGACAACCAGGGCGCCGCCAACAACCGTCATGATCTTCGTCGATGTCATACTCTTTCCCCTCAAGAGGCTGTCTCGGCACATTCCCGGGCCGGACATCTGCAGAATTGAACCAGCATGTTCAAATGCCATGCCAGCGGCCGAGCGCCACCCACCCCACCTCTCCAGAGGCCCATGGATAAAAAGAGAGTCAAGCGAAACCGTGCCACACACGGTCTTTTACTCTAAATACCCAAAAGGTGCTAAGCACGCTGGGCTATTTTCCCCCACATACGTAAGCTCTTTGCGAATAATTCGCCTGAAAGGGGAACTAATCACTGCTCTTTTGTTAACTAATACAGTGGTGAGCGCCAACAAAAACCCCGCCCAGTTCTCCCGGGCGGGGTGTTTTCTCGCGGCACAGGCGAAGATCAGAAAATGCGTTCGCCAATCCGGATTGTATCACCAGGGCGCACCTGCGTCGTAGTCGTCAGGGTCACCCGGCGTTCCTGGGGCTCGCCTTCGCTGCGGATGAAGACGTCCTTGCGATTGGCGCGATAGGTGAAGCCACCCGCCGCCGCCACAGCATTCATCACCGTGAGACCCGATGTATAGGCATACTCATCAGGGCGGTTCACTTCTCCGAGGATGTAGAAGGGGCGGAAACTGGTGACTTCCGCACTGACACGGGGCTCAACGAGATATCCATCGGCCAGGCGCGCCTCGATCGTGTCCTGGAACTCGGTAACCGTCATCCCGGCGACCTCAACCGTGCCAATCAGGGGCATGGAGATTGCGCCAGTTCCATCCACCGCATAGTCGCCTGAAAGTTCCGGCTCACCGAACACATTCACCCGAAGGGAATCGCCATTGTCGAGTTGATATGCCGTTACGACCCGCTCGACCGCCGGGCCAGCTGTATCAACCGGGCCGCTCGGCATCGTACCGGATTGGCACGCGGCCAGGATGACCATCCCGAACAGCAGCGCCAGAAGTCGTCCGAATTGTCCTACAGATTGTGTCATTGCTCAGGTCCCTCTTTGCTTCTTCATGTCGACAGGAAAGTCACCTCGGACCCGACCAGACAAACCGCGGTCAAGGTTCCGGTGAGATAGGCGCCTGTATCAATGCCGATCCGACGGAAATCATGGTGCGGCGCCGAAATCGGGGTATGGCCGTGCACCACGACCCGGTCAAACGCGCCTTCGTCCTTCAGGAAATCCTCGCGAATCCAGAGGATATCCTTCTCCGCCTGCTTGTCGAGCGTCAGCCCGGGGCGCAGTCCGGCATGGACAAACACATAATCACCCAAAGTGGCATAGAGGCTCAGCGAACCCAGAAAGCCGCGATGCTGCATCGGGATCTGCTCGTTCAGCTGATGGCACACCTCTTCCCATTCGGTGGAAATCGTCTTCGCGCGCGGTGGCTGGATGCCATAGGACATCAACGTCTCCGCCCCGCCAAAGCGCGCCCATTGCGGGCCGAAAGTATGGTCTGAAAGGAAGTTCTCGAAAGCCGCTTCGTGATTGCCCTTCAGAAAATATGTCTCGTACTGGGCCAGTTCGTCGCTGAGCAGATAGTCGATCACATCCTTGGACTGGAAACCGCGATCGACATAGTCGCCCAGGAAAATGACAACCACCCGCGATTCAGACGATTTCGCCACATCCTCATGGATCAGATTCATCAGGCGGCGCAGCAGATCGGCGCGGCCATGAATATCGCCGATGGCATAGACCCGGGTATCTGCCGGCACGTTCGCCTTGCGCGGAGGCTGGAACTTCGGATCGGGACGCTCACGTTTGCGCTTGGGATTCTCGCGCGGACGCCCGCGTTCCGGGCGAGTTTGCGCATCCAGGTCGATCAGGAATTCACGCACCCGGTCATAGGCGGCGAGATAGCTTGACCTGGCCTGATGCCAGCCGCTCTCGCTCCATTCCCTGACTTTGAAATACGCCGTCTTGATCACGCCCACCTTCTCTCCTGGTTCC
>JALEGE010000037.1 GCA_022760335.1 Hyphomonadaceae bacterium
GACCTATACCGGTCTCAACACAAAACCACGCCATATGATGATCCTTCCCTCGCCCCAAAACACCTCTACTGGCACTGGCCCGGACCTGACCCTGTTATGGGCGAACCTGTCGCAATGGTGGCAGGAGACACTCACTTCGCTCACCTCCTGGGACACTGTCTGGCAAGGCGCGGCAATCCTGATCGCCGGGGGTCTTGCCTATCTTCTGTCGCGCTATCCCCGCAGGCGGCTTTTGAAATCAGCCGAAAATCGCGGGCAGGTGGATGTCATTACCCGGGCCTATACATCCCTCGCCGGGGTGCTTTGGCCGATCTTCACGGTCATATTGCTCTGGGTGGCGGTTGCGGCCTTTGACGCTCTGGATGGCCTGGAAAATGGCGCCTTGCGGGTTGTTGCCAGCCTGTTGAATGCCTGGATTGTTGTGCGCGTGGTTACCTCGAATATGCGTGAGGGCTTTGCCGCGCGCGCGATTGCTGTCCTCGCCTGGTCGGTCGCCGCGCTCTATATACTGCGTTTGCTCGATCCCGTGACCGGGGCCATGGAAGCGGCCACTTTCACGATAGCCGGTCAGACCTTCTCCCTGCTGCGCATCGTCACCAGTGTTGTCATCGCCATTCTGGCGCTTTGGCTCGGGCGGCTTGCTGGCGATGCCGCACAGAGCCAATTGCGCGCCGCGCCCAATCTGAACCCGTCTATCTCAGGCCTGTTGGGGCAGGTACTGAAAGTCGGATTCATGACCGGCGCGATCCTGTTTGCAGTTTCCACGCTGGGCATCGATTTAACCGCGCTCGCTGTCTTCACCGGCGCTCTGGGCGTGGGCATTGGTTTCGGACTTCAGTCGATCTTCTCGAATTTCATCTCGGGCATTATCATTCTCTTCGAACGCTCGATCAAAGTCGGCGATTTCATCGAGCTGCAGTCTGGCGTTACCGGTTCAGTGCGCGAGATCAATATCCGATCCACCCTGGTCACCACCAACGACAATGTCGATATCCTGGTGCCGAATGAAGAGTTTATCAAAGCTCAGGTTATCAACTGGACCCTGCGCGAAGCGCGCCGGCGCATCCGCATTCCCTTTGGCGTAGCCTATGGAAGTGACAAGGACCTGGTGAAGAAAGCCGGTCTTGAAGCCGCCGCTGAAGTGGCCTGGACCTATACAGCTGATCCAACGCGCGCACCCACAGTCTGGCTGGTCGGTTTTGGCGATTCCAGTCTCGATTTCGAGCTCGTCGTCTGGCTCACCGAAGAGGCCGTGTCCAAGCCGGCGCGCGTGAATGCCGACTATTACTGGGCTCTGCATACGGCCCTCTACAAATACGAACTTGAGATCCCGTTCCCGCAGCGCGACATCAATTTCCGCAATGCTGCTGGCGTAAGACTGATCCCGGAGGACATGCCCGAAGGCTCGGAAACATAGGTCTCAGCGCGTGATGCGCAGTTTGGAGAGGTCGCTGCCGACTTGTTCGAACGCGGTGGTCAACGCCGTCTGGGTCGGTGCATACCAGTACTTGCCAGGATCGGAGGCGCAGGCGCGATACATTTCGCGCGTATCCGATCCCACACTTGAGGTGAAAACCACGGTGTAAACGACAATTCCTTGCGATTTCGCGGTTTCACACAGGTCAAAAATCCGCCGGTTCAGCTTTCCGCGCGTGGAATTGTCCGTCGTCCCATTGGCGCGGACATAGCCGGGCGCGGAGCTGAAAATTGCCTTGGCATTTGAGCCATCCTCATTCCAGCGGCCATAGGCGGTGTAGTCCGAGGCGCTGGGATGGCTGGAATTCGGGCTGGTGCCTTCCTGGTTGGAGGCCCCGCCGCCGGGAAAGTTATAGAAACTGCTTTCCCCGTCGGTCATCAGAACAATTGCGCGGCGCCAGCGTGGGCTGGTCCAGATCGGCTGATTGTTCTTCACATCCAGATGATTGGCCGATTCAGTATAAGGCGCGCCAGGCGAGAGCACGCGAATGCCCCAGGCCATGCCAATATCCGTCAGCGTCCCGCCGCGGTTCCAGGCCGTCATGGCAGACAGCGCGGCATCGACCTGCGACTTGTAGCTGGTCAGCGGCAGGATCTCACTCGGGCAGCCAATATTCGGGCCGGTGATCTGGTTTGAATTCTTGACCCCGCCGGGAACAATGCTGACCCCATCACCCGGCGTGTAATTATTGTCGACGCCATCGGGATAGTAATAGGGCGTCCACGGCGCCGTACTGGCGGGCGTGTCAGCGAGACTGTCACTGCCCCAACGCTCCGAGACGCAGCCCTTCCAGGCTGTCTCCTCTGTCTGGGAGGACAGGCCATAGGGGCGCGGCACAGCGATCAGATCATCTGCCACCGATCCCGGATTCACCGCCGCCGCATAAGGCACGATCGCAAAGCGCAGATCATCCTCCTGCGTCTTGCCGTCGAAGACATCATCGACCAGCGCCTGGGCCGCCCCGCGCAGCGAGCCGATATTGTTGCTGCTCCACATCGAGCCGGTATTGTCGAGCACCAGCGCCACCATCAATCCGCCGCCGGCGCGCTTGACCTCGGTCTGCGCGCTGAGGGTCAGCTTGTCGCGCGCGAAGACCTGCACGAAATAAGTGTCGAGATCGAAATTGCCGACCACGACCACATCTTCGGTGGTCGCCGTCACATCCACCAAATTCACCGTGGCGCCTGACATGTCGAAATTGCGCGCCACGAAATCCGTCGCCAGGGCATCGAGCGCGGCGTCATCATCATAGGTCGTTCCCACCGCCAGGGCGGCAGCATCCAGCGCGGCCTGGAACTTGTCGCGGGCGAGAAAGGCACGCGAGCCATCCACGGCCAGGCCCACCATGACGAACATCATGGCCGAGATCAGGGCCATGGGCACGGCAATGCCCGCACGCGTGTCCCGCAAAAACCGGTTCATGGCTCCACCTCGCCGACCGCCTCTTCGCCATTATTCTCACCGACAGTGGAATCCCCGTCATTCACCCAGTCGGCGCCATCATCATGGATCTGGCCATCAATCGCGATCAGGCGGGTCACACGCGGACGGAAATAGACCGCGTCATCAATATTCATCCGACCCGCGCCGATGATCTGGCTGATCGGGGTCTCATAGCTGAACCGGGCCGAGACCCGGATCACACTCTCGCCCGGCGCGCCGAGGCCGGCGGCATCGCTGATATTGAAGCTCGGCGGGGTATCGCCGCGATGGCGTCGCCAAAGCAGCTCCGGCGCGCCATCGGATTTGAAGCCGATCGAGGACACATCCAGATGCAGATTGCCCGACAGGCTGCCGGACCGGATCATCTGGCTCGCCACGGCGTAGATCTCGTCAATATCGCTGCTGAACAGCTCATCCTCGCGCGAGAGATAATCGCCGGCTTGCTGCAGATAGCGTTGATATTCATCAGCCGCCCTGAAGCGTAATGTCATCTCGATCAGGCCATAGATCATCACCCCCAGAATCGGGGCGATCAGCGCGAACTCCAGCGCTGCTACACCGCGCGTATCCCGCGTGAGCAAGTTCCGCCCGCCCGCCATCAGAAGGGCTCGTTCCGCGCGACCGAATAGCCGACAATGATCGCCGGGCTACCTTCGGGCTGAAACACATCCTGCATGAAGGGCGTCACGAAACGGTAAGGTGTGGCCACACGCATGGTGGTCACCTGGCTGGCTGTGCCGGGCTGGAAGACGAAATTGGTCGGCTCGCCCTGGCTGTTGAAGGTCGCGGTGGGAAAGCTCACCGCCGAGAGGGTGGATGCCGAACGAACATCGAAGAACACATCCTCACAGCGGATCAGGAAGATCGCATCATCGCAGTATTCGGTCTGGAAATAGGCTTGGGGGTCGCCGGCATCCTGCACTTCGCCCGTCTGCACATTGCGGCTGGCTTCATACAGGACATGCTTCAGGAAGCTCGTCTTGAAGTAGAACAGGCTGTACTCGACAACTGCCACCACCATGAACAGCATCACCGGCGCCACCAGAGCGAACTCCACCGCCGTGGCGCCGCCCCGATTGCCGATGAAACGCCGCTTTCCGGTCTGCTTGCTCATCGCGCCAGGCCTCTATCGGACTGCGCCTGTTGGACCGCGCAGTTCCAAGCGTCAGGTCTAGCCCAGCAGACTTGAAGTGGGCTTGACGAACATATCTCAGTTTTCAGAGCCTGCTTCAGCGCACGCTAACCATAGCGGCCTGCGACGCCGCGCCCCGCTTGGGCCGCAGGCTAATGCTTGAAAAGCCGCGCGCCCGCACTTACTGCCAATAAGGTCATGGACACGTCTGCGTCGACGCATTCTCTTCTACAAAGCCTGGACGCGCGCTCGCGCGATATCTTTCGCACGATTGTCGAATCCTATCTCAGCACCGGCGAGCCTGTGGGCTCGCGCACTCTGTCGCGTTCCGGCATCTCGCTGTCGCCGGCCTCGATCCGCAATGTGATGTCCGATCTCACAGAGCTCGGCCTGATCGATGCGCCGCATATTTCCGCAGGACGCCTGCCGACCCATGCGGGCTTGCGCCTTTTCGTCGACGGCTTTCTGGAAACCGGCGATCCTGGCGTCGAAGACAAGCTGGCGATCGAGCAGCGCCTTGGCGAGGCGGGCCGAGATCTGAAAAGCGTGCTCTCGGAAGCCTCAACCCTGCTGTCCGGCATCGCCCATGGCGCCGGACTCGTCTCTGCGCCCACGCGCGATGTGCCCGTGCGCCATGTGGAGTTTGTTCCGCTCTCAAACGGGGATGCGCTCTGCGTTTTGGTCACCGAGGATGGCGATGTCGAAAACCGCATCGTCAAGCTGCCCGCCGGCCTGCCCGCCACGGCCCTGATCGAGGCGAGCAATTATCTCAATGCCCGCATGAAGGGCCGGTCGCTCGCAGACGTGCAGGGCGAGGTACGCGACGAACTCACTGAACGCCGCGCCGCCCTGGACGAGGCCACGACCAGCCTGGTTGAACAGGGCCTGGCGGAATGGAGCGGGGCCAGCGATGCTCAGGAACCGCGCCTTATCGTGCGCGGTCACGCCAATCTTCTGGAAGATGCTGAAGCGGCCGAAGATCTCGACCGCGTCCGTCAGCTGTTCGATGTGCTGGAACGCCAGCAAAGCATGCTGGAAATCCTTGACCAAACGCGCATGGCCGAGGGCGTGCGCCTGTTCATCGGATCTGAAAACACGCTGTTTCCGCTTTCGGGTTCAAGCGTGATCGTCGCCCCCTATATGAATGCTCAACGACACGTCATCGGCGCGCTCGGGGTTATCGGCCCCACGCGCCTCAATTATGCAAGGGTGATCCCCATGGTCGACTACACCGCACGCGTGGTGAGCCGCATCCTGGGTGCGCCCACCACACAGGATGGACCGAGATGAACGAGGATGTGAAACCCGATCCCGAGATCGAGGAGATCTCAACAGACAATGCGGAATCCGGCGCGGAAACTGAGACAGAGACGGTCGACCCTGTCGCCGCACTTGAGGCCGAAAAGGCCGACTTGCAAGACAAGCTGCTGCGCGCCATCGCCGAGGTCGACAATGTCCGCAAGCGCGCCGCGCGCGAAACGGCAGATGCTCGTGTCTTCGCCATTGAGCGCTTTGCTGGTGACCTGCTCTCGGTGTCTGACAATCTCTCGCGCGCGATGGAAGCCCTTGGCAACGAGGAACGCGAGGCTCTGAGCGAGGCCGGGAAGAGCCTGATGGGCGGAATCGAGATGACCCAGAAGGAGCTGCACACCGTGCTTGCCCGCCATGGCGTCACGGCCGTGGATGCCGCACCGGGGGCGAGCTTCGATCCCAATCTGCACCAGGCCGTCAGCCAGATCCCTTCAGACCAGCCCTCGGGCACCATAGCGCAGTGTTTTCAGAATGGCTGGAAGATCGGTGACCGGACCCTGCGCGCGGCCATGGTGGCGGTCTCCACCGGCCCGGCCAGTTAGGGCTTTGGCCAGGGTCAAGATCTGCGGGTTGAAAGACCCTGACATGGTCCGGCTCACGGCGGGCGCCGGGGCCGACTGGATCGGCTTTGTCTTTTTCGAACGCTCGCCGCGCGCCGTGACGACGGAGGCCGCAGAGACCCTGCTGCTCTCTGTGGGCAATGCCAGTCCTGTCGCCTTGCTGGTCGATCCGGATGATGCGCTGGTTGACCGCGTGACCATGCTTGGGATCGGTGTGCTGCAACTACATGGCCAGGAAAGCCCGGCGCGGCTTGCCGAGATCAAGGCCCGCACGGGGGCGCAGATCTGGAAGGCAGTTGGCGTCCATGAGGCTGGGGATTTGCTCCCACTTGGCGATTTCACCGCCGCCGATCGCCTGCTTGTTGATGCAAAACCGCCCAGGGGCGCAGACCGTACCGGCGGGCATGGACATGCTTTTGACTGGTCGGTCCTGAACGGCTGGATAGCGCCCAAACCCTGGTTGCTTGCCGGCGGCCTGACACCGGAAAATGTCGCCGCGGCCATCGCCCAAACCAGCGCGACGGCTGTGGATGTCTCTTCCGGCGTGGAACGCGCACCCGGCCTGAAGGATGCCGCTCGGATCCGGGCCTTCATAAAGGCTGCAAAATCGTCATAAAAAACCTCTTGTTCCCTTTGTGTTCTCTGTTATCTTCCCCTTACAGACAAGGAGAATACGATGTTTCCGGAACAATTGGTCACTATAGCCACCAAGCTGGTAGAATGCTGCAATTCGCGCCAGGAGGCTGAAGCACTGAACACATTGTATGACGAGGCCTGTGTGTCGGTGGAAGCTGCCGCCATGGGCGATGGCGGGCGCGAAGCGGTCGGTTTGGACGCTATTCGCGGCAAACATGACTGGTGGTTCGGCGCTCACGAGGTCCATTCTGCCAGCGCCGAAGGCCCGTACCTGTTCGGCGATGACAAATTCTCGCTGATCTTCGACATGGATGTCACCAACAAGGAGTCCGGCCAGCGCATGCAGATGCGCGAGGTGGGCCTTTATACGGTGAAGGACGGCAAGATCATCCGTGAGGAGTTCTTCTATCCGCCGATGGGATAAGCACTGCACCGGTCCATGCTTTTCAAGTCTGCAATCAAGGTCTAGGTACGGAGCTGTTTTCAAAGAAAGCCGCGCGCAATGGATGTAAGAAACACTTGGGACCAATGGCCCGACGAGCATGGCCGTTTCGGCGAGTTTGGCGGGCGCTATGTCGCCGAAACGCTGATGCCGTTGATCAAGGATCTTGAGGCTGAATACCGGACTGCACAACAGGATCCGGCCTTTGCTGCGGAGATGGAGGATCTCTGGACCCATTATGTTGGCCGGCCCAGCCCGCTCTATTTTGCAGAGCGCCTGACTGAACATTTTGGCGGCGCAAAAATCTATCTCAAGCGCGACGAGCTCAACCATACCGGTGCGCACAAGATCAATAATTGCCTCGGCCAGGTGCTGCTGGCGCGGCGCATGGGCAAGACCCGCATCATCGCCGAGACAGGCGCGGGCCAACATGGCGTGGCCACCGCCACGGTCTGCGCCCGTTTTGGTCTGCCCTGCGTGGTGTTCATGGGCGCCACCGATGTCGAACGCCAGAAGCCAAACGTCTTCCGCATGCGCCTGCTCGGCGCGGAAATCGTGCCGGTTACATCAGGTACCGGCACGCTGAAGGATGCCATGAACGAAGCCCTGCGCGACTGGGTGACGAATGTCGAGGACACATTCTATGTCATCGGCACTGCGGCCGGCCCGCATCCCTATCCTGAGCTGGTGCGCGACTTCCAGTCGGTGATCGGCCGTGAGGCACGGGCACAAATTCTGGAGCGCGAAGGCCGCCTGCCCGATGCGGTGATGGCCTGTATCGGCGGTGGCTCAAACGCGATTGGCCTGTTCCATCCCTTTATCGAGGATGAAAGCGTACGATTGATCGGTGTGGAAGCGGCCGGCCATGGCATTGAGACCGGCCAGCATGCCGCCGCCCTGAATGGCGGCGAGCCTGGTATCCTGCACGGCAACAAGACATATCTCTTGCAGACCAAGGACGGCCAGATCCTGGATGCCCATTCCATCTCTGCCGGGCTCGACTATCCCGGCATTGGCCCGGAGCACGCTTTCCTGCGCGATACCGGCCGGGCCGAGTATCTCTCCTGCACAGACACCGAGGCGCTGGACGCTTTCCAGCTCTGCACACGTCTGGAAGGCATCATCCCGGCGCTGGAGCCATCCCACGCTCTCGCCCGTACTGGCGAAGTGGCGAAGGCGCTTGGCCCGGATGGTCTGATGATCCTCAATATGTGCGGGCGCGGCGACAAGGACATCTTCTCCGTCGCAGACCATCTGGGCATGGAGATTTGAGCGCATGTTCCGGCAAGCTCTTCTGACAAGTCTTGCCGGACTTTCGATCTCAGCCTGCGGTGCCCCCCAGACGTCTATAGCTGCAGACTCGCCTGGTGCGGATATCCTCGACTGTGAGGACTATGCCTCGGTGCCCACTGAAACCGGCATTCTTTATAACAATGTCTGGAACAAGCACGCTGCGGGTGACCAGCCGTTTCGTCAGTGCTTAATCCAGGAAACAGGCGGGCAACTCCGGATGGGCTGGCTCTGGGATTGGCCAAGCCGGCCCCGGGCCGTTTTCGGACAACCACAGATCAAGATTGGTGCCTCACCCTGGGCGCCAGAACCTGCTTTCGGGACAGATCTTCCCGCCCAACTGAGCAGGCTGAACACCCTGAATCTGCGCCATCGTGTCAGCATATACTCTGATGGCAACTACAACCTGGTCACCACGCTGTGGCTTGGCGACGGTCCTGTCCCCACACAAAACGCCATACGCGCTGAAGTGATGATCTGGACACTGGCAACACCGGGTCAATTCAATCCGGGAGGGCGCCGGATTGGACAGGTAGAATCCGGGGGTGAGACCTGGCAGGTCTGGCTGGAACCGGAATGGACCGATCCATCCGGCATTCATGATACGCGTTGGACCTATCTGGCATTCCAGCGCGAGGCCACCTCTCCTGAAGCTGAAATCGATGTCCACGCCTTGCTTCAACACGGCATTCGCCAAGGATATCTTTCGGAAGACTGGTACGCTTATGATTTGGAACTGGGCATGGAAGTCATGGGCGGGCAGGGTCGGGCTTTTGTCGACCACTTCGAGATAGAAATCGACTAGACAATGATCTCCCACATCACGCTCGGCACGACAGACAAGGCGCGCGCGGACGCCTTTTATGCACCAATCATGGACGCGTTGGGTCTGCCTCGGCGCAACATTCTTGCCCTGCCTATAGCCTATGCGAATGCAGACTTTACGCGCTGGGTAGTGGACAGTTGCGGTGAATAGGCCATAAGGCGTGCGCCATGCCCACATCCCGCATTTCCGCCCGTTTCGAAAAAGCCCGCACTGAGAGCCGTGCTGCGCTGGTCGCCTATCTCATGGCCGGTGATCCGGACCTGGAAACGAGCTTCCAGGCCATGTGCGCCCTGCGCGACAATGGCGCTGACATTATCGAACTCGGCGCCCCGTTCACCGACCCGATGGCTGACGGTCCCTCCATCCAGTTGGCCGGCCAACGAAGCCTGGCCGCCGGCACGACACTTACTGATGTGCTCGCCCTTGCCCGTCGCTTCCGTGAAAGCGACCAGGACACGCCGCTGATCCTGATGGGTTATGCCAATCCGGTCCACCATATGGGCTATGGCGCCTTCGCCGATGCGGCCGCGACGGCCGGTATCGACGGCGTGATCAGTGTGGACCTGCCGCCGGAAGAAGATGCGCCCTTGCGCACACCACTGTCTGCGCACGGCATTTCCGTGATCCGCCTGGCCACACCGACAACCACGCCAGAGCGGATGAAGACCGTGGCCGAAGGCGCTTCGGGCTTTCTCTATTTCGTCTCGGTGACGGGCGTGACCGGCGCTGGCGCGGCCGATCCGGCAGCGATTGCGCCAAAGATCGAGATGGCCCGGACTATCTCCGGATTGCCCGTCTGTGTCGGCTTTGGCGTGCGCACAGGCGATCAGGCCGCCGAGATGGCAAAGATCGCCGACGGGGTTGTGGTTGGCTCGGCTTTCGTAGACCATGCGGCCAAGGCTCTGGAATCGGGGCGCTTTGCAGACGCACCTGTGGGGATGGGCCGTCTGGCAAGAGAACTCAGTGAGGCTATCGCGGGGGCGGCCTCTTAGGTGATGGGTAAGGGCCGATGGCCCGCGTGCAGGATATCTGACGATGAACTGGCTTACCAATTTTCGCCCGCCTGGACTGAAATCCTGGCTCAACAAGAAAGATACGCCGGAAAACCTCTGGGTGAAATGTCCCACCAGCGGTGAGCTGGTCTACAAGAGCGATCTTGAGGAGAGCTGGTACGTCACTCCCGCCGGAGCGCATTTGCGCATCTCACCGCGCCGGCGTTTCCGCCTGCTGTTTGATGATGAGCGCTGGGAGCCGATTGCGCTGCCCGAAGTGCCGGCCGATCCACTGAAATTCCGCGATGACAAGCCTTATCCGTCGCGTTTGAAATCCGCACGCGCCAAGATTTCCCACCGGGAAAAGGAAGAAACAGTCGAGGGTGGCGCACCGATTTCCCAGGATGACTGTATGGCGGCCGCCTTCGGCAAGATCGAAGGCACCCCAACGGTCGTGCTGGTCCAGGATTTCGCCTTTATGGGTGGCTCATTGGGCATGGCCGCCGGCGAGGCCTTCATTGCCGCCGCGCAGCTGGCTGTGGCGCGTAAGGCCGCCTTCGTGGTGTGTACTGCCTCTGGCGGCGCGCGCATGCAGGAAGGCACACTCAGCCTGATGCAGATGCCGCGCACCACGCTGGCGATTGATGAGGTCCAGGAAGCCGGGTTGCCCTATATCGTGATCCTCACCGACCCGACCTCGGGTGGGGTTTCGGCCTCTTATGCCATGCTTGGCGACGTCCATATCGCCGAGCCCGGCGCGATGATCGCCTTTTCCGGCCCACGCGTGATTGAGCAGACCATCCGCGAGAAACTGCCTGATGGCTTCCAGCGTTCGGAAGTCCTGCGCGAAAAGGGCCAGGTGGATATCGTTTCTCATCGCCACGACCTGAAAGCGACACTGGCGCGCGTCCTGTTTCACCTGATGCCCAAACTGCGCCGCGCCAGCGACCGGGAAGTGCCGAATGTCGCGGCTCCCGCCGTGGATGTTGAGCCCGGCGCATCGTCAGGAACGGAGCCGAGTGAGGCCGACGATTGAGCGATCCAGCCTCGCGGCTGTCTGCCGCGCTCGCCGCCTTGCAGGGACACTACCCCCGCGAGATTGAACTTTCCCTTGGCCGTATCGAATACTTGCTTGAGCGGCTCGGCAATCCACAGCACAGCCTGCCGCCAACCATTCATGTCGCGGGCACCAATGGCAAGGGATCAACTTGCGCGTTCCTGCGTGCCATGGCCGAGGCTGCCGGGCTCAGCGTGCATGTCTTCACCTCGCCGCATCTGGTGCGCTTCAATGAGCGCGTGCGCCTGGCCGGAAACCTGATCAGTGATACAGCCTTCGCCGAAGCGCTGGAGCGCGTGCGCAAGGCTCTCAATACCGATCCGATCACACATTTCGAGGCCACCACCGCTGCGGCTTTGCTGGCTTTCAGCGAAACTCCAGCCGATCTGCTGATCCTGGAAGTCGGTCTTGGCGGACGCTATGACGCAACCAATGTGATCCCCCCACCTGCCGTGGCCGTGATCTCCCCGGTCGATTATGATCACAAGCAATTCCTCGGCGAAGATCTGAAAGGCATCGCGGGTGAGAAGGCCGGCATCATCAAACCCGGGACGCCCGTGGTGACAGCCATCCAGGCGCCCGAAGTGAGCGGCGTGATCGAGGAGACCGCCAAGCGCCAGGGCGCACCGCTGCACCCTCTCGCCATCAGTGAGATCTTCGAAATGCCCGAAGACCTGGCCCTGCTCGGCGGCCACCAGCGGGCCAATGCAGCGCTCGCGGCCAAAGCCCTGAAGCTGTGGGGCAACCCGGCAATCACGCAAACCGCAATATGGCAAGGTGCACGCAGGGCCGTCTGGCCTGCGCGGATGCAGCGCCTGGCGCCAGGACCTGTCACGGCGGCAGCCAGCGAGGCAGATGTCTGGCTGGATGGCGGACACAATCCCCATGCGGCACGTGCCGTGGCAGACCTGCTCAGCAACATGTCCGGCCAGACCCATCTCGTCACCGCCATGATGGCGAGCAAGGATGCAAATGGCTTTTTCGATAGCTTCCGAAATGAAGCGCCAAAGGTCTTCACATGCCCCAATAGCGAAGGCCACCATGGCGCCGAACCGGCCGAATTGGCCGCGCAGGCTCGCGCTGCAGGACTGCAAGCCGAAGCCTTTGCCGATTTCGACGCCGCGCTGGCAGCCGCCGCTGCAGATAGCCCCGCGCGCATTCTGATCTGCGGCTCGCTTTACCTCGCCGGAGATGTGCTGCGGGCCAATCTGGAAATTCCTGAATAAACGCGAGGCCTACGCAAGAAGCGGGTGGCGACAGCAAGGAACACCTGCCAATTTGGGGCCATGTCCAAGATACTTTCCATGCCCCTTGATGAACGCTCGGCCGCCTATACGCGCATGGCCGAGGCCCTCTCATTTCTCGGCGACACCTGGGCCGAGCAGCCAGACCTTTCCACCTGCGCTGCCGCCGTGGGCCTGTCACCAACCCATTTCCAGCGCGAGTTCAGCCGTTGGGCCGGACTAAGCCCCAAACAATACCAGTCTACTCTGGCCCATGGTGTGGCTGGCGAGGCTCTGCGCGAGGGCGCCAGCGTTCTGGAGGCCAGCTTCGAAGCGGGTCTTTCCGGCCCAGGGCGCCTGCATGATCTCTTCATCGCCCATGAAGGCCTCACCCCTGGCGAGGCCAAATCAGGCGGTGATGGCGTCACCCTGAAGCTCGGCAAGGCGCCCACGCCTTTTGGCATGGGTCTCTGGCTGATCAGCCCGCGCGGCCTTGTGGCCCTAGGGTTTATCGACGATAATCCAGCCGAAAGGACAGGATTTGAGCATCAGGGCCGGCGCGAAAGCGAAGCAGAGGCCGATCTCATCGCGCGTTATCCCGGCGCGGCGGTTGAGCGTGATGACAACGCCGCGCGAGAACTCGCTGCAAATGTGTTCGACAAAGGTGAGGCGCTGCCCGTCGCGCTCTATGGCACGCCTTTCCGCCGCCAGATCTGGCGGGCCCTTCTGGAGATTCCCGCCGGTGTAACGCAAACCTATGGCGCGCTCGCCAGAATGGCTGGCCATCCCAAGGCCGCCCGCGCGGTCGGGGCAGCGGTGGGGGCCAATCCGATCAGCTGGTTCATTCCCTGTCACAGGGCCTTGGCGTCAGACCGCAGGCTGCATAATTATCATTGGGGGGTCGACCGCAAGCGTGCCATGCTCGCCTATGAGGCTGCGCACGCAGAGTAAGGCCGGCCCACCAGAAGGCGTTGCATCCGGCAACGTTAGATGAAAAGCCCAGCCTGATGCGTCTCGACCCGGTCTATGAAGTTCCAGATCTCCTGATCCTGCTGCCTCTGCTCTTCCTCGCCTGGGGGGGCTTTATCGCCTGGCGCTGGTATCGCACCTTTCAGGCGGCAAGTACGTTCTACGCCCTGAAGCGACAGCAGGGTGAGCTGGACAGCCATGTGAGCGAGGAAGATTTCCGCGCCGGATATATCGAAGCTGAAGCGCCTCGCGCCGCAACCTATGCCTTCGCCGCCGCGCTGGTCTGCGCCTTGCTGATCCCGCCCGGTATCGCGATCTTCAGCCAACTCTGGTATGAAGTCTGGACCTTGACGGGCCGATATGAACCCACGGCCACGGGCACCATGATCCACACTTTCGGGACATTCCTGTTCTGTGTCGCCCTGATGGTGGCTGTGCTTTATGTTTCGATGAAGCGATATTATTCCAATCTCCCGCCACGTCTGTCTGAAGTGATCCGTCAGCTCAATGGAGCCGTCTCATGAGCATCCGCTATCTGCACACCATGATCCGCGTCAGTGATGTGGACGCCTCACTGCGCTTTTTCCGCGACGGGCTGGGGCTCACCGAAGTCACACGCTATGAGAGCCAGCAGGGCCGGTTCACACTGATTTTCCTCGCCGCGCAAAGCGATATCGACCGCGCCGGCGGCATTCCCGAAGGCATGCGCCCGACCCAGAGCCATATTCCCATGGTCGAGCTGACCTATAATTGGGACCCGGAAGCGTATACTGGCGGGCGCAATTTCGGACATCTCGCCTATCGCGTGGAGAATATCTACGAGGCGGTCGAGCGCCTCGCAGAAATGGGCGTCACCATCAACCGCCCACCGCGCGACGGCCACATGGCCTTTGTCCGCTCACCCGATGGCATCTCAGTCGAGCTGCTGCAGGAAGGCGAACCGCTGGCGCCGAAAGAGCCCTGGGCCAGCGCGGAGAATATCGGCGCCTGGTAGGGGGGGATCCGGAGAAATCAACGCAATACTTCCAACAAGACATTGTCCTGGGTGCGGATCGTATATTGCTCACCCCGGACAAGCTGGTCCTGCATTTCGGGTAATACTGTCACCATACCATGCAGGCCACCGGGCGCTGCATGGCACACGTCCTCAAATTGAAGACAGCTTGGCGGGAGTGTCGCCCATGCAATCCTTTGATTCTCCTCGGCGCCGGAGTAGAGAGCAACCGATTCTGTATACTCATCTGCTGCCAGAGACGCTTTCTCATCATTGAGCGTCATAACCGTCATGGCCGTGTGAACGACGAAAACAAACAGGCCAATTCCCAGCGCGAGCAGCGCCGAACGCGGATTCTCAACTCCTCCGGCCAGCCATTTCAATGGCGGCCGGGACAGCACACCTGGAAAGACAAGACCAAGAAGGACAATCACCAGTATCGGTGCAAAGAGCTGCCAGAGAAAAACATCCAGGAAAGTAAGGTCCGCGACCGAAAAGATCCTCACGCGCTCATCCCCCGCCTCAACAATCGCTAGGATTGTAGATGCTTGCCAAAAAAGTCCAGCGTACGCGACCAGGCGAGCCTGGCCATGTCCGCATCGAAACGCGCGGTGGTGTCATTGTGGAAACCGTGATTGGCGCCCTGATAGACATGCACTTCATACGCCGCCCCGGCGGCCTCAAGCGTCGCCTGATAGGCTGGCCAGCCGGCATTCACGCGCTCATCAAGGCCGGCCAGGTGAATCTGCAATGGCACTTTCACCATCGCGGCCTCCTCCGCACTCGGCCAGCCGCCATAATAGGGCACCGAACAGGAAAGCCAGGGCTGGCGCACGGCCATGTAATTGGTAATCGCGCCGCCAAAGCAGAAGCCGACACAGCCGATCTTGTCGGTGGTCGCTTCATGGCCCTTCAGGAAATCGGCCGCCGCCATGAAATCGGCGAGCATTTCAAACCGGTCGCGCTGGCCCTGCAGCGCGCGGCCATCATCATCATTTCCGGGATAACCGCCCAGCGGATAAAGCGCATCGGGTGCGAAGGCGACATAGCCGGCGGCCGCCACACGCCGCGCCACATCCTTGATATGCGGGTTGAGCCCCCGGTTCTCATGCACGACGACCACACCGCCAACCGGCGCGGTGACACCCGCCGGGCGGACCAGATAGCCCATCATCTCGCCGGCACCGTCAGGCGAGGCATAGGGCACCATTTCGGCGGAAATATCGCTGTCGGCTTCGCTGGTCTGCTGCTTGTCATAGTCCGGCATCACACAGGCCGCGAGCGAGGCGACCGTGGCGCCGCCGACCGCATATTTGCCCAGCCCGGCAAAGAAATCGCGCCGCGAAATCTGCCCGTGGGCATAGGCGTCATAAAGATCCAGCGCGCCTTGTGGCACAGGGCTTTGGGCGGTGTCTGTGCGGTGCAAGAGCGTCTCCCTCGTTACGTGGAAGAGACACTAGTGCGCTTGCCGGGCATGCCAAATAACATCCCGGTGTAAGGGCCAGTTCGGCCTGGCTAGCGCGCGGCGATATGGATCGGGTGGCCGAGGGCGGCAAGGGCTGATTCCATTACCGTCTCACCCAGTGTCGGGTGGACATGGATTGTGCTGGCAATGTCTTCCAGCACCGCGCCCATCTCGATCGCCAGGGCGAACTCGCCTGCAAGCTCGGCCACATGCGCGCCGACCGCGTGAATGCCGAGCACGACATGGTCGCTCGCGCGAGCGGTGACACGAACAAAACCTTTGGACTCGCCAGCATCCATGGCGAGCGCCCGGCCCGAAGCGGCCATCGGGAATTTCCCGGTGACCACGTCTTCGCCCGCCGCCTTCGCCTCATCCGGTGTCAGGCCGACACCGACCAGTTCCGGCTCGGTGAAGCACACTGCCGCGATGGCACGCGGATCGAATTTGCGCTTCACGCCGGCAATGATCTCTGCGGCCGCCTCGCCCATGGCGGTGGCGCGGTGGGCCAGCATTGGCTCACCGGTGATATCGCCAATCGCATATACCCCGCGCATGGCCGTCTCGCAGCACTCGTTCACCTTTATAAACGGCCCGTCCATATCCACGGCCATGTTTTCAAGGCCCCAGCCCTGCGTGCGCGGGCGCCGGCCCACGGCAACGAGGATTTTATCCGCGCGCACCGTGCGGGCCTGTCCTTCGGAATCCTCGAATTTCAGGACGGAATCGCCACTTTTCGTGCCTTTTCCCGTGGCTTTCGCGCCAAGATGCACCTCGACACCATGATCCTTCAGCCAGGCCGAGACGGGGCGGGTGAGTTCCTTGTCATATGAGGGCAGGATGGATGGACCCATCTCAACGAAGGTCACCTTCGAGCCGAGCTTGGCAAAGGCGATGCCGAGTTCCAGGCCGATATAGCCCGCCCCGACCACAGCGAAATGCTCCGGCACCTCCTCAAGATCCAGCGCGCCGGTCGAGCTGATCACCGTCTCGCCATCGAATGGCAGGAAGGGCAGCTCGGTTTCCTCCGAACCATTGGCGAGGATGACATTCTCCGCCGTGATCTCAAGGATGCCGTCTTCGGTCTCGACTGTGCAGGTCTTGGCCGTGCTGAAACTCGCCCAGCCCTGGACATGTTCGACTTTCGCAGCCTTGAGCAGGCCCGCCACGCCGCCCGAAAGCCGGTCGACAATGCCATCCTTCCAGGCTCTGAGGCCCGCCATATCGAGGCTGGGTTCGGATTCCAGAGTGATCCCCATGACCCCGGCACCGCCACCCACATGATGGCGCATCTCGTCCAGTTTCGAGGCGGCATGGATGATCGCCTTGGAGGGGATACAGCCGCGGATGAGGCAAGTGCCACCCAGCCGCCCGGCCTCGACAAGAATTGTCTTCAGGCCCAGCTGGCCGGCGCGGATCGCGGCCGGATAGCCGCCGGGACCGCCGCCGATCACGAGGACGTCGCAGGTTTTCTTGGTCATTCTTGATCGGTCCTTATCTCGCGCCCCTTCCCCTCTTCGGGGTACTTCCCCCGCAAGCGGGGGAAGATTAGATCGTTCTGTCGTCTTGCACTCTTCCCCCGTTTACGGGGGAAGTGGCCCGCGCATGCGGGTCGAAGGGGGCGCTTTAACTTACATAAACAGCCGTGCCGGGCTTTCCAGCAGGGCACGGATTTTCTGGATCAGGATGGCGGCCTCATAGCCATCGACGATGCGATGATCAAAGCTGGAGCTCAAATTCATGAACAGGCGCGGCACAACGCGACCGGCGCCATCGAAGACCGGGCGCTCGACCATCTTGTTCACGCCGATAATCGCGGTCTCCGGCGTGTTGATCAGCGGCGTGGTGACAACGCCCCCGATTGCGCCGAGCGAGGTGATAGTGATGGTGGAGCCGGAAAGCTCCTCCCGGCTCGCCTTGCCATCGCGGGCGGCGGCGGACAGGCGCGAAATTTCGCTGGCCATCTGCCAGACACTGATCGCCTCGGCATGGCGCAGGACCGGGACGACGAGGCCGCTTTCGGTCGCGGTGGCAACGCCGATATGGGCGGCCTCGTGGACACTGAGCGTGCCGGCCTCGGCATCGTAATGCGCATTGGCCTGCGGAACGTCGGGCAGCGCGCGGGTGAGCGCGGTGGCGAGGAAGGGCAGGAGCGTGAGCTTGGGCTGACCCTCGGCGCGATCGGCATTGAGAGATTTGCGCAGGGCCTCGACCTCTGTGACATCCACCTCCTCGACATAGGTAATCATCGGCACGCGCCAGGCCGCTTCCATGTTCTGGGCGATCTTCCGGCGAAGGCCGATCACCTTTTCCTCACGTACACCGGTGCGTTTCTGGCGCGCCGGGTCAGTCGGAGCAGCGGTGCGCGTAACCGCGCGGCCACCGGCGGCGACGAAGTCTTCCAGATCCTGGCGTGTTACGCGGCCCGCCGGGCCGGAGCCTGCCACGCTGGCAAGATCCACATCCAGTTCCAGCGCGCGGGCACGCACGGCGGGGCTGGCGAGTACGCGGGCGCTGGGTTGTGGCGGATCGAGTTGCATCGGCGCGGGAGCGAGTTTGGGTTTTTCCGGCGCTTTGGGCGCGGGGGCTTCGGCCTTGACCTGTTCGGGCGCAGCTTCGGTGGCCGTAGGTTCTGCTTCCGGCGCATCCACATCGCCCTCGGTCGCGATGACAAGGATTTCGGTGCCCACCGCGATCATGTCGCCCGGCTCGCCATGGATCGAGACCACCTTGCCGGAGACCGGCGCGGGGATTTCCACCGTGGCCTTGTCGGTCATCACATCGACCAGATCCTGGTCTTCCTCGACCATGTCCCCCGGCTTCACATGCCAGGCGACAATCTCGGCCTCGACGACACCTTCGCCGACATCGGGCATGCGCAGCTTGTAGTCTGACATCAGGCAAACTCCACGGTTTTCTTCAGGGCGCGGGCGACGCGCTCCTGGCCGGGGAAATAGCTCCATTCATGGGCGTGCGGATAGGGGGTGTCCCAGCCGGTGACACGCTGGATCGGCGCTTCGAGGGAATAGAAACAGTCTTCCTGGATCTGCGCGGCGAGCTCGGCGCCGAAGCCGGAGGTGCGCGGGGCCTCGTGCAGGATCACGCAGCGCCCGGTCTTGGCAACAGAGCGCGCGACCGTGTCGATATCATAGGGGATGAGCGTGCGAAGGTCGATGATTTCCGCATCCACGCCTTCGGCCTCGGCGGCGGCCAGCGCGACATGCACCATGGTGCCATAGGCGATGACGGTGACATCCGCGCCTTCGCGCACCACATTGGCCACGCCCAGCGGCACGGTGTAATTGCCCTCCGGCACCTCGCCTTTGGGATGGTCTTTCCAGGAAGATTGCGGCTTGTTCGGGTCGCCATCGAAGGGGCCGTTGTAAAGCCGCTTCGGCTCGAAGAAGAGCGCGGGATCGTCGCTCTCCACGCAGGAGATCAAGAGGCCCTTGGCGTCATATGGGTTGGACGGCATGGCGACGACCAGGCCGGGAATATGGGTGAAGAAGGCTTCCGGGCTCATCGAATGGGTCTGGCCGCCATAGATGCCGCCGCCACAGGGCGTGCGGATCGTCACCGGCGCGGTGTACTGGCCGACCGAGCGGTAGCGGATGCGGGTGAGTTCGGAAATGATCTGATCGAAGCCCGGGAAGATATAATCAGCGAACTGGATCTCCGCGATCGGGCGCATGCCATTGGTGGCCATGCCCATGGCCATGGCGATGATCGCGCCCTCATTGATCGGCGCATCGAAGACGCGGGATGAGCCGTATTTCTCCTGCAGACCGCGCGTGACGCCGAAAACGCCGCCGAAATAGCCGACATCCTCACCGAAGGCGAGCACGCGCTCGTCTTCAGCAAGTTTCACATCCATGGCGCTGGTCAGCGCCTGCATCATGTTCATCTGGGGCATTTCATGACCCTTAACCACTATAAGCCCTCATGGTGAGCGGAGACGAACCATGGGGACGGGCTGCAAAACCGAACTTCAAACTCTGGCACATCCTTCGTCTCCGCTCAGGATGAGGGATGTGCGGGAACCAGGTGGATCAGACCCCCAATTCCTGGCGCTGGCGGCGCAGATGCCAGGGCTGGGCGGTGAAGACATCCTCGAACATGGTCGGCACCGGGGCGTGGGGGCCTTCCTCCAGCGTGCCGTAGGTCAGCGCCTCTTTCCAGGCATCGGACACCATCTGTTTCGCCTCGGCCACCCAGTTTTCATGCTGGTCAGCATCCCATTCGCCGAGTTTGATGAGATGGGCGCGCAGGCGCTCGACCGGGTCGCCGAGCGGCCAGGCTTCATACTCATCCTTGGGGCGGTAGCGCGAGGGGTCATCGGAGGTCGAATGCGCCTCGCCGCGATAGGTGTAGCTCTCGATCAGGGTCGGGCCGCCGCCATTGCGAGCCCGCTCGGCGGCCCATTGCGTCACCGCCGCGACGGCAAGATAGTCATTGCCGTCCACGCGGATGCCCGGAATGCCATAGCCGATCGCCTTGGCCGCAAAGCTCGCCGCCTTGCCGCCGGAAATCGAGTTGTGCATCGAGATGGCCCACTGATTGTTGGCCACATTGAGCACCACCGGGGCGTTATAGGTCGAGGCCAGCGTCATGGCGGCGTGGAAATCGCCCTCGGCCGTGGTGCCATCGCCGATCCAGGAGCAGGCAATGGCGGTCTCGCCCTTCAGCGCGCTGGCCATGGACCAGCCGACGGCCTGGGGAAACTGCGTGCCGAGATTGCCCGAGACGGAGAACCAATTGAGGTCCTTGCGGGTATAGTGGACCGGCAGCTGGCGGCCTTTCAGATTGTCGCGCGAATTGGAAATGCAGTGGCACATCATGTCCACGAGCTCGGCGCCGCGCTGGATCAGCGCGCCCTGCTGGCGATAGGAGGGGAACAGCATGTCTTCATCGGCAAGCGCTTGGGTGGCGGCGATCGAGACGGCCTCCTCTCCCAGCGATTTCATGTAGAAGCTGAGCCGTTTGGTCCGCTGCATTTTCAGCATGCGATTGTCGTATTCACGCGTGAGGACCATGGTCTTCAGACCTGCACGCAGCTCCTCCGGCGCGATTTCGGGCGCCCAATCACCCACCGCATTGGCCTTTTCATCGAGCACGCCGACCAGGCCAAAGGCAAGATCGCGGATTTCGGCGGCTTCGGCCAGAATGTCCGGTTTCGCGTGATGGCCCGGACGCGGCAGGCCGAGTTTTGAGAAGTCCGGCGTATCCCCGGGACGGAAGGCCGGTGCGGGAACGGAGATTCTCGGTTCTGCCTTGCCCATGGATGGTTGACCTCTGACTCTTATATTAGACGATTTATTATTTTCCATATTATGGCATTTAAGGGGTATATCCTTCAAGCAAGAGACAAAAATAACGCACGTCTTTCAATAATCTCCGATTTCAGCGAAAATTATTGCCATATTACAGACAGACGGTCCCAGAAACGGAGAATTCCGCTTCAACAAATGTTGAAATTGCTGCAATGCGAAGAGGTTACAGGCCCTCGGGAACGTCCCAGCCGCGCCGTGCGCAGGCCGCCAGGACCGTGTTGCGCAGGAGGCAGGCAATGGTCATTGGCCCAACCCCGCCCGGCACCGGCGTGATATGCCCCGCCACCGCCGCACAGCCGCTATAGTCAGCGTCGCCGACCAGGCGGGTCTTGCCCTTGCCCTTCTCTGGCGCCGGTACGCGATTGATACCGACATCGATGAGAGCCGCACCCGGCTTGACCATGTCCCCCGTCACCAGGCCAGGGCGACCGACAGCCGGCACCAGAATATCGGCCTGACGGCACACGGCCGCGAGGTCTGTCGTGCGTGAATGTGCGATGGTGACGGTGCAGTTCTCAGCGAGGAACAACAGCGCAGCAGGTTTGCCCACCAGGATGGAGCGGCCAATCACCACGCAATGCTTGCCGCTGAGGTTCTCGCCCAGCGCGCGCTTGGCGAGGATAACACAGCCGCTCGGCGTGCAGGGGACAAGACCCGGCTTGCCGAGAGCAAGGCGCCCCGCATTGGTCTCTGTGAGACCGTCGACATCCTTGGCAGGGTCGATCTTTTCAATGGCGGCAGCCTCATGCAGGTGCCTTGGTAACGGCAGTTGCAACAAGATGCCGTCCACGTCCGGATCAGCATTGAGATCACTGATCAAATTCTCGACTTCGAACTGCGTTGCGTCGGCCGGGAGATGCCTGCGTATGGAGACCATCCCGGCCTCCTCGGTTTGGCGAACCTTGTTGCGGACATAGACTTGGCTGGCGGCATTGTCGCCGACCAACACAACAGCCAAGGTCGGCGCCTTGGGCAAGATGGACACGGCCCGCTCCACGCCGGCGCGCACATCTTCCGCAATCGCTTTTCCGTCGATGATGTTAGCCGCCATGGCCCAGCAACTCCTTCAGTCGCGCGGCGGCGCTTTCGCTGAGATCCGCCAATTCGACGCGTTTAATACGCGATTTGCCGCCCGCGACCACCACCACTTGCCGTTTCGCCACACCCAGTACCTTGGCCAGCAAGGCTTCAACCGCCGCGTTCGCCTTGCCGTCTTCTGGTACTGCTCGCACCCGCAACTGCAAGAGCAGACGCCCCTCTGCGTCCAGGTCTGGCCCGACAATCTCGTCCCGGCTGGCGCGGGGCGCGACGCGGACGGTCAGCATTGGCATCTACCAGGCTCGTAACCCGAACAGAACAGGCAGTAACCAGTCGCGCAAGAATAACAGGATCAAGGCCAAAACAAAGATCGACAGATCCAGCTGTCCCAACGGCGGGATCACACGGCGGATGGGCGCAGCCAGAGGTTCGACAACACTGGAAAGGAGCGAATAGATCTGCCGCGCAGTTGGATTGTGCAGTGAAACCACCCCGCCCACCACAAGCCAGCCAAAGATCACATAGGCCAGCAGGATAAAGAAGACCAGCGTGAGGATCGGCGCCAGGAAATAGATATAGAGTGGCGCGAGGGGCTGAAGCATTTGAAACATCTCCGAAAGTTCGGCTCAGATTGACGCATAGATAGGCACGAATCCCGATTGGCAAGGCGTCAGACCGGGTCTAGATCTGTTCGATGGCAGATACCAGTCCATCCCTGACAGGTCATGAAGAAGCGCCCCTGCGCCCACTCACACGGGTTCAGATGTGGTTGGTTGCCTTCGCGCTTGTCTCGATGGGTGTCGGCATGACCATTAGTTTTGTGGTCGCCTCGCCATTGGCGCGCGAGGCCGGGTTGACCGAACTACAGGTGGCCGGCCTTTTGACGGCATCAGCTTTTATCTATGCCTATCTCACACCGGCATGGGGACGACTGGCCAACCGCGTCGGCCGCAAGCGAATCATGGTCTTCGCGCTCTATGCCATGGCAATTTGCAACACGCTGTTCATCTTCGCCCTGGATGCCGCCCTGAAAGGCCTTGTGGCGGGCCTGTCGGCTTTTCTTCTCTTGGCAATAGTACGCATGTTCTTTGGATTGCTCGCACCCGGACTGCAACCTGCAGCACTGGCGGCAATCACCGATGCGACGACGCCCAGAAACCGCGCCGCCGGCATGGGATTGATTGGTGCGGCCATTTCCATTGGCTCCATTCTTGGCCCGGCAGGCGCAGCCGTGCTCGCCGAGTTTGGTCCTTTGGCCCCGATCTGGGGGTCTGTGGTGTTCTCCCTGATCGCCGGGACCGTCTTGGCCTTCTCGCTACCACCAACCCGCAAAGGCCAGCTCTCCACTCGACCTTCACCGCTTAAAATGACCGACCCGCGCGTGCGTCCGCACCTTTTGTTCCTGTTTTGCTATTTCATTGCCGTGGGCGCCATTCAGCAAACCCTGGCCTGGCTGGTGCAGGACCGCTTCGGCTTTAATCGAGCCGAAGCGGTGCAAATGACAGGCCTGATCTTTGCGAGTATGGCCGTGATGCTGGTCTTCATACAGTTCGGTTATGTTGCCCGACGCAAGCCAGACCCATTAAACATGCTCCCAATCGGGCTCAGCCTTGTTGCCGCGGGCTATATCCTTGCTCTGATGCCGGGCCCATACTGGCTTCTTGCTCTGGCCTTCGCTGTGATTGGCTCCGGTGCGGCCCAGGTGATACCAGCAGCCAATGCCTTGGCCACTCTGTCGGTTTCACCGGCAGAGCAAGGCGCCGCCGCAGCGCTTGTAGCTGCAGCTCCACCCGCTGGTTTCGTGGTCGGACCGCTACTGGGCGCAGGCCTCTACATGCTTAGCCCGGTGTTACCCTTGACCGCATGCACAGTCGCAATGGGCCTATTCCTGGCCTATACGCTACTGTTTCTACGGCGCGCTGAATGAGCCATCAGCCCACCGGCCCGCCTGGCGTGCCCCAGGCGATATACATCTCTTCTTCCATCATGCGCGGTACACCAAGTTCGGCGGCAAGCGCATCATAAAATTTCGCCGCGCGCTCCAGGTCATTGGTGCCCAGCGTCACATATCCAATCATGCCTCATCCTCCGATCAGCGATCGGAACATTCTTGAGTGCACAACCGTAAAGTCTGGCGCTACATCGCGCTGATGCCGCCATCCACTTTCAGCTCGATGCCGGTGACCAGCTTGCTCTCATCGCTGGCGAGATACAGTACGGCATAGGCGATATCATCCGGTTCGCCGACACGGCCAAGCGGGATCTGGCGGGCTAGCTTGGCCAGGCCTTCCTCCTCGCCGAACAGCTCTTTCACCCCGTCCAGGATCGGCGTGTTGATGAACACCGGGTGCACCGAATTGCAGCGGATCTGACCACCCGTTCTGGCGCAATGCAGGGCGATTGACTTCGACATGTGCCGCACCGCCGCCTTGGCAGTGTTGTAGGAGATATAATTTGCACTCGCGACGATGCCGGCGATGGAGGAGATATTCACGATCGAGCCCATGCCATGATCACGCATCAGCGGAATGGCATATTTGCAGCCGAGAAAGATGGAATCCACATCCACGGCCTGCACCTTGCGAAAGGTCTCATAAGGCTCGTCTTCCACCGAAGCCATGGAGCCGATGCCGGCATTGTTCACGAGCACATTCAGCCCGCCCATGGCATCATGCGCGGCCTGCAGCACGTCCTGCCAGCGCTCGCCATCGGTGACATCGTGCTGGAAGGCAAAGGCGGTGCCGGCGCCATGTGCGGCGTTGATTTCGGACGCCACGGCCTCGGCGCCCGCGCCATTGATGTCGGTCACTGCAACCTTGGCGCCCTCGCGCGCCAGCATTTTCGCCGTCGCCTCGCCAAGCCCCTGCGCGCCGCCCGTGACCAGCGCCATCTTCCCATCCACGCGTCCCATGGCTCTTCCTCCTGTCTGTTTTTATCAGCAGGAAAGGCGTGTCCGTTCGACAGCCGATCGTCAAGCCGGGGCGTTGGGGAAACCTGGGTCAGAGTTTTTCCGCAAGTGCATCCATGAAATCGGCCAGTTCGGCATCCTTTTCGGTCACCCCGCCGGCATCATGCGTGGTCAGCACAACATCCACGGTTGAATAGACATTGAACCATTCCGGGTGATGGTCCATCTGCTCGGCCTTCAGAGCCGATGCAGACATGAAGGCCCAGGCGGTCTTGAAATCAGCAAATTTGAAGCGCTTTGCCACCGCCTCGCGCTCCTCTTCGGCGCGCGCCCAGCCGGGACGGGCCGCGAGGAAATCCCCGGCTCCGAGTGTCTTGGCCATTTCGGTCTCCTTCAGTCGACAGGCTCATGCAGGAAATAGCGCCAGGAGCCGGTTTCGGAAATGGCCGTGCGCTCGCCCGGATAGGGATGACCCTCGGCCAGCTCCTGCATGCCGCTTGGCCCGATCAGCGCCAGCAGGCGGGCCTGATCGCGATGGGAGAGCCTTTCTGGCGCGAGATCGGCCACATCGCGCGCTGCAAGGTCCGGCCAGATATACCAGATCTCTTGTCCAACCTGGCGGGCACCATAGGGCATGCCGAACAGCTCGATCAGATGCATGTTCGGATCCCAGCCCGTACGGCGCATCAGATCCCAATGAGAGTAATGATCCGCACCCCCGAAATTCGACAGAAAGTTCGGCTCTGCATCGGCCTTGTAAGACAGGCGCCGGATCGAACCGGCCTCGGAGATTAGCAACAAGCTCTCACGCGTGGCGATCACGGCTTCGGGCAATTCAGGTGGGGCCGCTGGCGTTTCGGTTTCGAACAGGCTTTCAGATGGCGGCGGTGCACCGGCCGGATCGCGCGCAGCCTCGCCGCAACTCACAAGGCAGATCGCCAAAACAAAGCCCACGCAGCGGTGCATATCCCGCCTCTACGCCAGGTGCGCCGGGAGTCAAACCGGAAAACCGGTCGCCGCATTCAGATCGGCCAACAATTGCGCCTCGCTCACCGCCTTGATGGTGGTCATGCCCATGGCGCGGGCAGGTTTCAGGTTTATCCCGAGATCATCGAGATAGACACAGTTTGCCGGATCGACATCCAGCGCCTCGCACATCAGCGCATAGATGCGTGGATCGGGCTTGCGGATGCCGATCTTGGAGCTTTCGATGACATGATCAAAGAGGGTCATGACCTCGGCGACGGCGGCAGCCTTGCCCTCGTCGGAACTCATGCCGGCGCCCTTGCCGATGGGCGCATTGTTCGTGATGCAGCCGACTTTGACGCGCGCCTTGCAGGCCTTCAGTGCCTCCACCACAGCAGGGCGGACCTGGCCCGAAAGCAGCCCCAGGACGTCTCTGCCCGGCACGTCATGACCGAGCGCGCGCGCCTCGGCCGCGAAGAGGGCATCGAATTCCGCGCCGGTCACCTCCGAGCGCTCCAACCGCGCCCAGGCATTTGTGTCACCATTCAAGGCGTTGACCGACCGGATGAAATCCTTCGGCAGACCATTCTCGGCCTCATAGACATTGAAGGCCTCAAAGGGCGAGGAGGTGATAACCCCGCCAAAATCCCAGATCACGGCCTGGATATCACCGGCCATGACTAGCGCGCATCCAGCAGCGTCTTACGGGCCCCGCCCTTGGGCATGTCTTCCAGCGCGGCGGCCTCAAAGCCAAGCTGGCCCATCAGGCCGGCATCCTCGTCGATATCGGGATTGTCCGTGGTCAACAGCCGGTCGCCGACGAAGATGGAATTGGCACCGGCCAGCAGGCAGAGCGCCTGGCCCTCCTCGCTCATCTCCTCGCGGCCCGCCGACAGGCGCACCCAGCTTTCCGGGAACACGATGCGGCAAACGGCGATGGCGCGCGCCATTTCAATGACGCTGACCTTGGCACTGCCGGCCAGCGGCGTGCCCTCGATCGGTACCAGCATGTTCACTGGCACGCTTTCGGGATGCGGGGAGAGTTTCGCCAGTTCATGGATCAGACCGACCCGATCCTCCCGGCTCTCGCCCATGCCGAGAATGCCGCCGCAGCACAGCTTCAGCCCGGCCGTGCGCGCACGCCCAAGCGTTTCCAGCCGGTCGTCATAGACCCGCGTCGTGACCACCTGATCATAGTATTCCGGCGAAGTATCGAGATTGTGGTTGTAATAATCGAGGCCCGCGGCCTTCAGCGTCTCGGCCTGGCCGTCTTCCAGCATGCCAAGCGTGACACAGGTCTCCAGCCCTTCGGCCTTCACCGCCTCGATCATGGCGGCAACCTTGGGCACATCGCGATCCTTCAGGCTGCGCCAGGCCGCGCCCATGCAGAACCGGTCGGCACCATTTTCCTTGGCCGCGCGGGCCGCTGTGACGACCTCCTCCAACGGCAACAGTTTTTCCGCCTTCAGCCCGGTGTCAAAATGGGCTGACTGGCTGCAATAGCCGCAATTTTCCGCGCATCCGCCCGTCTTGATCGAGAGCAGCTGGGACTTCTGCACCGCCCCATCGGCCCAATTCTGAGACTTCACAGCCAGCGATTTCGCGATCAGGGCATCCAGCGGCAATTCGTACAGTGTGCGGATTTCCTCACGGGTCCAGTCATAGCGGGGCTTTGTCTCGGTCATGCATGTCTCCTGTCGGCGCATTGCGTAGGAGACTTGGACGCGGGAGGCAAGCCGGATCGGGCCTGTGTTTCGCGCCCTGGGCGAAGCGGATATCGGAAACTCGCGCCTTGGCGGGAATGAGCGCCGCTAACATTGACTGGCGGCCGTCTTGGCCAAATCTTCTCGCTACAGGCCAGAAAGGTTCACCGCCATGAAATATGCCCTCATCGCCGCTGCCGCGCTGCTCGGACTGATCCTGCCGGCCGCGGCGCAATCGCCCGCCGACCCGGCTAGTCAGACCCAGTTTCACATCATCAATGCAGATGTCGTGGAAGTGGTCGTCGCCCCGCATGATGGCGCGATCCGGCGTATCCAGGCCGAGCTCGCCGTGCGCGGTTTCAATCCCGGTCCGATTGACGGCATTCTCGGCCCGCGCACCATGACCGCCCTGCGCACCTATCAACGCGACCAGGGCCTGATCGAAGGCCTGCTCACCGTGGAGACGCTCTCACGGCTCGGCATTGCGGTGAACCGCCCGGTTCAGCCTCACCGGGATCTGGAAGCGGCGCCCGCGCTTAGCGGTGGGCCGTCCGGACCCGTGCAGAAGACCGAGCGGGCGTCAGACGCGCCCGTTGCCGAGGCAGAGCCGGTGCAGGTCATCCCGACCCGGGCCAGCCTGCCGAACTATGTCGGCATCAAGGGCACGTCGAGCACGATCGAGCCCCTGGACTGGCCGGGCCGTACCGGCAATTAGCGCGGCGCCATGCGGATGGCGCCATCCAGGCGCACATCCTCGCCATTGAAATAGCCATTGCGGATCATCTCGGTCGCAAGCGAGGCATATTCGGCCGGAACGCCGAGCCGGGCCGGATGCGGCACCATGGCGCCGAGCGCCTGGCGCACATTCTCCGGGGCACCCGCCAGCAGCGGAGTATCGAAAATGCCCGGCAGGATCGTGTTTACGCGGATCAGCTCGCGGGAGAGGTCGCGCGCAATCGGAAGCGTCATGCCGACCACGCCGCCCTTGGAGGCAGAATAGGCCGCCTGGCCAATCTGCCCGTCCTCGGCCGCCACGGAAGCAGTGTTCACAATCGCCCCGCGCTCGCCGTCAATCGGGTCCAGGCTCAGCATGCCTGCGGCCGATTTGGCGATGCAGCGGAAGGTGCCAACCAGATTGATCTGAATGATCAGATCGAACTTATCGAGTGGGAAATGTTTCGCCTCACCTGTTTCCTTGTCGCGCGAGGCCGTCTTGATGGCATTGCCGGTACCAGCGCAATTCACCAGGATGCGCTCCTGGCCAATGGCCGCGCGGGATTTTTCAAAGCCCGCATCCACACTGGCATCATCGGTGACATTCACCTTGCAGAATACACCGCCGAGCTCGGCCGCCAGCGCCTCGCCCTTTTCTTCGTTCAGATCAAAGAGGGCCACTTTCACGCCATACTCGGTGGCAAGCTTTGTCGCGGTAGCGGCGCCCAGACCAGACGCCCCGCCTGTAATGACAGCGGAAATAGAGGAATCGAGTTTCATGACTGTAGTATCTCCCTTGAAGTGTTTCGATGATTGGCGATCTACTCTCTAGACACGGAGTGGCCAATGACTGACGCTAGGGAAATTCAAAGGGAAGCCGGAGAGCCAGAGCGTGCAAAACTCCCCCTAGCCATAAACCGAAACTTTCGCACAGCCCGGCGGCGGTTTCTGCCAAAGCTCCTGAAAGTCGCGGGCAAAATTCCTTTTGCCGATGATCTGGCGGCTGCATATTACGCGGCCATAGACCCAGCTACGCCGCGCAAGGCCAAGGGCGTATTGCTCGCCGCGCTGGCCTACTTCGTTGTGCCGACCGATGCTGTGCCCGATGTGGTCGCCGGGCTCGGTTTCACCGATGATGCAACAGTTCTCGCCACCGCTCTCGGCATTGTTGGCGCGCATGTGAAGGAAAATCATCGCCGCGCTGCACGCCGACTGTTGGGAATCAAAGAGCCATCGATCCAACCTGCCGATGAGGCCTAGCGCTTCGACTTCATCAGCCCCGCGGCCTTGAGCGCTTTGCCGGCCCGCAAGACGCGCTGGAGCTTGTGCTCGCTGGAGCGGTCGCCCTGATTGCTGTCCGGGTGGAAGCGGCGGACATAGTCGCTGTAGCGCTCGCGAATCTGTTCGGGCGTGGCATCTGCGGCAAGGTCAAGCTCGTTCAAGGCACGGATCTGCAGCCGGGTCCGACCTCGGGCAGCTTCGCGCGGGGCGCCGGCCACGCCATCCTCGAAAATCTCACGTCCACGCCAGCGGCGCCGGTCATGCAGGTGCGCCGCCTTCTTGCCGCCGGTTGGCCCGGTGCCGAACTTCCAGGTCTTCTTGTGGCCGTAGCGCGCACTTTCCTCAAACGCCTTCAACTCGCCTTCGGTGAGATTGTCGAAGAAATTGAAATTGCGATTATATTCCCCGGCATGACGCTGGCAGAACCAGTGATATCCGCGGGCATTGCGCTTGGGCGCCTTGAACTCGCCGGCCAGATCACAACTCTTGTGTTCACACATGCGGGTTTTGGTCGCTTTTTCACGCGAGACATCGTCAGCCGGAGGCTTTACGCGAATGTCGCGGAATTTGACCCGGTATGGAAAAGCGTCATCCATGGCAGACATATTAGCGGCGCAAAGCGAGGTGACCAGAATTGACAAGCAGAATGGAAAGGATTCGTAAAAAACTAGAAGAGGCGTTTACCCCGGTTCGCCTCGAAGTGACAGATGATTCCGCGCGCCATGCCGGACATGCCGGCAGTTCCGAGGCTGGCGAGACCCATTTCAATGTCACCATCATCTCCGATGCTTTCGCAGATTTGAGCCGGGTCCAGATCCAGCGCACCATTCATATGGTGCTGGGAGAGGAATTTGAAACCGGACTGCACGCCCTCAGTCTGAAGGCCAGCGTGCCACAACCGGATGAAGGCGAAGACACCTAATTCTCGGTCGGTTTCAGCGCGCCGAGTGCCCGGCCCGCGACCACACCACAATCATGGATCGCCTCACGAACAGCATTCGAGACCGCTGTCATATTCATGAAGCCATGCACCATGCCTGGATGTTCGCGGATTGTAACCGGCACACCGAAGCTTGCCAGCTTGTCGGCATATGCACGCCCCTCATCCTTCAGCGGATCCCAACCGCAGAGCACAAAGTGCGCCGGCGGCAACCCGCGGAAGTCCTCATCCTCGGCAAAGAGCGGTGAAACGCGCGGATCCATACGGTCGGTCTTGTGCTCGATATAAGCATCGCGAAAATAGTCATAGAGATTGGGCGAGATGAAAAATCCGCCTTCCTGGAAGGTGAGCTTTTTCGAGCGGATATCAACAAACTGCACCAGCGGATAAAGCAGGAGCTGATAAGCCGGCATCGGCCCACCCTGCCGGTTCATTTCCTGGCAGACAAAAGCCGCGAGATTGCCACCGGCACTGTCCCCGGCCACAGCGATACGTTCCGGATCGAATTTCAAATGGTCGGCATGACCAATGATCCAGGACCAGGCCGCCTCAGCGTCCAGATGGGCGAGGGGAAACTTGTGCTCGGGCGCGAGGCGATAATCGATGGAAATCACCCGGCAGCGCGCGGCATGCGCAAGCCGTCGGCAGATCATGTCATGGCTGTCGAGATCTCCGAGCACGAACCCACCGCCATGAAAGAAAACGATCGCCGGCCCTGCACCAATTCCAGCAGCGAGCGGCACATAAAGCCGTGCCTGCAGCGTACCATCCGCACCTTCCACGGGCAGGTTCGACATTTCCGCCAACATGGGTGCATCGGATTCGATTGCGCGGCTGGCGCGATAGAAACTCTGGCGCAAGCGATCTGTCGTTTGCACCCAGTCGAGACCGGAAAAATCCGGGACAATAATCTCCGGAAATTTGACCTGGTCCAGGAAAGCGCGGATCGTCTTTTCAATCATGGGGTCGAAGATGGCCCTGGTTGGCGGGGAGGCCAAGAGAGAAAAAATGAAAACTGTTGAAGTCTTCTGGTCGTTCAGATCGCCGTATTCCTATCTCGCAACCCGGCGCCTGCGCAGCTTGCCGGATCGCTGGCAGATTCGGGTGCGTCCACGTGTGGTCTATCCGATTGCAATCCGCACACCGGAATTCTTTCAGCGAGTCGCGCCGCAATGGACGCCCTATCTCTTGCGCGACATCTTCAGACTGTCAGAATATCTTGGCTTGCCCATGGCCCGGCCGAATCCAGATCCTGTCTCGATGAACATGGCCACGCGCGAAATCGCCAAGGATCAGCCTCATATCCATCGTTTAAGCCGCTTGGGCGTGCTCGCTTGCGAAACAGGTGACGCCGCCGGCTGGGCCTTCCTTGATGAGGTTTCAACCCTGATCTGGTCTGGCCAGGCCTGGACTGAAAGCATGCACCTGGCCAATGCGGTCGCGCGCGCCGGACTCGACCTCGCAGATCTGGACACCAGAGCGGAAGCCGAAGAAGACCGCATCGAGCGCGAGATTGAGATCAGCCAGACCGAACTCGACAAGCACCACTGGGGCGTCCCGACCATGGTTCTGGAAGACGAGGTCTTCTTCGGTCAAGACCGGATCGATCTGCTGGAATGGCGCTTGGAGCAACAAGGCGTCCCGCGCCTCTAAAAGCCCATATTGCGGACCTGACTAAGGCCCTGTCGGAATTCCGGCATATCAAACATGGTCGCCCAGGCACGTGCCTTGGTGCCATCTGGCAGCTCGCGCACTTCGCGCAACAGGCTCTCACCGACTGCACAGACATCCACATTGCGCAATGCGGCTGTGTCTTTACCATTGGTCATGGCCAGCTGCATGATCGCTGGGTCACTCATCATCGACATCATCAGACCCTGAAAAGCCTGCTCATCCTGACGATTGATCTTGCCGTGGCGCTGGGGCGAGCGTTTAGCACGTTCGATCATTTCCAGGATGTCGGCCTGCCAGCCAACAGAGCTCATATACGCCGTCTCCAGACTGAGGCCATGGCGTGCAAGCCAGCGCTCCATTTCCGGTTGGGACATGTTCTCCACACCGACATAGCTTGAGCCCTTGCAAAGCGCATGATTGGCCCGGCGCGCCGCACCGACTTCCGCGAGTGCAGTATCCAGCATCTCGTTCAGGTCGTTTGCGGAGACATGCGCAAGATGCTCGGCATTGTTCATGATCACCCAGCCAGCTGCCTCACCCACGGTCTTCAGTTGATCTTCCCGGTTTCCTGCCGAAGTGTATTCCGCCTCCAGGCGCGAATAGGCCGATGCATCTAGCCGGTTCAGCGCGGTCAGGAAACGCTTCTCTTCTGGCGAACGCATCATTTCTGACAGCGCACTGTCAGTTGGCAGGGCTGCGCGACTTGAAAGCCCATCCCCGGATTTCCCGGAAAACAGATCGCCGCCAAACCAGGCGAGCAGAAAGGCCAAACCGACAACGACGAGGGTGACACCGCCAAAAACAAGGTTTCCAGCGCCAGAGCTGGACGAACCACGTGCGTCATACATGAAAAGGCCTCCGGGGACGTGACGTACCGGAACCCTACAACACTTAGTTTTCTCAATTCTTACTATAGATTGTGCAGTTCTCTCGAGTGTCTTTCAGACCTGAAGCAAATACTTCAACCCACCCGGCGCTCCACACCCTGCCAATACGGTTCCCGCAGATCTCGGCGCAAGACTTTGCCAGAGGGATTGCGCGGCAAAAGGTCAGTGAAGTCGACACTTTTTGGCGCCTTGTAGCTGGCAATTCGCGATTTGGTCCAGGCGATGATATCCTCCGGGGAAGGCGTTTCGCCCGGCTTGGCAACGATGATAGCTTTCACCGCCTCGCCCCAAGTTTCGTCCGGGACACCGATCACGGCAACATCCGCCACGCCCGGATGGCCGAAAATCGCATTCTCGACCTCAGCCGGATATACATTCTCTCCACCTGATACGATCAGGTCCTTCAACCGATCATGGATGTAGAGAAAACCGTCCTCATCGAAATATCCGGCATCACCTGTATGAAAAAAGCCGCCGCGAAGAGCTTCTTCGGTGGCTTCAGGACGGTTCCAGTAGCCTTTCATTACAAAATCTGCAGCGATAACGATCTCGCCAACTTCGCCCGTGGCCACGTCATTGCCCTCTGGGTCAACGCACCGCACGACAGTGCCAGGATAGGGCACACCACACGAGCGCAGTTTGCCCCAGGCCGGGTCATGGGCCTCAGGCGGCAGATAGGTTCCCGCGCCGGTCGTCTCTGTTAGTCCATAAAGTTGGGTAAACCGGGCGTCCATCAAATCC
>JALEGE010000003.1 GCA_022760335.1 Hyphomonadaceae bacterium
GTCCCGTTCACGCGATTATAGGCGGACATGAGAGTCCAGGGATCGGCGCGGCACACGGTCGATTCGAAGGCTGACAGATAGATTTCCCGCAACACACGCTCGCTCATATTCGAAGAGCCGCGCATGCGCTCATGCTCCTGATTATTGGCCGCGTAATGCTTCAGGGATGTGCCGACGCCCTGAGACTGTACGCCCTGGACATAAGCGGTGGCAATTTCGCCGGTCAGATGCGGGTCTTCCGAATAGGTCTCGAAATTTCGTCCACCCAGCGGTGTACGCTGGATATTGATCGAGGGAGCCAGCAAGACGTCGACATCATAGGCGATGGCCTCGCGCGCGATCGCCGTGCCAACCTGATTGGCCAATGCCTCATTCCAGGTCGCCGCGAGCGCAACCCCGACCGGAAAGACTGTTGCAGGATCAGAATTGGTCGAGCGTAGCCCCGTCGGACCATCGGAAACCGTCAGGCTTGGAATGCCGAGCCTGGGTATAGCCGGAAGGCTCCAGAAATCCTGGCCGGACATCAGGGCGATCTTCTCCGCCAGGGTCAACTCGCGCAGAAGGGCATGGACCCGGTCCACGCCAGCGTCTGGGGCAATGGTGTCCTTGGTCATGTGCTGGCGTCCTCCCTGGTCGCTGGTGCGGGCGGACGTCTTCATAGCGGTCCGCTCCGCGTGGGTATGTTTCAGATTTAAAATTATACGTTGCCTAATTAATTGGATCAAACAAGAATGCTCATCCAAGCATAATAAGGGAGATTGGCATGCCTGCGATCCGGATTGAGGAAAAAGGCGCGGTGGATTGGGTGACGCTCAACCGACCGGAGGCGCTGAACGCGATGAATCCGGAGATGATCGACGGCTTGCGGTCCTATTTCATGGCTCTGGCAGACCGTCCGGACCGGCGCATCGTCGTCCTGCGCGGACGCGGCAAGGCCTTTTGTGCCGGCCTGGACCTGAAAAATGAGGTCGACCGCGACAAGGATGCGACCGCGCCGGACATTGCCATGGGTCTGCGCATGCAGCGCAAGATTGCTGAGATCTATCTCGCCATGCGTCGCTGCCCGCAGCCGATCATCAGCCTGATCCAGGGCGCGGCCTGTGGCGGCGGCTTTTCCCTCGCCATGGCATCGGACATCCGCATTGCGGCAGACACGGCCAAAATGAACTGCGCCTATATCCGGATTGGGCTGGGCGGCTGCGATATGGGCTCGTCCTATTTCCTGCCGCGCCTGGTTGGCGCCTCGCTGGCTGCTGAGCTCATCCTGACCGGGAAATTCATCTCCGCAGAGCGCGCCCTCAGCCTTGGCCTGGTGGCCCAAATGGTGCCTGAGGATGGGCTTGAGGCCGCTGCCGAGGAAGATATCCGGCACATGCTGGGCACGTCGCCGCTTGGCCTGCGCCTGTCAAAAGAAGCGCTGAACATGAACCTGGATGCGGGCAGCCTGGAGGCCGCGATCGCCCTGGAGGACCGCAACCAGATCCTGTGTGCAAACTCCGCTGACTTTGCCGAAGGCGTGCACGCCTTTCTCGAAAGGCGCGCGCCGAACTGGATGACAGACTGAGCCGGGTTTGCGCCAGCCTTCAGCCTCAGGTCATGGCGGTGAGCCGGTCTGAAATAATCGCCTCAGCCTCGCGCACCATGCGGGCAACCAGGTCGCCAACTGTGGGGATATCGTGGATCAGGCCCTGTACCTGGCCGGCTGACCAGATACCAAATTCCGGATCGCCTTCCTCATAAACCAGGCGCCCCCGGCTGCCGGCCACAAGGTCCCGGACATCCTCGAATGTGGCGCCGCCGGCTTGCTCAATGGCGACGACCTGCTGGCTGATTGCATTGCGGGCAACGCGGGAGGTGTTGTGCAGCGTGCGCAGGATGAGATCCGTCGCGCGCTCATCATTGGCAACAATCTGTTCCTTCACACTGTGATGGATCGGGCTTTCCACGGTGCACATGAAGCGTGTCCCCATATTCACGCCTTCAGCCCCAAGCGCGAGCGCCGCCACAAGCCCGCGGCCATCCCCGAACCCGCCACTGGCGATCATCGGAATGGAGACCTTGTCGGCCGCTGCCGGGATCAGGACAAGGCCCGGCACATCATCCTCGCCAGGATGGCCGGCGCACTCGAACCCGTCGATCGAGATGGCATCGGCACCGAGCTGTTCGGCCTTGATGGCATGGCGGACCGAGGTGCATTTGTGCAGGACTTTGACCCCTGCGGATTTGAACTCGGGAATGTGTTCCTGTGGATTGCTGCCGGCGGTTTCCACCACCTTGATCCCTGCCTCGATGATGGCCTGGCGATACTCGGCATAGGGCGGCGGTTTGATCGCCGGCAAGATGGTGAGGTTCACGCCGAAGGGCTTGTCTGTCATCTCGCGGCAGCGCGCGATTTCCCGAACCAGATCTTCTGGCGTGGGTTGGGTGAGCGCGGTTATCAGGCCAAGCGCACCGGCATTCGCAACGGCTGAGACCAGCTCTGCGCGTCCGACCCACTGCATGCCGCCCTGGACAATCGGATACTCGACCCCGAAGGCCTGAGTGAAGCGTGTTGAAAGCATGTATATCTCCCCATAAGAATTTAATTAGGTGCCAAATTATATAATTTCACCAAACCGCACAAGCTGCATTCTTTGTACGTAGCCTAGTAGCCGGTCTTGCGGTCCACGACGGGTGTCGGCGCCTCGCCGCGCTCGACCGTCTCGATGACCTGGCGAATGCGATCTGACACCGCTTCGGCGGTCGCTGCGCTCGCGCAATGCGGCGTCACGGTGACACGCGGGTGGGACCAGTAGGGATGATCTGCCGGCAAGGGCTCGATATCGAAGGCATCCAGCGTTGCCTCGCCGATGATGCCGTCATCCAGGCAGGCGATCAGGTCGTCATCTTTCACAACGCCGCCGCGCGAGGCATTGATCAGGGAGGCCCCCGGCCGCAGCGCGCAGAGCAGGTCACGGTCGATAAGATCCTGGGTTTCCGGCGTCAGGGGCAGGAGACTGACCAGAATATCACATTCCGACAGGAAGGCCTGCAGACCCTCGCGTCCGGCAAAGGACTCCATTCCCGGCACCTGCTTGGGTGTGCGCGACCAGCCCCGCACCTTGAAACCCAAGGCGGCCAGACATGCACCGGCATGCTGGCCGAGCGTTCCGAGGCCCAGAATCCCCACCGTTGTGTCAGGCGCAGTCGGCGCGGCAAACAGGTTCCACTCCGCGCGGGCCTGCGCTTCGCGGATCTGCCGGAACCTGCGCATATGATTGAGCGCATGCTGGACGATGTATTCACTCATGCGCTGGGCCATGTCCGGCTGTACCATGCGCACGATCGGGACATCGGGAAGGTCAGGGTCTGCCAGCACATGCTCGACCCCCGCTCCGACGGGCATGATGGCCTTCAGATTGGGGAAACCCGCCAGATAACCGGGCGGGGGCGCCAGGACGAAGGCATAGGTGATGCGGGCCGGGTCGGCCACATCCTCGGGTGTCAGAAACCGGGCGGGCGCAAGCCGCTCGCGAAAGGCATCAACAAAGTATCCCTGCCAGAGCTTAGGGAGCACACAGAGAATATCGAGGTCTGGATGCAGCATGTGCAACGGTCTCCTGAGGGAACGAAATAACGGACCAGAAAAGGCGCTAGGTGCGCATTTCGCCGGCGCGCAGATCAGCGATCACGGACTGTATCTTCTCACGGATCAGATGGGGGTGTTTGGCGCCATACAGATGACCACCTTCCCACAGATCATAAGCCAGACCACCATAGGAAGGGCCTTGCACCGAAAGCTTGTTGAGCTGATCATACTTGCCTAGCACGGGGAAGACGTTCGAATTGTCGGCCCGTGCCCAGTCCTCTGTGAAGTTCAGCCGTGAGCGCAGGATTTCGGGTCGCTTACGCGCAATGGCCGCGGCCTTGACCGAGGTGAAGAAGATCTCCGCATGCGCGGTGCCCGAGACAAAGGGCACATAGGCATCGGCGGAATTGTAATGGATGTGATGCCGCCCGCTGACAAAACCGCCGAGGCTGTAGCCGGCCACGATCTTGCAGGCGGCGCCTGACAGGTCTGGCGACTGGATCAGGGCCTCTGTGAGGCGGACCACAGATGCGATCATGGCAACATAATTGTTGAAGTCCACGAAACGTTCGCGCAGTTCCTGCTGCGTTGTCTGGAAGGGCGTTTTGACGGCGATCACCGTGACACCTTGGTCACGCCCAGCCGGGAAAGCCGCGCGGACGGTCTGGTCGAACGGGATTTCACCGCCGCCCTGATGGTAAATCACAACCGGCGCATCCGGCGCACTGCGGCAGATCACCTTCAGCCCCGCTTCCATCGGCCCGGCGAGCCCCTCCATGGGCACCGCGATAAGGACGTCGTCCAGGCTCAGATCCGGCAGGTCAATTGAAATGCCCGCCAGATGCTCCGCGAAAGGCGCTGTCTCAACTTGCTGACTAAAGAACGGCTTTCCCAACGCACCAATCAGTGTAAGGAGCAGCCTGTCTCCGAGGACGTGTTTGTTCAAAGGACAACCCCAGTTATAGTTTAGTGCCTAACTATAAGGCATGACATGATATTTGCAATGTCAAGCGTGGGGGCGTATTTGGTAGGTGTAGCGAATTTATTTGAACTGCTGAGTGAATGAGATTTTTGGAATGAGTGATCTTCTGGTGCCAAAGGATTTGCCCTCGTTGGATGAGATCAGCAAGCAGATCACCGATTATCCACAGCTGGATGCCCTGGCGATTTTCACAATGAACGAGTTGCTGCGTACCGCTCGTTCTCTCGAGCTTGAACTCGAGAAAGAGCTGTCGGCCCATAATCTGACCATGGGGCGTCATGTGACCTTGTGGTGCGTGGCCGTACTCGGTGCCGATGAAGGCATTACACCAGCCGAAATTTCAGATCAGCTCGGAGTGACGCGCGCAACAGTGACCGGCTTGCTTGACGCCCTCGAGAAAGAGAAGCTCATTCTCAGACAACGTCGGGAAGATGACCGTCGGAAAGTATCTGTTTTCCTTACGGCCAAAGGACTCAAGAAAGTTGAGCAGGCCTACCCCCCGCATTACTACAATATCACGCGGGCCATGCAGGTGCTCAGCAAGGATGAGCGGATGCAGTTGATCGGCTTGCTGCGCAGATTGCGCGCCGCTGCGCCAATCCTGTCGACACCCGCCGTGGATTCCGAAACGCTAAAGATGAAGACCGCGATCTGATTCCTCGTCTCCGCCCGAGATGAGTTGGCAACCAGTGCCAGCAAGTCAAACGCGCTCGCGCCCAACTGAGGCTTCTACCGTAGCGTGAACCCAAAAAGCCCGCAAAACTCGCCTGAAAGCTCTTGTGTTTTTATAATTAGGAAGCTTATGATATGGAATATAACGAAACGAAAAGCGTTCTCCGGATCCACTGCAGCTATTTGTGAATTCGGGACTGAATGACTGGGAGAAAGACCATGGCGCAACTTGAAGATGGCAGTTTCCTCTATCCCCTGGCGGACAAACCCTGGCACCGTTTCCTCCAAAACCCTGAGGACGCCATGAAAATCCTGCATGTCGATGAAACAGCCCAACAGGTTGTCTTCGTGCAGCGTTTCAGCGCCAATACGCGCCATCACAAGCACACCCATCACTGCACAGCGGTTGCTTACACACTGTCGGGCACCTGGGTTTATGACGACACGGAAATCCCCGCTGGGACGCTGGCCTACGAACCCTTTGGCTCCACACACACGCCGATGACGACCAATGGCAATGTCGCGGACGTGCTGGTGATCTTGACCGCGATCAACAAGGATGGCCGCTTCCTGGAATTGCACGCCGAGGATGGCCACACTTTTGAGCTCAATCTGGATGTCTTCAAGCTGATGGCTTCGATGAGCCCGGAAGAATTCCTGGAATTCCAGCGCCAACAAATGGCGGCTGAAGGCGATGCTGGCTAGCTCACCGCTGGCGCGACGCGGACGATTGAAATGAATTTCGATTTTTCAGAGGATCAGGCGCTTGTGCGCGAGCAGGTCCGCCGCTTGCTGCACAGCCATGCATGCCCTGAGATGGTGCGGGCACTGCTTGAAGGTGACCTGCAGGCTGGACAGCCCGCCTGGCAGGATATCTGCGAGATGGGGGTTCCGGCTACTGCGCTTCCTGAAGCCCTGGGCGGAAACGGGCTTGGATATCTGGATCTCTGCGTCATCGCCGAGGAACTCGGCGCCGCGCTGGTGCCCGCGCCTGTCGCCCTGTCGCGCTTTGTGGCCATGGAAGTATTGTTAGGTTTTGCAGAGGCAGAGCCCGGCGCGGCCTTTCTTCAGAAACTTGCTGAAGGGCGCTCTATAGCTGCATTTGCGGATTGCCGCCGTCCCCTTTCTGCGAACGTGCAGATTGAGGGGCATACCGCGTCCGGCTGGTTTAGCCTGCCTGTCGACGGCATGCCGGCTGACCTTGTGGTGATGGTCGGTCCGGGCGGGGCGCTTTTCCTGCTTGAGCTTGATGCCGCGGGTGTCGCAATCGAGTCCAGACCCTTGCGCGATCCGAGCTGGCCTGAGCAGGCGGTCATCCTCGATTCTGCGGCGCTGCTGCCCCTTGCCGCCGGTCCGGAGGCCGGTGAGAAACTGGACGGCCTGCTCGCGCGGTCTGCGGTCCTGGTTGCCTTCCAGCAGCTCGGCGGGGCGCAGCGCTGCCTCGACGATGCGGTGGCCTATGCGAAGGAACGCACAGCCTTCGGGCGCGAGATTGGCTCCTTCCAGGCACTCAAACATATGCTGGCGGACCTCTATGTCAGCGTCGAGCTGGCCCGGTCGAACTGTTATCACGGCGCCTGGGCGCTGATGTCTGATGCGCCGGACCTGGAGCTGGCTGGCGCGCTGGCGCATGTTTCAGCCGCCAATGCCTATCTGGCCTGTGCGAAGGGCAATCTTCAGGTGCATGGCGCGATGGGCTTTACCTGGGACGTGGACTGCCACCTGCATTATCGCCGCGCGCTTTGGCTGTCGGGCCTTTTGGGTGGCCGCCAGGCCTGGAAACAGCTGATTGCGCGGACATTGCGCGACGAGGCCGCTGGCCGGATCGCCGAGGCGGACATAGCCGGACAGGAGCTGGCCGATGGACTTTGAGGATTCCCCGCAAGAAGCTGAATTCCGCGCGGAAGCCCGCGAATGGATCGCGCGGCATGCCCCGTTCGACCTCGTGAAAGCCTTCCGCAGCGGTCTCTGCGCCCGCAGTGATCTGGTCACTGGCGCACGGGATTGGCAGCGGAAGAAATTCGAGGCTGGCTGGGCCTGCCTGCATTGGCCAAAGGCCTATGGTGGCCGGGATGCCGCGGTGATGGAAAAGATCATCTGGGACCAGGAAGAGGCGCCCGTGGGCGCGCTGAATGAGCTGGTCCTGATCGGGCAGGGCATGTGTGCGCCGACGCTGATGCACTATGCCAATGACGCGCAGAAAGCCCGGCACCTGCCGAGGATTGCCAGCGGCGATGAGATCTGGTGCCAGATGTTCTCCGAGCCCTCGGCGGGGTCTGACCTTGCCGGCCTGCGGACGCGGGCTGAGCCGGATGGTGATGACTGGATTCTCAATGGCCAGAAGATCTGGACATCCTGGGCACATGAGGCCGATTTCGGCATCATCCTGACGCGCTCTGACCCCTCCGTGCCCAAGCATCGCGGGCTGACCATGTTCTATCTCGACATGCGCGCGCCTGGTGTGGAGGTTCGCCCCATCCGCCAGGCGAATGGCGACACGGTTTTCAACGAAGTGTTCCTCACCGATGTGCGTATTCCCGATGCCCAGCGTCTTGGCGAAGTCAATCAAGGCTGGCGGGTTTCCCTGACGACGCTGATGAATGAGCGCATGTCGATCGGCAGCGGCATTCCGACGGGCCTGCCCGAAATTCTGGATTATGTGACGGCATTGGAGGCGAGCGGATCGGGCTTTTCCGCCGGCGCGGCCTTTGATGACAAGCTCGCGGACTGGGCCTGCCGTGCGAATGGCCTGAAATACACGTCTGCGCGGTTGATCTCTGCGCTTTCGCAAGGGCGCGAGCCTGGCCCGGAAGCCTCGATTGGCAAACTCGTTGCCGGCGAGCTCATGCAGGACATTGCCATTGAGACCTGGGACCTGCTCGGCGGGCAGGTCCCGCATGGTGATGCCAGTCTGCGCGCGCGCCACAGCCTCGTGCACAGCGTCCTGATGCGCTCGCCCGCCGTGCGCATTGAGGGCGGCAGCGACGAAATCCTGCGCAACATCATCGGCGAGCGGGTTCTGGGCCTGCCTGCCGAGCCGCGTGCGGACAAGCATCTCGCCTTCAATGCCGGACCAGCCAAGGCCGCGAATTAGGGCGTAGATCCGTTCAAGTTATCCCCCGTTTTCCTTCAGACAAAGGTGAAGCCGTCATGGACCCCATTACAATTTCCTGGATCGTCGCGATCATCACCGGATCGGTGATCGCCAAATTTCTTGGCCTGGTGATGAAAGGCCGCGATCCCGGCATGGTCGCCGGGCCTATCATCGGCATTATCGGCGCGGTTGCGGCCTGGCAGGGCGCGGTGTTCCTGAACCTGGTTGCACCGGCAGATGCGGTTTTGGCGGGCGTCTGCGCCGCACTGGGCGGCGCAGTGGCCTATCTGATTGCCGCCCTCCTTAAATGACGCGCGGCCTGATCCGGTCAGGCGCGGCCTTCTCGCCAGGCCTTGAGCGCTTCATTGTTCGGATCGGGGCGCTGGCTGAGATCGACAGCGGGCTCTTCGGGTGAGATTTCGAAGGTCTCGATCAGGCGGGTCTGCATCAGGTAAAAGCCGATGGCCTGGACCAGCTCGACCAGTTCCCGGATGGGCAGCGTCTTGCGGAAATATGCGAAGGTCTCCGGGCTGGGCCTGGGGCCGGCCGCAAGTTCCTCGCCCATCTTCGCGGCCATCCGGTGATGTTCCGACAGGGCGGTGCTGGTGCTGCCCTCCCGCGCGGCGAGGATCATCTCCTCGCTGAGGCCTACGCCACGCGACACGCTTTCCAGCAGGATGCGCTCATATTCAGATCCCACAACGGTACACATGCGGATAAGCGCGATCTGGCGCGTGACCGGGTCGAGCGAACCACGATTGAGCACGCTATCAGACAGCCGAAGTACGCTTTCGGCATTGCCCGGTGCATGGGCCATAACCTGGATAATGTTGATCTTCGGCGAAACCTCAATCATGTGCGCCACGCGCGGATCAAGGTCTTCAGCGTCGGGATAGGGGATATTTGTCAAAGGGGCCTCCCAGGATGTGTCTTGCAGCCTTATCATTAGGAGGCTAATCATAAGCCTATAACCGGTCAGCACAAGATGCTTTCGCGACGATGGGCATGTCGATCATGCGGCCCCCGTCCCGACTGACACATAAGAGATCGGGTCACAAACCGCCCCGCCAGACGGGCGATCTTCGGGAGGACAATCCATGGCCCAAGGCCGCAACATAACAATCGCCGCGATTCTCGCACTCGCCGCGCCATCACTGATCTCGCAGTTCATCAGCGCGCCCTTTATCGGCGTGGTGCCGGGGCTTTATGCCAAATATATGGGGGTTTCCCTCGGCGCGATTTCGGCGATTGTCCTGATCTCGCGGATCTTCGATGCGGTGACGGATCCGGTCATCGGCCTCTTGTCTGACAGGTATAAAAGGAAGTGGAACACACGAAAGCCGTGGCTTGTCCTTGGTTTTCTGGTGACGGCGCTGGCCAGCTGGTTTGTCAGTACCCCCGCGGAGAACTCCGGCATCATCTATTTCGCCGCCTGGAGCCTCGTTTTCTATCTCGGATGGACAATGATCGAGGTGCCGCACAATGCCTGGTCGGCCGAGATTACCGAGAATTACAATCGCCGCACGACCGTCTTCTTCGTAAAGACCATGTTCGCTGCGGTTGGCGCACTGGCTTTCGCGCTGGTTCCGCTGTTGCCGATGTTCGAGAGTACGGAGTTCACATTTGAAACCATGCGGGTGACGGCGCTCATCTTCCTCGGGCTCGGCCTCGTCTGCGTGCTCTGTGCCGTTGCGCTGGCGCCGAGTGGGGCGGCTGGATCGGCCGACAAGCCGGTCATGCGGATCGGCCAGAAATATCTCATCTCCATGTTCGAAAACGGCCCCTTCGCCCGGTTCATCATCGCCTTTCTCATCAGCGGCCTGGCCGCCGGGATGAACGGGACGCTGCAATTTTTGTATCTGGACGCCTATCTCGGGCTTGGCGAACATGTCGCCATCGCGCTGGGCAGCGGGGTGTTCCTCGGAATTTTCGGGATCATCGCCTGGTATCTCATCATGCTCCGGATGCAGAAGCACAGGGCCTGGGCGATCTCCCTCGCGCTGGGTGCGGGCTGGATCCTCGCGCCGTCGGTTCTCGTGCCGGGCGAACAGGCGCTGATCCCCTATATGGTGATGTTCGCCGGTATGGTGCTTTCCGTGGGCGCCGGGCTGATCGCGCCCTACACCTTGCTGGGCGATATCGTCGACCATGACCGCTGGAGAACGGGAGAAGACCGGGCGGGCATGTATTTCGCCGTGTTCCTCTTTGCCGTGAAACTCAACACGGCGCTGGGCGGTGCACTTGCTTTCCTGCTGCTCGACTTGAGCGGGTTTGACGCGACAGCGGAAAGCCAGACCATGCTGGCCGGGGCCGGCATCCGGCTCGCCTTCGCGATCCTGCCGGGCCTTTTGTTCCTCACCGCCTGCGCGATCATGTGGACCTATCCGCTGACGCGCGACCGCCATGCCGAGATCCTGGCCGAGCTGAAGGCGCGATTGGAGGAAGGAGCTGGCGATACGCCGGAAGAAGAAGAAGCTCCGGCGCATGCCTGAGGGCGGCAATTGGGTCGTCAGTCGGTCTTGTACAGCGTCGACTGATAGTACCGGATACAGGCCGTGAGCAGGGCGAGATTGAAGAGCGTCCCGCCAACCGCATAGATGTATCCCATGGTCTGGTTGTCCTGCACGAAGGCATCAAAGGACATGTAGCCCCACCCCGCCGGCGAGAGCAGGAAGAGCGAGCGATACCAGGCCTCATCGGGAATGAACTTCAGGGCCAGCGGCGAGATGATGATGAAGCTGATGAACTTGAACAGCGCCAATGCCTCGACCTTGTTGGACGCATAAGATGCCACACCGAGCGAAGTGACCGGCCCCATCAGGGCGATACTGGCCGCAACGATGAGCAATTCGGTATAGGTAATGGGCAGGGCCTGCCATGTCGCATTCATGATCATCACAGTCGCCAGCGGCCAGGCCAGCAGATAGGCGATCATCAAGAGCGTGCGGGTGACCAGCA
>JALEGE010000038.1 GCA_022760335.1 Hyphomonadaceae bacterium
GGCATGCTCCCAGACATCCATGGTGAGCAGCGGCGTGGCGTCGGCATCTTCCACGGGCGTGTGCGCGTTCAGCGTATTGGTGACATGCAGCTTGTCGCCGGCCATCACCAGCCAGGCCCAGCCGGAGCCGAACTGCGTCGCACCCTTGGCCTTGAAAGCGGCCTTGAACTCGTCATAGGAGCCAAAATCGCGTTCAATCAGCTCGGCAATCTTGCCGGTCGGCGCGCCGCCGCCGCCGGGCTTCATCGAGTGCCAGTAGAAGGTGTGGTTCCAGACCTGGGCGGCATTGTTGAAGATCCCGCCCTTTGCGGCATCGCCGGACGTGGCCGTGACGATTTCTTCCAGGCTCTTGCCGTCCAGCTCGGTGCCCTCAATGGCGGCGTTCAGCTTGGTGACATATCCCTGATGGTGTTTCCCATAGTGAAAATTGATCGTGTTCTCGGAAATATGCGGTTCCAACGCATTGCGCTCATAGGGCAGGGCGGGCAAGTCAAAGGCCATGATGTCATTCCTCGCGTTTGTTTAACTTTCAGGAGCAGCTCCTAAGGGGCATATGGGGTACATGCTTTCGCCTGCCAGTCCACCCAGCCAGGAAGATTGGAATAGAATCGATGCGCGGGTCGCGCGCAGCGATGAAGACAGATGGCTTTCATCGCGCTATGCGGCCCAGACCGAGCGCCGTGCACTCATCGCGCTATATGCCTTGAACCTGGAACTTGCGCGTGTGCGGCTCGTGGTGAGCGAGCCGACGCTTGGCGCCATCCGGTTCCAGTGGTGGCGAGAGGCTCTCGGCGAGATCGGTGCAGGTGGGCCTGTGCGCAAACATGACGTGGTTCAGGTCCTCGCCTCGTGCATTCAGAAGGGCGCCTACTCCGTGAAGGCGCTGCAAAGACTGGTTGATGGCCATGAAGCGGCTTTCGAGGCGGGTGACCGAAATCTTGAGCCTGAAGCCATGCTCATGGCCATGGCGGCGCACATGTTTGCCCGCACTCATGGCTGGGGGCGTCATATCCAGGCGCTGGCACCAGCCTATGCGCGTGCCCGGCGCGGAGAAAGTCAGGCATTCGGTCCGGTGATCCCCCGCGTGCCGTCAGAAATTCGCCCTGCCTTGGCCCATGCGCGCCTGCGCGGCCTTTACAGCCAGGGCAAGCTGCCCGGTCGGCTCATGCGTCGCTGGGTTATTCTCCGCGCCATGATGACCGGCCGGGTGTGACTCTACTCCGGCGCTTCGCCACGCTTGTAGGCAAAGGGCAGGTCGCCATTGTCCAGGCCAAGATAGCGGTCGCGTAGGCGGGTCTGCCGGCTTTCCAGAGACTGTTCCTCGCCTGCGATGAAGATGTGTGTCGGCGCGCTCATCACCTCCAGCGGGTCACCGTCCCAGACCACCAGATCGGCAATGGCGCCGGGGGCGATGGTGCCGAGATTTTCCAGGCCGAAAATCGCGGCAGGCGCTACGGTGATGGCGGCCAGTGCATCATCATGATCGACACCGTTGGCGACCGCATTGCCCGCGCTCTGCAACACCAGGCGGGCCTGATGGCCATCATCGGCGAGATGGGCAAAGGCAGTGACCACGCCGGCTTCGATCAGGCGGGCAGCGTTTTCCTGGCTCGCGCCAAGCTGCTGGAAACTGGCCGGCAAATTCTGGAAGGGGTCCAAGATGACAGGGATCTTCGACTCGGCAAGGTCCTCGGCCACCATCCAGGCCTCATCGCCGCCGACAATCGCCATGTTCAGTTCTGGCGCGGTGCGGGCAAGATCGATCAGGCGGGCAATATCGCTGGCGCGATGGGCCTCAACCAGGATCAGCTGCCGGCCGCGCGCCGCCGGGCCAAAGGCCTGGGCATCGACACGGGTCAGGGCATCACCGGCATCATGGGAGAGATACCGGGCCGGGAAGGTGCGCGCATCTGACAGGGCCGCACGCAGGCGTGTCCAGGCTGCAGAACGTGATCCGCCTGCCTGGCTGGCCCCAGCTTCACCCATTCGGATGAAAACAAAGGCATCGTCATCGAGGATGGAGTCCATCGCGCCGCTGGTGTCGGCCACCATGCCCTTGCCCGCGAAGAGATCGTTGCCCGTTCCAGGCGCCACGATGATGCGCGTGACACCTTCCAGCCGGGTGATCGGCACGGTCGTGGCGGCGGGGTTGAACCCGTCGGCGGCCTTCAACGCGACGGAATAGGGCGAACTGCCAGCCGAGATGTCATTGGTGGTGTCTTCCGCGCCAACTTCCACAAGGCCGATGCGTGTGAAGGGCGCAATGATGCCGGGCGTAACCCAGCTGCCATCTGCGTCCACCACATCCGCGCCAGAAGGCAGGGCAGCACTGCCGGTGCGCACTTCGGCCACGGCGCCGTCGACGACAATAATGGTGGCATTGTCCACAGTGCCCTGGGAGGTGCCGGTCCAGGCCTTGGCATTGGTGATCGCCACGGTCTGGGCGAGCGCGGCGCCAGTCGTAAAGGCAAGTGCTGCCGCGCCTGTCAGGAGTGTCTTGAAGATCATTTCATGTCTCCTTCGCCAGGCTGGCCAAGTTCGAAATCCATAACCGGCTGGAGGGCCGGCTCATTGCGGTCAAAAACCACCGCGCCATCAATGAAGACCTGCTCGGCCTGGGTGTAGACACTGAATGGGTCACCATCCCAGATCACGATATCAGCATCCTTGCCGACGGCGATGGAGCCGGTCTGCCCGTCAATTCCGAGCGATTTGGCGGGGTTTAGCGAAAGCCAGGTCCAGGCTTCGGCCTTGGAAATCTCGATGCCGACACGGCGCCCGTCAGAGAGCGCCTTGGCAGCTTCCTGGTTCAGGCGCTGAATGCCGATATCGCTGTCGGAATGGACAATGGCGCAGGCGCCGGCGGCGTGGACCATGGGGATGTTCTCGCGCACCCCATCATAGGCTTCCATCTTGAAGCCCCACCAGTCGGCCCACATGGAGGAACAGGCGCCGGCCTCGGCCAGCTTGTCGGCAATCTTGTAGCTCTCCACAGCATGGTGGAAGGAGGAGACCGTGTAGCCAAACTCCTCGGCCATATCGAGGATCTGGGCCATCTCATCGGCGCGGTAGCAATGCATGTGGACGAGAATGTCACCATCGAGCACACCGACCAGCGTTTCCATTTCCAAGTTTCGGGCCGGCGGGTCGCCGCCCTCGTCAATATAGCTATCCAGCTTGCGCTTGTATTCCACCGCCTCGGCCCAGGCCGTGCGGTAACCTGCAATGTTGCCCATCCGCGAGTAAGGCGCACCGCCCGGGAAACGCCCGCCGCCATAACCATAGACGCGCTTGGGATTTTCGCCGCAGGCCATTTTCAGTGTGTAAGGCGCATCGGGGAATTTCATGTCCTGCACCGTGCGGCCAGGCACATTTTTCAGGATCACGCCGCGCCCGCCGAACAGGTTTGCCGAGCCAGGCAGGATCTGCAGCGAGGTGATCCCGCCGGCCAGCGCCCGGGTGAAACCCGGGTCTTGCGGCCAGATACCATGCTCGGACCAGACCTCTGCGGTGACCGGCGCAGAGATCTCATTGCCATCCTGATGTGCGCTGACAGAGGGGCTGGGATAGACGCCAAGATGGGAGTGATTGTCGATAATGCCGGGCGTGACCCATTTGCCGGCCGCGTCGATCTCGACCAGCTTGTCATTGTCGGTCGGAATCTCGACCGCGTCCGGCGCACCGAAGGCGGTGATATCGCCATCCTCGATCAACAGGGTTGCATTCTCGATCAGGCCGCCCTCGCCATCCAGCAGGGTGGCCCCACGGATGACCACAGGATTGGACTCCAGCGGTGTATAGGTGGACGGGAAAGGGTCCTTGTCGATCAGGATCCGATCACTGACATCGCCATCCTGCGTGTCATCGCCTGGCGCATCATTGCCGCCACCACAGGCGGTTAGCGCCAATCCGGCCAATGCGGCCAGGGCCCAATTGAGGTGCTTCATTCGCCGTCTCCCAGCTCTCATCTTTCTGGACTAGACCAGGATCAACGAAAGGGGAATGGGCGGAACGTACTGGATGCAGCTGATGATGGGGTCAGGGGTGGCAGGCTTCCCTGGCTGTGTCATCGGCGTCCAAGAGGGGCGCAAGCTCCAGTGCGGCGTCTGTGGCCAAAAGGACAAGCCCACCTTCGATCAGGGCGTTGAATTCCGAGACATCGCCATCAGCAAGCCAGAGATCATCCAGGCGCTGTCCCGGCCGGCCAAGGGTTCCAAAGGCTGGCTCGACGCCTTCCGCGGTCAGGCGTGCAAAGGCCGCGATATCGGCATTGGATGTTCCGGTCCAGGCAATGAGGTTTTCCTGCGCGATCCCCATCTCCACGATTCGCGTGATATCGCGGCTGCCGCGTGCTGAAGCCGTCAGCATCAGGTCTGGTGCATGTGCGGCAATCTGGCCAACATCGTCGTCATTATAGCTGATTAGCACAACATTGTTTTGCGCATTTGCAGCATATACGGTCGAGACGATATTTCGAAAGCTGGTGGAGGATTTGCGGTCAACTTCCAGGATTGCGCCGGTTTCCACCGCCCAGACCAGGACATCGGTGAAGCGCGGGGGATGAAATTCTGTCAGCGTCCCGGCAGTGTCGACCAGGCGTGCGCGGGCGATGGTTTCCCAATCTGTGTCCACCACAGCTCCGTCTGCTGTGGTGGTACGACCCAGCGTGTTGTCGTGCATCAGAAACAGCATGCCGTCGCGGCTTTCGGCGATATCTATCTCGAAAACCCCGATTCCAGCCGCCAGGCCGTGTTGCAATGTTTCCAGGGCATTCTCCGGATAGCCCGGCGCGGGGCCACCGCGATGGGCGGCGAGAACGACCCCGCCGGCTTCGCGTATGCAATCAAAATAGGCTGGCAGCTCGAAAGCACGCGGCGGTTCCGTCACAATCTTGGCCGTGTCTGTGGCATTCGCCTGTGCTGGCGCGCCTGTCTCGCCGCAGGCGGAAAGGCCAAGCAGACAGGCGGCCAGAGCGCCAATCTGAAACAGGTATCTGTCGTACATTGCATAGTTCCTTGTCTTGCCCCGTTTATTGCAGGGGCATACACAGGAAGTGTAGCATTTATAGGATGTTTGCTGATTTTGCGAGACTTGGGAGGAAGCGATGCAAGGTATCATGCAGGATTGGAGTTTGACGGTTGACAAGGTGCTCAACCACGCCGCCGCCAATCATGGGGGGCGGGAGATCGTCACGCGCTCGGTTGAAGGGCCGATTGTTCGCACGACCTATTCCGAGCTTCAGGGGCGTGCCAAGCAGGTTTCCAATGCGCTGATTGATCATGGCATCGGGCTGGGCGACC
>JALEGE010000039.1 GCA_022760335.1 Hyphomonadaceae bacterium
ACCAATCGCGGCGACGAGACCCGCGCGCAATATGTCACCGTCAGCCAGGGGCCGCTCGCCAAGGTGAAGCTGCCCGGCATTCCCGGTATTCGCAGCTTCCAGGGCAATATGTTTCACTCGGCCCGCTGGGACTATGACTATACCGGCGGTGATCCCGCCGGCGCGCCGATGGACAAGCTGGCTGACAAGCGCGTCGCCGTGATTGGCACGGGCGCCACGGCGGTCCAGATCGTGCCGAAACTGGCCGAAAGCGCAAAGGAGGTGCTGATCTTCCAGCGCACGCCTTCGGCGCTCGCCCCGCGCAACAACTCCAAGACTGACGAAGCCTGGTTCAAAAGCCAGCCCAAGGGCTGGCAGCAGGCGCGCATGCACAATTTCCAGGAGAACATCACCCCTGGCGAGCATCCCCATTCCGATATGGTCGCCGATGGCTGGACCGATTTCTTCGGCCGCGTCGGCGCCAATATGGGCAAGGCGGCCAAGTCGGGCGAGCCCTTCAACCCGGCTGAGATCATGCAGGATATCGACTTCCAGAAGATGGAAGAGCTGCGCGCGCGTGTGCGTGAAGTGGTGAGGGACGCCAGGACCGCCGAATGCTCGATGCCCTGGTACAATTATCTCTGCAAGCGCCCGCTCTTCAGCGACAGTTTCCTGGAATGCCTGAACCGGCCGAATGTCACGCTCGTCGACACCGATGGCCGCGGCGTGGAGCGCATCGATGGGAGTTCGCTGCACGCCAATGGCGAGGCATTCGAGGTCGACTGCATCATCTTTGCCACCGGCTTCGATGTCGGCGCGGCGGCTCACAAGGTGGGCGGCTATGACCTGGTCGGGCGCGGCGGCGTGACGATCGACGAGAAATGGGCCGACGGCGTGCGCACCGTGCATGGCACGCAGATGAGCGGTTTCCCGAACTTCCATGTCGTCGGCGCGGTGATGCAGGGCACGACCTCGTTCAATTACACCCACACGCTGCAGACCCAGGCGGTGCATGCGGTCGACATCATCCGGCGCTGCAAGGCGGCGGGCGTGGCCAGCATGGAAGTCACCGAGGCAGCCGAAGACCGCTGGGCCGAGCAGATGCAGACGCGCCATGCCATCGACCTGGTCAAGTATTTCGGCGACTGCACGCCGGGTTTCCTGAACAATGAGGGCGAGGTCGCCGACAAGCCGACCTTCCTGGGCGGCACCTATGGCGGCGGCCCGTTGAAATACCTGAAGATCATCGAGGACTGGCGCTCAGGACCGCAAATGCACGAGGATTGCGCGGTGACCTTTAAGGCCGATGCAGCGGCCCGGGAGACGGTGTCGGGCTAAGGGCGGGGACTGGCGCGGGCGCAACAGGTTCCCACTGTCTGTGCCTGTGCCGCGCGGCCCCTCAGGCCCAAACCTCCACAAGGCACCGAAAAGCCGGAGTGGCAGTTTACACGATCAACTAACATGCTAGTATATAATTGGAGTTCGAGAACATGACATCAGGGGAGCGACATGGCGTTCATCTGGCCTGAAATCGCCAAGGGCACGATCCGGCTGGGATATGTCGATGCCGGCGGCATCCGCACGCGCTATGTCGAGGCGGGCGACCCGGATGCCGACGAGGCTGTGATCTTCATCCATGGCACGGGCGGCCATCTGGAGGCGTTCACCCGCAACCTGCTGCCGCATGCCAAGCATTACCGCACCATCGCGCTGGACATGATCGGGCATGGCTATTCCGACAAGCCCGACCACGATTATGAGATCCACCATTATGTTCAGCACCTGCTGGATTTCTGCGACGCGGTTGGCATCCGCAAGGGCCATATGCACGGGGAGTCGCTGGGCGGCTGGATTGCCGCGCAGTTCGCCATCGACCACCCGGACCGCACCGCGTCGTTGACGCTGAACACGGCTGGCGGGCTCAACACCAATCCCAAGGTGATGGAGCGGGTCTACAATGTGACGATGAACGCGGTCGCCAATGCCAGCCCGGAAACGGTGCGCGCGCGGCTGGAATGGCTGATGAACGCGCCCGAACGCGTCACCGACGACCTGGTTGAAATGCGCCTCGGCATCTACACCCAGCCGGGCTTCGTGCAGGCGATGGAACACATTCTCTGTCTCCAGAACATGGACATACGCATGCGCAATGTCCTGACCGAGGAGACGCTGTCGAAGATTGAGGCCGAGACGCTGGTGGTTTGGACCGATCACGATCCCACCGCACCGACCCAGACCGGGGAGCGCTTTGTCTCATCCATCCCCAATTCCCGCCCGCTCGTCGTCATGACCGACTGCGCCCACTGGCCACAATGGGAGAAGGCCGACGAATTCAACCGGCTCCACCTGGAGTTCCTCGCCTCGGTTGGCGGGTGAGGGGAGCTGCCATGCCGATAAAGCTGATCTGTTCCGCCCACACGCCGCTGATGGACCATGTCGAGACCGATCCGAGCGTGGATGCGGCGGTGCGCGCGCAGTTCCGCGACCTCGCCGGTGAGGTGACCGACTATGACCCAGAACTCGTGATCATCTTCGCGCCGGACCATTTCAAAGGCTTCTTCTACGAGATGCTCCCGGCCTTCACAGTGGGTGTGCGCGCCACCGCGATTGGCGACTATGATATTGGCGGCGGACCGTTCAATGTGCCGGAAGACCTGGCGGTGGATTGTATCCGCGCGCTGCACTCCGATGGCGTGGATGTCGGCATGTCCTACCGGATGAATGCCGATCACGGCTTTGCCCAACTGCTCGTCCTGCTGGGCGGGGAAGTCAACCGCTATCCGGTGTTGCCGATTCATATCAATTGCGCCGGCCCGCCGCTGCCGCCCTTCCACAGGGTGCGCCAGCTCGGCGAGGCGGTCGGGCGTTGGGCCAAGACGCTGAACAAGCGTGTGCTGGTGCTCGGGTCAGGCGGCCTGTCCCACGATCCGCCCATTCCAAGCCTGGCCACGGCGCCGCCGCAGCTGGCCGAAAAGCTCATCACGGCCCAGCATCAGAGCCTGGAGGAACGCCGTCGCCGCGAACAGCAGAATTTCGAGACCGCCCGGGCCCTGGCGCGCGGGGAGGGTGAAGCGCTGGCCCTCGCGCCCGACTGGGACCGGGAGTTCATGGCCCGCATGGCCGCCGGCGATATCGGCTATCTCGACAATATGCCCGAAGGCGAGCTGACCGAGGTCGCCGGCTGTGGCGGACATGAGGTTCGCAACTGGGTGGCCGCTTATTCCGCCCTCTCAGTGTTTGGGCCCTACAAGGCGGAAAACCTTTTCTATCACGACATTTCGCACTGGAATGCCGGAATGGGGATCGCAATGGCTGAGCCGATCAATCAGGCTGAGCTGGTGGAAAGCCAATAGAGCCCGGCGCGCAACCGGGCCACAACGGAGGAAATGCAATGGTCTTGTCGCTGCAACATCTCGCCCTGGGGATCCCCGATCTCAAGGTCGGTGCGGATTTCTACACCACGTTTGGCATGAATATGCGCGAAGGCCGAAGCGACATGCTCGCCTTTCGCTGCGACAATCGCAGCCATGACGAGGTGGTGCTTCTGGAAACCGGCCAGCGCCGGAAGTTCCACCATATCTCCTTCGCCACCGACATGGCCGGGTTTGCCCGGATCGAAGCGGCGCTGAAGGCCCGCGGACTGGAGACGGTCCCGCCGCCCTATCCCGAGGCCGAAAGCGGGCTCTGGTTTCACGACCCGGACGGCAATCTCGTCAATGTGCATGTCCGCGACAAGGACAAGGGCGCCGCCGAGCCGCTGCCGGAGATCAACCGTCCAGGGCTGCAGTCGCGCCTGAATGCGCGCGGCTGCCCGACGCCGGACACGCTGAAAGCCCGCCCGCGCCGGCTTGGTCACATGATCCTCTTCACCCCGGATGTGCCGCGCCATGTCGCCTTCTATCGCGACGTGGTCGGCATGCAGCTGTCGGACAGGATTGTCGGCGACTATGCCGCTTTCATGCGCACCCAGGGCAGCAGCGACCATCATGTGCTGGCCTTCCTGAACTCGCCGGCACCGGGCTTTCACCATGCCAGCTTCGAGATGGGCTCGATCGACGAGACCGAAGTCGCGGCGCGGCGCCTCTTCGCCAAGGAGTATCGCCATGCCTGGGGGCCGGGCCGGCATGGTGTCGGCTCGAACTATTTCCACTATTTCCGCGACCCGTGGAACGGCATGGCCGAGTATTTCTTCGACATCGACTATATCACCGCCGATGCCACCTGGCAGGACGAGGAATGGACCAAGAAGGACGGCATGTTCCTCTGGTCGGCCGACGGTCCGCCGCCGCCGGACTTCGGACAGAATTACGAAATCGACTGAGCGCACCGCGCTCGACCCTGAGCCCGCGCGGCAGGCTGAGGGCGGGCCATGACCGGTCCTCCCACCGGTCATGGCCCGGACAGCCGCGGCAACCACGAGAAGGATAAATAACGATGGCAAGGGTTCTGGTGCTGTACTATTCCAGCTATGGCCATATCGAGACCATGGCCGGCGCCATGGCGGACGGCGCGCGGAGCGCTGGCGCCCATGTCGACATCAAGCGTGTGCCGGAGACCGCGCCGCAGGTCGTGGTCGAAAGCGCCGGGTTCAAACCCCAGTCTGCCCCCATTGCCGAGGTCGAGGATCTCGCAGCTTATGACGCCATCATCCTCGGCGCGCCGACGCGCTATGGACGCATGCCCTCGCAGATGGCGGCCTTTCTCGACCAGACCGGCGGGCTGTGGGCGCGCGGCGCGCTGAACGGCAAGATCGGCGGGGCGTTTACCTCCACCGGCTCCCAGCATGGCGGGCAGGAGACGACGCTGATCTCGATGATCAAGACACTGATGCATCTCGGCCTGACCATTGTCGGCCTGCCATATTCCTATCAGGAACAGCTGCAAATGGAGGAAATCGGTGGCGGCTCGCCCTATGGCGCGACGACAATTGCCGGGCCGAAGGGCCAGCGCCAGCCTTCGGAGGTCGACCTTGGCGGCGCACGCCACCAGGGCGCCCTGATTGCAGGCCTGGCGGCGAAAGTGTTCGGCTAGTTCGTGTCTGGAAGCCCCTCATAAAAGGCCCGCGCGGCCGGGTGCAGCATCTCGTCTGTAAGGCCAGGCCAGTGCAGCGCGGCAGCCTTGAACTCACCGCCCGGCCCATAGCCCGGCGCGGCTTGGGATAGGCAGCCAAGCATCTCCGCCACCACTTCATCCGGCGTGTCCGCCCAGGCCGTGAGGGCCTGGCGGAAGGAGAGCAGGGGGATGGTGGTCTCAGACTGCGTCTGCGCGCCGAGGATGGCGCCAGGCTCGATCTGCACCAATTCCGTCGTGAACGGATTGGCCGTGTTTACCGCATCCAGCGTCTCCGGCGAGACACCCAGCCAGTGCGCGCCGGGGACATCCAGCAGCGGCGCGATCATGGGCTGAAAGCCGTCGGGGGTCTCGCTCATGATGTTCCAGGCGGTCGCGTCCACGCGGCCCTCGGCGATCGCGGCGGGCAGCTCGGGCGGTACGGTGTCGATGAGCTCCACCTGGTCGAGAATGCCCCAGCCATCGCGCAGCAGCGCCTCGGAGAACCAGCGCACCGCGCTCGGCCGCGCCGGCACGGCGATGCGCTTGCCGATAAGGTCGTCCGGGGACTGAATATCTTCCGAGAAGGCCAGCACGCCGAAACTCACATCATAAAGCGAGGCGACGAAGAGAAGGTCTGAATTCGCGCGCGTATAGCCGTGCCAGTCCGGCGCGGTGTTGTCGCGCGCGGTGGGATAGTCGAGCGTGGTGACAATGGGCAGGTGATAGGGCCGTTCGGCCGGGTCCAGCGCATTGATCTGGTTGATCGAGTCCGGCAGCGCCACTGGCGGGGTCTCGACGCTCTCGAAGGCGCCGCAGGCCGCCAGGATCTCGCCCAGTTCGGAATTGTGAGCATGCAGCATGATCTGCGGCGGGGCAGGGGAATAGATGACGAGGTTCACGGCCGCCTCCTCTGGTGTCGGGGCAGGGGCGGGCGATGGCGTTTCGGCTGGGCCGGGCGAGCAAGCCGCGAGCACCAGTCCCGCAAGGGCGTAGAGTGCGCGCGGCCGATCGGGTTTTCTGTCGCGATGTCTCATTCGGGTCTCCCGGTTTTCAATCGGCCGGTTGTGTTTTCTCGACCAGCGCCTGGAAGTCTTCCGGGGTGCGTCCCGGCCGGAAGGTTTCAAAGTTCACCACCAGGCCTTCCTCGCGCAGTTTCTGCCCGGCGGCCTGTTCGATGGCCATGGCCCGCTGCACCGAGGGCCGATCCTGCATGCGGCGATAATGATCGGCAAATTGCGGATAGCGGTCGAGTTCGAACCCCGTGCCATCGAGCCGGAACCAGACCCAGAACAGATAGGCGTCGATCGCCGACCAGGCCTCGCCGAGGAACCAGGGCCCGCTTTCCAAATGGCCCTCGATGATCGCGAACTTGTCGTGCATCGAGGCCACGGCCATCTCCTTTTGGCGCAGGCGCCCTTCGGGGTGGTCGCAGAAGAATTGCGGGATCCGGATGCGGAAAACATTCGGGTGCAGCTCGCTGCCGCACCAGATGAGATGGGCAATGGTCTGGGCGTCCGCGATCTCTCCTCGGCCAAATGGCAGCAGGCCTGCCTCAGGATAGAGCTTTGCGAGATACAGCAGGATGGCCGAGGTCTCGTGAATCGGCTGGCCCTCGGCAATCAGTAGCGGCGTCTTGCCGTTGGGATTTAGCGCGAGGTATTCCGGCGTGCGGTGCTCGCCCTTCATATAGGTGAGGAGCTGGTGCTCATATTCCACCCCGGCCTCCTCCAGCGCGATCATGACCGCGCGGGAGCAGGTTCCGGGAGCGAAGATTAGATGCAGATGTGTCATGGTCTGCTTTCGGGCAATGTCGGGGCCACCGTCTCAAAAGTCATAGTCGAGGCGGACACCGAAGGTGCGCGGCTTGGTATAGGCGCTGGTCGCGCTCAAGCCGACAAAGCCGGGGCTGACGAAGACATTGGTCTTCTGCACATCATCCTCAATATTGGTGACATAGCCGGTGATGCGGAAATTCGTGTCCGCCACATAATAGGTCACCGTCACATCGGTCTTCCCATTGGCTTCGACCAGGTCGATCATCGGATCATTATGCTCGCGCAGATACATGTCATCGCGCCAGGCATGGTTCACCGCCGCCGTGAGACGGCCATAGTTGCCGAGATCGGTGTCGTATTGCAGGCCGAGATTGATCGTGTGCTCGGACACATAAGGCAGCTTGTTGCCTGACAGGTCCGACCGGCCGAGGCCTTCGGGATCGTTCGGATTGAAGGGCGGGTTGGGATCGCGCGGATCGGTGCTGTAAAGCTCGTCGAACTCGGCATCGATGAAGGAATAGGAGGCGTTCAGCAGCCAGTTGTCCGAGAGCACGAACTGGGTGTCGAACTCGATGCCGTACAGCGTGGTGGCCGCGGCATTGGTGGTGAACTGGCCCGGCGCATTGTTGATCGTGCGCAGGGTGGTCAGCTGCAGGTCGGTATAGTCATAGTAGAACGCATCCACATTCACCCGCGCCCGGTTTTCCCAGAAGTCGGACTTGATGCCGGCCTCATAGGCAATGATCTCTTCAGGGTCGTAGGGCAGGCCGTTGGAGGTGGCGTTGAAGCCGCCCGCCTTGTAGCCGGAAGATGCCGAGGCATAGACGAACATCTGGTCGGTGGCGTCCCATTCAATGCCGGCGCGCCAGGTGAGCTTGGAAAACTCCGCTTCGCCGGGGAAAGCGGCATTCGGAATGTCGGGCGGGAAGGGTGCGCCGAAATTGCCGCGCGTGACCTTGGTGCCGGTCTTCTCATCCTCGGTATAGCGCAGGCCCAGCGAGGCCCGGAATGTGGGCGTGAAGGCATAGGTCGCGGTGCCGAAGGCGGCCATGGTCTGGCTCTCGCCGTTTTCGTCCAGCAGGAAGTCCGGCAGATTTATGACACCCCCGGGGGTAAGGCCGTTCAGGCGCACGCGGCGGAAGATATAGGTGTCTTCCTTGAAGTAGTAGGCGCCGATGATCCAGCTCAGCGGGGAGTCGGTGTCCGAGGACAGGCGCGCCTCGATGCTGTGGGCATCGGTATCGTCGAACTTGTTGAAGGTGCTGACATCGACCGGCGAGCCGTCGAAATCCTGCTGCAGATCGGCCTCGAGTTCATAATAGCTTGCCTGCAGGAAAGCTTCCACGCCGCCGAAATCCTTGGTCACGCGGGCAAAGGTGGAAAAGCTCTCCGTCTTGTTGAACGCGGGCGCGTCATTGTTTGCCGTCAGAGGGTCGGTGGGGTCCGGCGGCAGCGTCATCAGCAGCGCCTGGGTCGGCGGCGGGCCGCCAATATTGCGCTCCAGATAGGCCATGTTCACGCCCGAGCCGTCGCGGTCATTATAGGTCGCCGACAGGAGGACATCGAGGCCATCATCGCCAGTGAACAGGAGCTGGCCACGCAGGGCGGTGTCGCCGTTCGAACCGAAGAAATCCTGTGTGCCGGCAACATCGGACTGGTTCTCGATATAGCCCTCTTCCTCATTATAGACGCCGGAAAAACGGGCTGCCACATTGTCAGACAGCGGCACGTTGAGCACGCCGCGTACCTCATAGAAATCGCGTGAGCCGGCGCTGGCGCCAATGCTGCCCTCGAACGTGTCGGTGGGCAGCTTGGAGATGACATTCACGACCCCGCCAGTGGCGTTGCGGCCATAGAGCGTGCCCTGTGGCCCGCGCAGCACCTCGATACGCTCAATATCGTGGAAGGTCGCCGTGCCGCCGATGGGGCGGGCGATATAATTGCCGTCAATATAGAAGGCGACGCCGGAGTCGGAGATGGTCGATGTGCCCTGCAAGCCGATGCCGCGCAGGGAAATCTTGAACTGGCCCTGCTCCTCGCCGACATGGAGATTGGGAATATAGGACTGGAGATTGGCGAGATCGTCGATGCCACGCTCTTCCAGCGTTTCCCCCTCGAAAGCCGAGATTGCGACCGGTGTGGACTGCAGCGAGGTTTCCCGCTTCTGGGCCGTTACGGTGACGGTGCCCAGGCGCCGGCCCGCTGCTTCCGTGGATGTTTCCGCATCGCTGATTTCCACAGCGCTTGTGTCATCCGCTTCCTGCGAGAATACGGCCTGCGGTGCCAACAGGGCGGCAGCGAATAAAATGCTGGTACTTGTATGGAACTTCATTTCTTCCTCCCGGGTCAGGCGTATTCGCCTTGTTATTTGCTTGCATGCTAACATGGAGCACTTGCATGCAAGGTTTCATCATTCCGGGAGGGGGTCAAGGAAAAGCGCTTGCGTAAGGACAAATACCTAAGTGAATTTTCTCGCAATGTGGTAAAAATCGCCCCTTGCGGCCATGGGCTTCAATTGAAATCTCATAATGTAGCATCCTGACTGGAAACGGGAGGAACTCTTGAGTTCGAAGTGCTTGATCTGACAAATATCTTTGCTCGCCTGAGTCATCCCATCTCGATTGGGCCGCCGCCCGCATCAGAACAAGTTTCCCAGGCTTGGATCTCGAAAGCGGACAGAAATCTTGCTCTGGTAGTGACTGTGGCACGACAATCTGGAAATAATGTCGGGCGTGTACTGAGTTTGCGGGCGGACCCAGCGACAAAGAGCGCCTTGATTCGTTGCGTAATTTCGGTAGTCAAATTTCGCATGCTAGCATGAAGGCTCAAAATCATGAGCAAGAGCAACGAAGTCTACGATCTTATTATCGACCGTCTTGTCAGTGCGAAATACGGGTTTGGCGAGCGTCTTCTGGTCAAGGAGTTGAGCAGTGAGACCGGCGCCAGCCGCCAGCCCATCATGTCCGCGCTCAATCGGCTCAGCGCTGAGGGCTTTGTGCATATCGTGCCCCAGGTCGGCTGCGAAGTGATCGATCCCGGCCGGGACGCGATTGCAGATTTCTTCCGCCTGTTTCAGCAGATCGAGGGTCTTCTTGCCGAGTTGGCCGCACAGCGGCGTACAGAAGAGGATCTGATGGAGTTGAAGCTTGCCCATCAGCGCCTTGCCATGATGGAGGAGGCTTCAGAGCCATCGCCAGAGCGCTACCTGAAGCTCAACCAGGCCTTTCACCAGCGCCTGCACGAAATGGCCTATTCGCCATTGCTGGCCCGCAAACAGAAGAACAATTTCAACATGATCGACTTCTTCATCAGCCAGTCAGTTGGGTTTGGCAATCTGATGACTGGGGGCGACACCGTTCAAGAGCATGCCCAGATCGTCGACGCTATTGAAAAGCAGGATAGCGCCCGCGCCAGCAGCCAGTCTCAGTATCATATCATTGCGGTGGCGGACTCAGTGTTGGCAAAGCTCGGCTAGAGCGCCGGGCGAAAAAGTGGACTCCGGTTTTTCGCATGAGCCGGCGCGACCACAAAAAACCTAGAGCATCGAGCGTTTCACATATAACGCCCGA
>JALEGE010000040.1 GCA_022760335.1 Hyphomonadaceae bacterium
CCCACAAGCAGGGCGCGTGCCGGATCACCCCCGGCTGCAGAAACGGCGGTAAGAAGATGTCCAGCATCGGGCTTTTTCGCCGGAACGCTGTCTGCGCCGATTACAGCCTTGAAATATTGCAAAATATTTAGATTTTCAAGCAGCTGCTCGCTGAGAGACTGAGTCTTGTTGGTGCACACAGCCAGGTTTGCGCCTTGGGCCTGCAGAGCATCCAGGCCGTCTTTGACGCCTTCAAATAGGTGGCTGTCGACAGCAATGTTCGCGCGATAGTGCGCCAGAAACATCTCCCAAAGCGGTTCAATCTTGTCTTCTGTAAAATCATGCTCTGCGCGCGTCAGCGCTTCGCGGATCATCGCCTTGGCGCCGTGACCGATCATGGTTCTGATATCGTCCAACTGCACGGGCGCGATGCCAAGTGTTGCGATTGTGTGGTTCAGCGCATTGAGCAAGTCGGGCGCGCTTTCCACCAGAGTTCCATCCAGATCGAAGACAATGGTCCAGCCTGAAAGTGGTTTGGATGAATTTTCAGTAATTTGCATAATTGCGTGGACCTCGTATCGGGCTTTCGGACTTGTCCGGATTGCTCTACTGCGATTGGAACCAATAAGCGAGGAGTCGCGCCATGACGCAGCCCGCACAGACCCAGCGAGCAGCGGTTATTCTGGCTGCCGGAAAAGGCACGCGGATGAAATCATCCCTGCCCAAAGTGCTGCACGAGGTGGCTGGCAAGCCGATGATTGACTGGTCGATCGACCTGGCGCGCCGCGCCGGTTGCGATCCGATCTGTGTTGTCTGTTCGCCCGGCCAGGAAGAGCTTGTCGCGCATATTGAAAATCGGCTCGGTGCGGGCAGCGTGGCGTTTCAGCATGAACAGCTGGGAACAGGCCATGCGGTGCAATCTGCCGCCGAGGCCCTGTCTGGAGCGGGCGGAAGCCTGGTGGTGCTTTATGGCGACACGCCGCTGATCCGGCCTGAGGCCGTGCAGGATCTCTTTGCCGCTCTGGATGCCGGCGCGGCGGTTGGTGTTCTCGGTTTCCATGCCCGCGAGCCAGGCGCCTATGGACGCCTGATCCTTGATGATGCAGGCGCGCTGGCGCGCATTGTCGAGGCCAAGGATGCCAGTGCAGAAGAGCTGGCTGTTACGCTCTGCAATTCCGGCGTCATTGCCGCTCCGGCCGAGAAGATGTTTTCGCTGTTGGGGCAGGTGACCAACGAGAATGCCAAGGGCGAGTATTATCTCACTGACATTGTCGGCCTGGCACGCGCGGCCGGTCATCGCAACACCGCTGTGGTGTGTGCGGAAGACGATGTGCTGGGCGTGAACTCTCGTGTGCAATTGGCTGAGGCCAATGCAGCCTTCCAGGCGCGTCGACGCCGGGAACTGATGGAATCTGGTGTTACCCTGGTGGCGCCTGAGACCGTGTTTCTCAGCCATGACACCGAGATCGCGCCAGACTGTGTGATCGAACCGAATGTTGTTTTCGGGCCTGGTGTTGTGCTCGCATCACATGTCCATGTCCGCGCCTTCAGCCATATTGAGGGCGCGCATGTGGCCAGCGGCGCGGTGATCGGCCCTTATGCCCGTTTGCGCCCTGGCGCTGAGGTCGGCGCGAAGGCGCGGGTCGGCAATTTTGTTGAGATCAAGAATGCCCGATTGGAGGAAGGTGCGAAGGTCAATCACCTGTCTTATGTCGGTGATGGCTTTGTCGGCGCCGGCGCCAATCTCGGTGCGGGCACGATTTTCTGCAATTATGATGGCTATAACAAGCACCAGACCCGTGTCGGGGCAGGGGCTTTTGTCGGCTCTAATTCCGCACTTGTCGCGCCGGTGACCATCGGCAAGGGGGCCTATGTCGGCTCTGGAAGCGTCATTACAGAGGATGTGCCCGAAGATGCCCTGTCGCTGGCGCGCGGCAAACAGGTCTTGCGCGAAGGTTGGGCGATCCGGTACCGGGCGAAGATGACCGGTGAAAGCGAGGAGTAGGCCATGGCCAATGAACGCGAAAAGCAAAATGCTGCCGCAGCCGCCCTGGAATTTGTCGAGGATGGCATGACGCTTGGTCTCGGCACGGGCTCCACGGCGGCTTATTTTGTCCAGATGCTGGCCGATGAGGTCGCCGATGGCCTCATGATCCGTGGCGTTCCGACCAGTGAGCAGACCCGGCGTCTTGCTGAATCCCATGGCATCCCGCTCTTGCCCGTGGACCAGGTCGACCGGCTACATCTCACTGTTGATGGTGCCGATGAGGTCGATTCTGTCGGAAACCTGATCAAGGGCGGCGGCGCGGCCTTGTTGCGCGAGAAGATCATCGCCGATGCCAGCGACCATATGGTCGTGATCGCCGATCCGTCGAAACAGGTTGAGCGGCTGGGCCAGTTTCCGCTGCCGGTGGAAGTGACGCCTTTCGGCTTTACCATCACGGCCAAGAAGATCTTCGATGCCCTGTGCGCGTCGGGAATCGACAAGCCGAAGGTCGAGCTGCGCACCAGCAATGGCCGCGATCCGCTGATAACCGATGGCGGCAATCATATTTTCGACTGCCATTGTCGCCGAATCCCTGATGCTGAGGCGACATCAGCGCGGCTTTCCAGCGTCCCAGGCGTGGTCGAACATGGCCTGTTCCTCGGCATGGCGCGCACCGTCATCATCGGCAATGAGGGTGGAGCGGCGGTGTTTGAATACTAAGCCGTTTGAATCCTGCCCGCTGCGCGCACATATCCCGGTCTGGCAGATACTGAGGAGCGCGCCGGATGGCCCAGGACTTTGATTTCGATCTCTTTGTCATAGGCGCCGGAAGTGGCGGGGTCCGTGCGGGCCGGCTCGCCGCGCTGGCCGGAGAACGTGTCGGCATGGCGGAAGAGTACCGGGTCGGCGGCACCTGCGTCATCCGTGGCTGTGTGCCGAAGAAATTCATGGTCTATGCCAGCCAGTACCGTAAAACATTTGAAGCTGCGAAAGGCTTTGGCTGGAGTGCTGAGAACATCCGCTTCGACTGGCCGACATTCCGCGATGCCATGCAAGCCGAAGTCGACCGCCTGTCGGGTATCTATATGCGCAATCTCGCCAATGCCGGTGTTGAGGTTATTGAGGAGCGCGCGGAGTTTGTCGATGCACATACCCTGCGTCTTGTGAAGAGTGGGCGGCAAGTCACCGCCAAGCGCATCCTGATCGCGACCGGCGGCACGCCTTGGCGCCCGGACGACCTCCCTGGCGTGGAGCGCACCATCACCTCCAATGAGATCTTCCATCTGGAAGAGCTGCCCAAGCATATCGTGATC
>JALEGE010000041.1 GCA_022760335.1 Hyphomonadaceae bacterium
CCTACATGACTGACTCCGGGTTTGTAGAGATCTTGTTCGAGATTTCTGGACCGCGAGAGTATGAAAGCGACAGGCAAAGATACAAGCGTACCAAAAAACGTACTGAACCCACCGGCGAAACTCGACAATCGGATGAAACATTAGAGCAGTGGGTCAGAAGGCTCATCCAACAAGGGCATCTGGAAACCGCAAAACTAGAGTGTTTATCGCTGATCCAAGATGCAGAACGAGATGAGGGCTCCACTCCTGTTGATTATATGGTTAGGTGGTACGAACTGCTAGCCGAGATATTCAAGAAGCAGCGCGCGAGAGAAGATGAACTTGCTGTTTTAGAAAAGTTCGAAAGATCTCCCCATTGGGACGAACATATCCAAGCCAGGATCGCTAAGCGTGTCAAAAAACTAAGAGCGATGATAGCGCGACAAAAGGCGTAGAAATTGGCGAAAATGTTCTTTTGCTGAACCCCGACACCCAGTTACACGCTTGACTTGCTCCCTGCCCTCTACCAACTTCCGGCGCCTTGGGGCTGGGAAGAAGGTAGAACGCCATGAAAGTTGTTGTCGTCGAATCTCCCGCCAAGGCGAAGACGATCAACAAGTATCTCGGCAAGGACTACAAGGTTCTCGCTTCCTACGGTCATATTCGCGACCTGCCGAGCAAGGATGGATCGGTCGATCCGGAGAATGATTTCGAGATGGTCTGGCAGGCCGATTCGAAATCCAACACCCGCATCCGCGAGATTGCCGAGGCGGTGAAGGGCTCAGAGAAACTGATCCTCGCCACTGACCCGGATCGCGAAGGCGAGGCGATTTCCTGGCACCTGCTGGAAGTCTTGAAAAAGCGCCGCGCGCTGAAGGATGTCGATGTCGAGCGCGTTGTGTTCAACGCCATCACCAAGGCGGCCGTCACCTCGGCCATGGAACATCCCCGCCAGATCGATGGCGAGCTTGTCGATGCCTATCTGGCGCGCCGGGCGCTGGATTATCTGGTCGGCTTCAACCTCTCGCCTGTGCTGTGGCGGAAATTGCCAGGCGCGCGCTCTGCTGGCCGCGTGCAATCCGTCGCCCTGCGCCTGATCTGCGACCGCGAGCTGGAAATCGAGACCTTCGTCCCGGAGGAATACTGGCAGATCAAGGCGCAGATGCGTGCCCCGGACGGAACGGATTTCGAAGCCCGCCTGCATTCGCTCGACGGCAAGACCCTCAAGAAATTCGACCTGCCCAATGCCGAAACCGCCGCCGCCGCGCTGGAGGCGGTCAAGGTCGGCGGCTACACGGTGGCCGATGTCGAGGCCAAGCCGGTCAAGCGCAACCCGCCGCCGCCCTTCATCACCTCAACCCTGCAGCAGGATGCCTCGCGCCGCCTCGGCTTCGGCGCCAAGCGCACCATGCAGGCCGCGCAGAAACTGTATGAGGCCGGGCGCATCACCTATATGCGGACCGATGGCGTGAACATGGCCGAGGAGGCCTATGCGGCCGCGCGCGACCAGATCAGATCAGCCTATGGCGCACAATATTTGCCCGAGAAGGCGCGGCGCTATTCGTCGAAGGCCAAGAATGCGCAGGAAGCCCATGAGGCCATCCGTCCGACCGATTTCTCGCTGACCCCGGAAGAGTTCAAATCCACCGATGATGACCAGTGGAAGCTTTACGCCCTGATCTGGCGGCGCGCCACGGCGAGCCAGATGCAACCGGCCGAGTTCGAACGCACCACGATCGATCTCACTTCCAGGGATGGCCGCGCCGGCCTGCGCGCCTCCGGCCAGGTTCTGGTGTTTGACGGCTTCATCCGGCTTTACACCGAAGGCCGCGACGAACCTTCCGACGATGATGACGACAAGCGCCTGCCGAAGCTGGCGAAGGGCGAGCATGCCGACCTCCTGGAAGCCACCTCCAGCCAGCATTTCACCGAGCCGCCACCGCGCTTTACCGAGGCCAGCCTGGTGAAAAAACTGGAAGAGCTCGGCATCGGCCGACCCTCGACCTATGCCTCGATCATCACCACGCTGCAGGATCGCGACTATGTTCGCATCGACCAGAAGCGCTTCTATCCCGAAGACAAGGGGCGCCTGGTCACTGCCTTCCTGGAAAATTTCTTCCAGCGCTATGTGCAGTATGATTTCACCGCTGATCTCGAAGAAAAGCTCGACGTCATTTCTGACGGCAAGCTGAACTGGAAGGTCTTCCTGGCCGAGTTCTGGAAACAGTTCGAAGCAGCCATTGGCGAGACCAAGGATCTTCGTGTCACCCATGTCCTCGACGCGCTGAACGAGGCGCTGGGCCCTTACGTCTTCCCTGCCAAGGATGCCGAGGGCAATGAGAAGGCCAATCCGCGCGAATGCCCACTCTGCAAGGAAGGCGAGCTTTCACTGAAGCTTGGCCGGCATGGCGCTTTTGTCGGCTGCTCACGCTATCCCGAATGCAAGTTCACACGCCAATTCAGCGCGGATGGCGAAGAGGCCAGCGCCATCAATCCAGATGGCGAGGAAATCGGCATCGACCCGGAAAGCGGGCTGGCCGTCACGCTGCGCTCGGGCCGGTTTGGTCCCTATGTGCAGCTCGGCGAGCCCGATGAGGGCGAAAAGCCCAAACGTGCCAGCCTGCCCAAGGGCGAGACGCCGGAAACCGTGACGCTGGAAAAGGCACTGCGTTGGCTGTCGCTGCCCCGCGAAGTGGGCAAGCACCCCGAAGACGGCGAGCCGATCCTCGCCAATATCGGACGCTATGGGCCCTATGTGCAGCACGGCAAGACCTACGCAAACCTGCCGGATGTGAACGAAGTTTTCGAGATCGGCCTCAACCGCGCCGTCACCCTGATTGCCGAAAAGCGCGCCAATCCGGGCCGGGGACGCGGCGCGGCGGCCAAGCCCCTGCGCGAACTTGGCAAGCATCCGGCCGATGATGAGCCAATCAATGTCTTCTCCGGTCGTTATGGACCCTATGTGAAGCATGGCAAAACCAACGCTACGATCCCAAAGGAGATCGCGCCGGAGGCCATCACGCTGGAGCAGGCCGTGGAACTGGTCGACGCCCGAGCGGCGAAAACTGGTAAAGGCGGAAAGAAGAAATCTGCCGCCAAGAAGAAACCAGCGAGTAAGAAGGCTGCGGCAAAGAAAACCTGACACGGGGTGTCAGGCAGTCGCGAGCTGTCCGGATTGTAACGCTTAATCGCGTATTGGCGGCTTCGCGCCGTGCCGGATTCGCACTACACGATCTCCGTGTATCCGGGGCCCGGGGGCGGGTTTTTGACACGGGGACCATATGAACCGTTTTTCTCTTGCTGCAGCCGCAGCGGCTTCGTCTTGCGTGTGGCCTCTCGGCCAGGTGGCTCTCGCCGAGGAAGCTTATGTCATTCCCGATTCCACCGTCATCGGGCAGAATTACGGCTATCCGACAGGTACGCCGGTGCATGGCGAAACCCTGCCCGGCTCGATCGATCTGGTGGTTGAAGCGACCACCTTCCTGAAAACGATTGAGCGCGGTGACCTTGATGGTTTCGAACTGGGCCCCACCGATAGCGAGAACTTTCTTGGCTTCATTGCCCCCTTGCGCGCCCGTCTGCGCGTCCATGATCGCATCACCTTCGAAGCAGGTGCCATCTTTGCTGAAAACATGGGCGACAACGACACCATGGACCCGATCATTCCGCTGGCGCGTGTGGCCGTTGAACCCGTGGATGATGTCTATCTGATCGCCGGCACCCTGTTGCCGACCCATTGGAGCCATCAGGCCCTGTTTGACGATGTGAACAAGTTTCGCGAAACCTCCGAACAGGGTTTCCAGGTGCGCGCCGACCTGCCCTTCCTGAAACAGGACACCTGGGTGAACTGGCGCCTGCGCGACGGCAATGTCCATTCCGATGAGATGGAGGTCGGCTCGACCACACAGATCCGCCTGTTCGATGATATCCTGCGCCTGGATGGCCAGGTGCACTGGGTGAACATTGCCGGCCCGGGCAGCGAGTTCGATCTGATCGAGAGCAATATTGCAGGTCTTCTGGGCGCATCGGTTGGCGTCAGCGCGCCCTTTGGCTTTGACATCATCGAAGATGCCCGCATCGGCGCGGCGGCATTGCAGAGCTCTGATGATACGCGCATCATCAATACCGAGGATGGCAGCGGCTGGGAAACCACGGCGACGCTGGACCTGCGCACCTCCAATGACACTTTCGTGCGGATCAAGGCCAGCCAGTTCGAAGGCGATGGACTGATCGCACGGCGCGGCGACCTGCTCTACACTCAGGATGACTATACCCAGATCGGCGCCACCGGCATCTGGCAACTGGGCAGCGGCTTGCGCATTGAGGCCGGCGGCGGCGTGCAGGATGCAAATGGCAGCAATAACTGGACGGCCAAGGTAAACCTGACCTGGGGCGGCTCCTTCTTCGGGGACATATTGAGCTTTTAGGGCGGCCTACATCGCAGAGGATTTGCTAGCTCCAGAGCTTTGTCACTCATTGACCCGTCACAAAAGGCCGCTAGCGTCAGTTTGCGCTAAGTGGATCGAGTGATTGTCATGACTGAAGAAACCCAGGCTCCACTGCTTCCGAGCCTGGCCACGCAAATCGCGGTAAGCCTTGTTTTCGTTTTGCTGTATGCAGCCTTTCTGGCCGAGACGGGACTTTTAGTAAGGGAATATTCCGGCACCGGACTCACCTTGCGCCTTGCTTCGCTGGATGCCCAAAACTTCATTTTCTTTCCGATCGCCGGCCTGCTCGCGCTGATCGGATTCTGGCGCCCTTGCGTGCTGCTCAGCGATGCGCTTGCGCGCGGCCGCATCAAGGCCGGACGCCTGGTCCTCTTGTTCACACTCATCATCATGGGCGCGGCGACCTGGTCGCTGTCTAATGCCTTTTCCGGTGGGAACACCCGATCGATCTATGAGATCGCACCGGCCAGCGTGACCGCGGATGCGCCCGGGCCGGCAGGAGAAAACGGCGCAATCCGCCAGTCGATCCCAGACACGCTGACCTCGCTGAAGATCCTCGCCATCGGGCCGGACGGGCTATCACCCTACAAGGCGCGCTGCGACCGCGAATGGCTACGCTATTCGCCTGCCGCACAGGAGCAGAAATACTGCATTCCCGGCGGCACGGAACTCTCCGTTGCCGATTGCTGTGAGATGAAGACGGTGTTCCGCGAGCATATCAATGATTTGGCTTACCGCACTCCGTCACAGCTCGCGCAGGTGCACCGGGCCATCCTGCCAGTGAAGATCTTCTTCCTGGTCCTGCTCTTTGCCATCGGGGTTTTGCTGGTGCGCTACCGCGCCCGCTTGCGCGCACTGTATGGCGGAAAGGTCGAGGATCTGTCCTTCGGCATGGCTGTTGGTGGGGTGGTCATGTTGGTCTGGCCGATGCTGAATGCCGCCTATCTGGAGACCATGGCACTGCTCACCGGGGATGGCACCTCGGGCGCCTATGCCGTGATGGCACCGCTGATCGCGCTTGGATTCGGCATCTGGGCAATGCTGCTCGTCTTCTTCCATCTGCGCACCTATCCCAGCCAGATCGCCATTGCCGCACGCTTCGGCGGCGTGATTGGCGCAGCCATCGGTGTGCTGCGCTATGAGGAAATCACCGGCTTCCTGATCAGCAATCTGGGCGTTGGCGGGGGTATTGTGGCGATTGTCGTCTTCGCCGTGGCGGTGCTGGCACTGATCATCGCGCTCTTTGCCGGCATTTCGCCGAAGGATCTGGATTTCGACAAAGAGACCTAGTCCCGCTTCACGCGCGCCTTGCCGCGTCCTTCGGCCAGGGCCTTGATCGCACCGCGGAAGGTGCGCACTTCCTGCTCGGTCCAATTTGCGCGAATCAAGGCGGCACGCAGATTGTCCTTCATCAAGGCGGTCTTTTCCGGCGGGAAGAAATAGCCCGCGCGCTCCAACTCAACCTCGAAATGCTCCAGCATACGCATGAGATCGCCGCGGTCGGCCAGATCGCCAACGCCGCGCTGAACGCCCGCCCGGCCTTCCAGTTCCATCGCCGCGCCCCAGCCCTGTGCGAAGACCAGAACGGCCTGGGCGAGATTAAGCGAAGCAAACGCCGGGTTGACCGGATAGGTGAGGATCACATCGGCCACGGCCACGGCCTCGTTCGGCAAGCCGGAATGCTCCCCGCCGAAGAGGATGCCCGCCTGTCCCGGCAGATCGCGAGCCTCATCGGCGGCCGCCTGCGGACCCATGACCGGCTTTTCCATGCCGCGCGGGCGCGCCGTCGTGGCATAGAGCCGCGTGAGCCCCTCGCTCGCGGCTTCCAGACTGTCGAATACGCGCGCCTCCACGCCGGCTTCGAAGGCGCCTGCACTCATCGGCTCTGCGGCCGGATTGGGCCAGCCATCACGCGGTGTAATGAGCCTGAGATCGGTGAGCCCGAAATTCAGCATGGCTCGCGCCGCCGCGCCGATATTCTCGCCGAGCTGAGGGGTATGCAGGAGAATGGCCGGCGCAGTCATGCCGTGTAACACCGTTCACAGCCAGACCCTGCCTGATACGGAGAAATCCCTGCGATCATATAGCTCTCCCGTCGGCTTTTGACGCCACGCCCGCCTCTGCTATAGCCCATCTCAGATTCAAGAGAAGGACTCCCTCCCATGGCGAAGATCAAGGTCGAAAACCCCATTGTCGAGATGGATGGCGATGAGATGACCCGGATCATCTGGCAGATGATCAAGGACAAGCTGATCCATCCCTATCTCGATGTGGACCTGAAATATTACGACCTGTCGATCCAGAAGCGCGACGAGACCGACGACCAGATCACCGTGGATGCGGCCAATGCCACCAAGGAATTCGGCGTTGCTGTGAAGTGTGCCACGATCACACCCGACGAACAGCGCGTGGAAGAGTTTGGCCTGAAGAAGATGTGGCGCTCGCCCAATGGCACGATCCGCAACATTCTCGGCGGCGTTGTCTTCCGCGAACCGATCGTGATCTCGAATGTGCCGCGCCTCGTTCCGGGCTGGACGCGCCCCGTGGTCGTCGGCCGTCACGCCTTTGGCGACCAGTACAAGGCAACCGACTTCCTGGTGCCCGGCGCCGGCAAGCTGACCATGAAATGGGAAGCGGCGGACGGTTCGGACTCCAAGGAATTTGAGGTCTTCGACTTCCCCGAATCCGGCATCGCCATGGGCATGTACAATCTCGACCAGTCGATCCGCGACTTTGCCCGCGCCAGCATGAACTATGGCCTGCAGCGCAAATGGCCGGTCTATCTGTCGACCAAAAACACCATCCTGAAAGCCTATGACGGCCGGTTCAAGGACATCTTCCAGGAAGTGTTCGACACCGAATTCGCCGACAAGTTCGCCGAGTTTGGCGGCACCTATGAGCACCGCCTGATCGACGACATGGTGGCCGCGGCGATGAAATGGTCCGGCGGGTATGTCTGGGCCTGCAAGAACTATGATGGCGACGTGCAGTCCGACACGGTGGCGCAGGGCTATGGCTCGCTCGGCCTTATGACGTCTGTTCTGATGAGCCCGGATGGCAAGACGGTGGAAGCCGAGGCTGCTCACGGCACGGTGACGCGCCACTATCGCAACCACCAGAAAGGCGAGGCGACCTCGACCAACTCAATCGCCTCGATCTATGCCTGGACGCAGGGCCTCGATCATCGCGGCCGGATGGACGACACGCCGGAAGTCCGCAAATTCGCCCAGACGCTTGAGCAGACCATCGTGAAAACCGTGGAAGGCGGCCAGATGACCAAGGATCTCGCCTTGCTCGTCGGTCCCGAGCAGGAATGGCTCACCACAGAGGGCTTCCTTGAGGCCGTGGCGGACAATTTTGAAAACGCGATGGCTGCGAATTAGTCAGATCGGCAATTTCTGCCATCCGATGACATGAAATCGGCCCATTCTTGCGTCTACTGGCGCAAGAATGAGTTCGGAAATCTGCAATCGAACGGGCCCCGCATGGAAACCGGGACTCGTCTGGCGAGCCACACCTCTTCAAAGGAGACTGATTAGATGACCTTTCGGCGATTGCTCATGAGTGCGGGCACAGCAGTGATCCTGGCTGCATGCACCCCGGCCAGTGAGACCCCGGCCACACCTGAGACCGACACGGCCTCTGTCGAAACCGAAACCGTGGACATTCCGGCGCCGCCCGCCGAGCCCGCTGCGGACTTGGAACTTGATGGCGCCAGCGCCGAGCGCATAGAGCATTCCAACCAGCCCGCCTTCTATGTGCTCAGCTTCAGTCTGGAGAGCGCACCAGGCCAGCCGGCCACTGAGTATAGCGATACCTCACCAGCAATGCCGCTGCTCAGTCCCGGCCTGGCCATCTATCTCGAAGGTGACAGCTACAAGCTTGTCACCAAGGGGATGAATGATGAGCGCGCGGACGTTCTCGGCGGATCGGTTGGCGAGCATACGCGCTTTGATGTCGTCAACACCGGCCAAGGCGCGGCCATCTTCATTGATGGCACCACGGCCTGGACAGGCGAGCGCCTGCGCCAACTCGACTATACCCAGTTCGGCCAGGGCTTCCGCCAGCGCTTCTGGGCCGGCAAGGTATATGACCTCAACATATGCGGCCTGCCCGATGGCCTGACCCTGGCATCTGCTACCGCAGACCCTGCCAGCATCCAGTGCCCAGAGAGCTAAAGCGCTTTCAGCTTTTCTCGGAACACAAAGCGGCAAATCCCCGCATAGAGTGGGGATTCATGCATGAATGAAATCGCCATACAGATCCCCGGCCCGAGTGAAATCGGGCTGGGCAAGCTTGGCATGAATCAACCGGGTGGCCGGTCCCGCCAAAATCAGCCGCACATGCACAAAAGAGATGACCTGGGGCGCAATTGGTCTCTTGCAATCTGGTCTCGCGCGGCGTAGGTCACGCTCCTCACGGTCGGAGTGTAGCTCAGCCTGGTAGAGCACTGTCTTCGGGAGGCAGGGGCCGGAGGTTCGAATCCTCTCACTCCGACCATTTTCCACAATCTGTATCAAGGATTTGGCGAGCAATTCCCTAGCCAGCCAACGCCTTGCGCACTGCCGCTATCGCCGCATCGGCCTTGTCACCATCCGGTCCACCGGCCTGGGCCATGTCTGGCCGCCCGCCACCGCCCTTGCCGCCGACTTCCGCGCTGGCCAGACGGACAAGTTCCACGGCTGAAAAACGCTCGATCATATCTGTCGTGACGCCGACCGAAACCGCCGCCTTGCCCTCATTCACGCCGACAAAGGCAACAACCCCTGACCCGATCTGACTCTTGGCTTCATCAACCAGAGCCCGCAAATCCTTGCCAGAAACGCCCTCGGCCACACGGCCGATGAACTTCACGCCCGCGACCTCTTCCGGCCCCTCCAGCGCACCGCTGCCACCGCCGCCCAAGGCCAACTTGCGCTTGGCTTCACCAAGTTCACGTTCCAGTGTGCGCCGCTCTTCCAGCAGCGAGGACAAACGCGCGCTGGCATCCTTGAGGGGCACTTTCAGCTGCGCGCTGACATCTTGAGCGACCTGCACCTGACCACGCAGATAGCCTAAAGCCTCCGCACCTGTCGCCGCCTCGATCCGGCGTACGCCAGCCGCCACGCCCTGCTCTGCAGTGATGACGAAGAGCGCGATATCGCCTGTGCGGTCTACATGGGTGCCACCGCACAGTTCCACCGAATAGGCCTTGTCGGGAACCTCCAGTGCCGCCCCCATGGAGAGCACACGAACCTCATCGCCATATTTTTCGCCGAACAGAGCGAGTGCGCCCGCGGCGATTGCCTCATCCGGCGTCGACACTTTCACCCCCACCGCCTGATTCTGACGAATGACACAATTGACCTGATCTTCAATCGCTTCCAGCTCTGCCTCGCCAAGCGGCGCGCCATGAGAAAAATCAAAGCGCAGCTTGTCCTCCTCCACCAGAGAACCTTTCTGCGTGACATGCTCACCAAGCACGCTGCGCAGGGCAGCATGCAAAAGGTGTGTGGCGGAATGGTTTGCCATGATCCGTGTACGCCGGCCCGCATCCACGCGCAGCTCTGCTGTATCACCGAGGGAAACGGCGCCGCCGACAAGTTCGCCATAATGGACATGCAAGCCACCGGCCTGTTTTTGCACATCCTTGACGATAAACCGTGCGCCTCCCCCGAAAAGGATCTCTCCCCGGTCGCCAGCCTGGCCGCCACTTTCGGCATAAAAAGGCGTGCGATCAAAAACCAGGCGCGCCTCACCACTCGTCAAGGAATCAGAAAAGGCGTCACTTTCCTCGATCGCCAAAAGGGTGCCATGCGCGACAAGCGTACCATATCCGAGAAATTCCGTAACGCCGTGCGCATCTCGAAGATCCAGCCAGAGCGCAGTGGCAGCAGAATCGCCGGAACCCGCCCAGGCCGTGCGTGAGCCTTCACGCTGACGTTCCATGGCCGCGTCAAAGCCTTGTGTGTCGACAGGAATCCCACGCGCGCGCAGGATGTCCTCGGTGAGATCCAGCGGAAAACCATAAGTATCATAAAGACGGAAGGCGGTTTCACCGGGCAGGCAGCCTTGTTCATCCAGGCTGGCCGTGGCCTCCTCAAGCAAAACCAGACCGCGGCCCAGCGTCTTCTGAAACCGGGTTTCCTCTTGTTCCAGCTCCACTTCGATAGCCTTTTGCGCGCGGCCAAGCTCGGGATAAGCCGCCCCCATTTCCGCCACCAGTGCGCCAACCAGGCGGTGCATTTCTGGCGCGCGTGCGCCAAGCGCATGCCCATGGCGCATAGCTCTGCGCATAATCCGACGCAGCACATAGCCGCGCCCTTCATTGGACGGGGAAACGCCATCGGCCAACAGGAAAGACGATGCGCGCAAATGATCGGCAATAACTCGGAAGGAGGCAAGTCTCTCACCTTCGGCCTTGATGCCATACACATCCTCAGCCGCAGCAATCAAATTTGCGAACAGGTCGATATCATAATTATTGTGCACGCCCTGCAACACGGCGGCAATTCGCTCCAGCCCCATGCCTGTATCAATCGAGGGCTTGGGCAGTGCGACACGCTCACCAGAGGCGTTTTGGTCAAAATTCATTAATAACAAAATCCAAAATTATATAAACACGTCCCCCAAATAAACCCGAGAGCCAGGCGGCCCACCCGCCCCCACGGGGCC
>JALEGE010000042.1 GCA_022760335.1 Hyphomonadaceae bacterium
GTTTGTCTTCCCCAGCCTGACAGACACGTTTGGTCTGGTGGTGCTGGAAGCCATGTCTTCGGGCACGCCGGTCGCTGCCTTTGATGCCACCGGCCCGCGCGATGTGATTCCCGGCTCCGGCGCAGGTGAGATCGCGAAGGATCTCGACAGCCTGGCCGAGGCGGCGGTGGATTGCCTGAAGCTCGATCGCGCCCGCTGCCGCGAATATGCCGAAGGCTATAGCTGGCGGGCCTGCGCGGAAGCCTTTCTGGAAAACCTCCAGCCCCTGCCCCCGCCCGAGCGCAAGCGCTTCTGGCAACGCATAAGGTTGGGACGGCGACGCAAAGCGATACATCCGCCACAGCTTGAGGCGCCGAAGGGCGAGGCGTGACCCAGACCATCGCCGGAACGCACTAAGTCTTAGCGAAACTCTTGAAATCCGCGAATCCCCGCGAAAGCGGGGATCCATGGACAAAAGAGGCTGCCAGGCGCTCCCGGTTGAAACATTGGTCCATGGACACCTGCTTTTGCAGGTGTCTGCGGAGAAACTGGTCCTCCCAGTTTAAGGAGAATCCGTCTGCCCTAACTCGTCAGCGTGACGAATACGTCTTCCAGATCCGGTTCCTCTGTCGCGAGATCCTCGATGCCGATGCCGGCTGAGCGGACTTTTTCCAGGAGCCGGCCGATGCCGGTCTCGCCGGTTCGGAAATTGATCGCGATCGCCCCATCCGGGCGCAGTTTCGCATCCAACTCGCCCAGCGTTTCCGGCAAAGCCTCAAGTGGATCACGCGGCACGATGGTCAGAGTGCGCTGGTCCAGCCGCGAGAGCAATTGCGGCGTCGGCTCGCATGCGATGACACTGCCATGATGAATGATGGCGATCTGGTCGCACAGCTCCTCGGCCTCTTCCAGATAATGGGTGGTGAGAATGATTGTCGTGCCAGCCTTGTGCAACTCGCGGACATATTCCCAGAGCGAGCGGCGCAGCTCCACATCCACCCCAGCGGTCGGCTCGTCCAGGATCAGCACCGGCGGGGCATGTACCAGCGCCTTGGCCACCATCAGGCGCCGCTTCATGCCGCCGGAAAGCTGGCGCACATAGGCATCCTTCTTGTCGGCCAGGCCGACCGCCTCAAGGATCGCCTCGCTGCGGCGTTCGCCTTTCGGCACACCATAAAAGCCCGCCATCAGATCCAGCATCTCCACCGGAGTGAAGAAGGGGTCCATGGTGATTTCCTGATTCACAACACCGATCGCCGCACGCGATTCGCGAGGATACTCATCAATATCCAGGCCCCAGATCTTCGCCGTGCCAGCCGTTTTGGTGACAAGACCGGCCAGGATGTTGATAAAGGTCGACTTGCCGGCTCCGTTCGGGCCCAGCAGCCCGAAGATCGAGCCACGCGGGATCTGCAGATCAATGCCGTTCAGCGCGCGCTTCTCCGGCATCTTGCCCGAGGCGGCATAGACTTTCTCAAGCCCCACGGTCTCAATCGCATAGTCTGGAAGCGCGCCAGTCTCGGCCATGCATGGCTCCTGAATTCGCTGGTATGGTACGGCCCCAAGGCCTGAAGACCTTGCATATAGGAAGCGCAGGCACGAAGGAAAAGCGCTGGACCGGACTTATGGGAAATCCGGCTCACCCTGTTTTTCCCGCGCAGCCTGGAACGCCGGGCGCGCCTCAAGCCGCTTGAGATAAGCGCGCGCATTCGGCGTCAACCGCTCGCAGAGCTCCGGCAAGAGGCTCGCCAGAAATACACCATAACCGACACAGATATCGGCGATGGTGAACCGGTCCGCCACAAGCCAGTCCCTGCCCTCCAGAGCCGTTTCCACCTTGCGCAGACGTCCGGCAAACCATTTTGCATAATCCTCCACCGCCTGGGGCAGACGGCGGTCACGCGGCTCCAGGGAAGCATAGCGCAGCACAATGGTTTGCGGGAAGGTCAGCGTCGCATCGGAAAAGTAGAGCCAGTTGAGGAAAGCTGGCCGTTCAGGCGACCCTGGCGGAACGTCGAGCGGCGTGGGCCCATGGGTTTCGACAAGATACTGGCAGATGGCCGAGGATTCAGTCATCTCTACATTGCCATGGACAAAATACGGCACGGTTCCGATGGGGTTGATCTCCAGAAACTCACGCTCGCGAAACCGTGGCGGAAACGGCAGCGTGACAAGATCATGCGCGATGCCGAGCTCTTCCAGTGCCCAGAGCGGGCGGAGGGAGCGCGCATCCGCGCAATGGTAGAGTTTGGGCCGGTCTGACATGATCAGCCTCCTGAGTGTAATCAACTTGACGGCCAAGCCGAGCACACCTAGTCAGCCAGCACAATCATGCCCCAAGGTCACCTCATGACGCAGCCTCTTAACCCCCTCCCCGCACCAGAAATCATTCTTGTGGAGACCCGGCGTGTCTCTTGTGATGGCGGCGGCGGCGCGCTGGGTCATCCCGTGGTTTTCTATGAAATGGGCGATGAGGATTTCGTGCAGTGTAAGTATTGCGACCGCCGCTTCGTGCTGAAAGGCAGTGCAGCGGACCCGAGCCAAGCTTAA
>JALEGE010000004.1 GCA_022760335.1 Hyphomonadaceae bacterium
TATCACGCTCTGGCTGAGCACCTCCTCGCCGCCCACCCGACTGTCGGGAAAAGAACGCGGGCGGGAGAGGAGACTGACATGACTGACCAACTCGCAATCGCTGCACCTCTTGCAGCCACCGCTGCACCCGCGCAGCCCGATAGACCGCGCATCTATGTGGCTTGCCTTGCAGCCTACAATTCGGGCTGCCTTCATGGCCGATGGATCGACGCGACCACCCCTGACGAGATTTGGGAACAGGTCCGCGCCATGCTGGCGGACTCACCGGAGCCCGACGCGGAGGAATGGGCGATCCACGACTATGAAGGCTTCGAAGGCGCGAACCTGTCCGAATACGCCTCATTCGAAACCGTGTGCGCGCTTGCCGATTTCATCGAGGAACACGGCGAGCTTGGCGCGAAACTCATGAGCCATTTCGGCGACGACCTCGCCGAGGCGCGCGCCGCCTTCGAGGACTATGCGGGCGAGTATCGCAGCGCCGCAGACTTCGCCGAGCAGCTGCACGAGGACTCCGGAACCGAGATTCCCGAAAGCCTTCGTTATTATATCGACTGGCAGGCCCTTGCCCGCGACATGGCGCTGAATGGCGAGATCATGGTGTTCCAGACGGGCTTCGATGAAGTCCACATTTTCTGGTCGCGATAGGTGGAGGGCTAGAACATGACTCCCGAAACCACCCGCTATCGTTTCACGCTCGAAGAATTGCAGCAGGCTGACGACTGGTCGGAAGGCTTCTGCTTGGCCTGCCGCGCCCCGCGCGAGTGCTGCGAGCCCGATGCGAGCGCCTACCGTTGCGATGAATGCGGCGAGCATGCCGTGTACGGCCCGCACTGGATCGCCATTGCAGGCCTGTTCAAGGAGGGCGCGGCATGACGTTCACGCAACGCTTCCAGACCTTCGTTTGCGAGGGCGACAACATCAGCTGCGAGGTCGCAGGCTTCGAGATCATCGCGCGGATTGTGCGCGATGATTGCCCGGATGCACCGGATGAGCGCCAGGACGGATTCTGGCCATCACTCTACAAGGACGCGCCGGGGTTCATCGGCCCCGGACCCAATCACCGCCAGCGCTTCGCCGAGGCGCAGGCCAAGGCCGAAGCGGTCATGGCCGCATGGCGCAAGGATGAATGGTTCTATTGCGGGATCGTTCTGTCCGTGGCGCTGGAGGGCGTCACGCTTGAGCCCCATGCTACAAGTCTGTGGGGCATTGAGGCGAACTATCCCGGCAGCGACAACGCCTACCTCACCGAGGTCGCGCAGGAGCTTCTGCCCGAGGCGCTGGACGCAGGCCGCGCCACCGCCCGCCGCCTTTGCGCGGCGCTGGACACCAGTGGGGCGCGCGCCTGACGGCGTGCCCCCAATCTAAAAGCAACCCAATCAACAAGGAGCCAGATCATGGCCCAGCCCATTCTCAAGACCATCCCTCTGTCCGAGCTTCGAATTTCAAAACTCAACATGCGCCACAGCCGCAAGAAGCCGGACGTGTCCGACATCCTGCCATCAATCCGTCAGAGCGGAATTCGGCAGACTTTACTGGTCCGCAAGGAGGGCGATCACTATGGCGTCGTCGCCGGACGGCGGCGCTATTTTGCTTTGAAAGCTATTGAGAAAGAGACGGGCGAAACCCCGCAAGTCCCGTGCGCGATCATGGCCGAGGAAGATGCGGCCAGCGCCATCGCCGCCTCCGTCATCGAGAATGTCGGACGCCTGCCAGCGTCGGAAATGGAGCAGTACACGGCTTTCAAACGCCTGCACGATGAGGGGCGCAGCGTAGACGAGATCGCTGGCTTCTTTGGCGTCACCGAGCTTCTGGTGCGCCGCGTTCTGGCGCTGGCCTCGCTCGCAGAACCGATCCGCAAGCTCTACGCCGAGGACGAGATCGACCGCGAGACGATCCGCGCCCTGACGCTTGCGACGGAAGACCAGCAGGCCGAATGGCTGCGGCTTTACGAGAGCGAGGACGAACGGGCACCACGTGGCCGGAACTGCAAGGCTTGGATCACCGGCGGGGCAATCATCACGACCGACAAGGCGCTGTTCGACATCGCCGACTATGACGGCCAGATCACCGCCGACCTGTTCGGCGAGCATGGCGTGTTCGCCGATCCCAAAGCCTTCTGGAAGGCCCAGTCTGCCGCCGTGGCGCAACGTGTAGAGGCTTACATCGCAGATGGCTGGAAGGATGTTGTCTGCCTTGAGCGCGGGGCGTTCTTCCATCGCTGGGACCACCAGACCCGAACCAAGAAACAGGGCGGCAAGGTCTATGTCGAGCTACGCCATGACGGCACCGTGACCTTCCATGAGGGCTACATCTCACAGGCGGAAGCACGGCGGCAGGAGAAGACGAAGGCTGGACAGGACGATGCGCCTGCCGCGCCCGTCAAACCGGAAATGTCCGGCCCGCTCGCCGAGTACATCCTCTTGCATCGCCATGGCGCAGCGTCGGCGAGCCTTGCGGGCCAGCCTGCTATTGCGTTGCGCCTGATGGTGGCTCATGCGATGACCTGCAGCGCCCTTTGGCAAGTCCGCGCCCATGAATGCACAAGTCGCAAGGAGGAGACGCGCGCCAGCCTAGAGGGCTCGAAAGCCGTCGCCGAACTGGAGGACAAACGCGCACGCATCGGCTGCCTGTTCGAGGCGCTTGGGGTTCGCGGCGAGGCTCGGCGCAATACTGATGCCTACCGGCTTTGCGAAATCTTCGCCGCCTTGCTCGCCATGTCGGACGAGGAAGTCATGGAGGTTCTGGCCTTCACCATGGCGCAGACGCTGGAAGCGGGCGGGCCGGTCGTCGAGGCGGTGCTGCATGTCTGCGAGACGGATTTGCCTGCATACTGGAAGCCGGAACCTGCCTTCTTCGACCTGTTGCGCGACAAGCGGGCGATCAATGCGATGGTCGCTGACGTCGGATCGAAGTCGCTCGCGGAAAGCTGCGCTGGCGACACCGCTAAGGTCCAGAAAGCGATCATTGGCAACCGGATCATGGGTCATGGATGCGAGCCCAATCCCGACTGGCGGCCCGCGTGGATGCAGGTGCCGCCCGCCCGCCTTGTCGAGGGTGCAGGTTCTCCGCCCGCCGACGCTTGGGCGCGGATTGCGGGCCTGTTCGAGCGCGGCGAAGACATTGACCGGGCCGGGACGCAAGCATTCGATCAGCCACACGCCGCCTGACCTTTCAGTCTCCTCGTCAGGCGGATGACGGAGCCGCCCGGTGACAGTCGCCGGGCGGCTGTTCCGCATACGAATCCACGCTGCCTGGGCGCAGGCGGAGGGTTCATTGATTGAACCGCGCCGGAAAAAATCGCCCGTCTTTGGGTCTCGCCTGGCTTTCCGAAGTGTCGGCCAGCTTCGGTTCATCCGTTTCCAACTGATGCGCTCCGAACCCGACCTCTGAACGCTTATTACCCGCCGCAGCAATCACCCATCTGGATCGGCGGGCATTTCACATCGCCGAAGGAACAATAGACGCAGCAGTCTCCTGGAAGCGGTTTCAGCAGCGCCCCGCATCCCTTGCAGTCATAGAAATACTGGCAGGCGTCAGTGGGCATGAGGTCCTTGGACCGATGTCCGCATTGGGGACAGGTCAGCGTCGAAGAGGGCTCAAAGCCATCGCTCATCTGAGGTTCAGCCATCGCAGCAACTCTCCTTCGTATGACGGCAATATCCATGCGCCTGCGAGCAGCAGAACCGCCACCGAGACACTGATCCAGAACCGCGTCTTTGGACGCCGACCGCCGCGCAATGCGAAAACAATGGCCCCTGCGAGCAGGAGCGTGGCGACGATCATGAAGGCGGTCTTGTAGCGGGCGAAGAAGCCGAGATTGGCGACAAGCGCGCTGCTGACGCCAAGGTTCACAAGCAGGATCGGCAGCACGCAGCACGAGGCCCCGAGAAAGGCAAAAAAGCCGCCGAGGACGCCGCCGCCCGCCAGCCAGCCATTGGCGCGGGACGCCTTGGTCACAGTCACATCGTTGTCAGTTTCAGACGCCATGTTTATGACCTACAATCTGTAGCCGCTACAGAAGCAAGGGGCAATTTCATGACCGGGTTCACAATCGGACGATTGAGCGAGGAAACGGGCGTCCATATCGAGACAATCCGCTACTATGAAAAGATCGGCCTTGTTCCGAAACCTCCCCGCAGCGATGGCGGCAGGCGGCTCTATGACGGTGGTGCAATCCAGCGCCTGCGCTTCATCCGGCGGGCGCGCGACCTTGGCTTTCCTCTCGATGATGTGCGTTCGTTGATGGACCTTGCGACCGAACCTGGATGCTGTGCGGACGCTTTTGAGATTGCAGAACGTCACCGATCGGATGTGCGAAACCGCATCGCCGATCTGCGTCGTCTGGAACGGCGTCTGGCGGAGCTGACAAAGGCCTGCCAAAGCGATGGCGATCTCGAATGCGGACTTATCGATGCGCTCTCAGGGAGCTGAGAATGGCATTGGCCGAGCCAGTTTCCGTGCCGGTCGATGTTCGCTGATACAATGACGACTGGCAGGTAGCGCAGTTCCTTCCGTTTCCACCTGATGCGCTCCGAACCCCTTGTTCCCGTCTCATGCCGTGTGACCTGGACGACGCCTGTCGGGCCCTGAAACCGGCCCTTGCGAAAAATTTTCCCCGCCGCTTTGCGGCTCCTCGCGGATCAAAATTCTTCTCCGGGCCGGTGCTCCACTGCGTTTCGCCCGCGAGCGGTTCAGGCCCGCCCTGCGCCGTCCTTTCGGTCCGGCGTCGACGGGGACAAGGGGTCTCCGGGACACGATCAGAAACGAAAGGAACCATCACCATGGCCAACGCACTCGGATATGTCAGCGAAACCAAGACCGGCTTCGAAGGCGCCCTTGCAATGATGAACCTCTCGGCTGCCATCCGCATCGAGAAGAACGCGGAGAAAGCCGCCGACGGACAGCCCGACTACCGCATCTTCGCCGGGGAAACCTCGACCGAAATCGGCGGCGGGTGGCTTCGCAAAGCCAAGGCTTCAGGCCGCGAATATGTCTCGATCACACTCGCAGACCCGCAGATCGGCCCGCGCAAGATCTACGCGAACCTCGCCCCCGTGAAAGGCAAGAAAGGCCGCCACGTGATCCTCTGGAACCCGCGGGACTAGGGGTCCGATCCATCGCCAATGAGCCGCTCCGGAGATCAGCTCCGGGGCGGTTTTTGCGTTTGGAAACAATGGTAAACAGGCAGGTGAAAAAGCGCGCATGCGCTTTTTGCGGCTACAAATGGCGGCGTCTGGCGGCATCCTTTTCGAGGACTTTACAGCCACGAGAAGGAGCCTGACATCATGGCCAAAGATAACCGGAAACCGCCACAGCGTGAGGAGCTGCCCGAGCTTCTGACCGCTATCGAGGCGGCGGAATTTCTGAACCTGTCGCCTATCACCCTCAGCCATTACCGCTATCAGGGACGCGGGCCGATCTATCGCAAGCATGGCTGGCGCGTCTATTACACGAGAGCTGATCTTGTGGACTGGTCGAACCGCCAGAGATGGGCCTCGACCGGCGAGCCGCTGCGGTCATGAGACGGCGAAAGCATGTGATCGGCGTTGCCGGTCTGGGCATCGGGCTCGCCCTGTTCGGCGCAGTCTTTACGCCTCAGGATCGGCTGATCTGGAACCGGACAGGCAGCGCGCCGCAAGGGCTGTACTGGCTGAGCGACGACCCATTCACCCCTGGCCGATGGGTCGTCGTCTCAGCCAGGAGCGATGATGCGCAGTGGGCTGAAGAGCACGGATTTGTCGGGCGGGATTGGCCTTTATTGAAGCAGGTAGCCGGGCTGCCCGGCGATGAAATCTGCCGTTGGGGCACGCAGATTATGATCAATGGAAAAGGCGTGGGAGAGGCGCGATTGCGAGACTCTTCGGGGCTGGATTTGCCGTCCTGGGAGGGCTGTGTGGTGCTCGGGCAAGACCAGCTTTTCTTGATGAATGCGCACCCGGACTCCCTCGATGGACGCTATTTCGGACCCGTTGAAATCCACGATCTCGTTGGCGTCGCGCGTCTGATCCTGCAATGGCGGTGATCAGAGATGGCGGCGTATTGCGGCATATGGCGGCAATTTGCGGCGAAAGGCGGCATGGGATGGGCCAGCGAACCCGAACGGGCAAGATTGAAGCTCATGCACCAAGGGGTGCATAAGTCATTGTCTGCACATCTCTTTTTTGGCGTCTCATGCCGGAAAATGTGGCGCCCGGTTTTCATGGGTTCTGCTGAATTCATTGAGGTTTTTTGGCGCCTGTGGGCGGAGACGCGCCATGGTCGATGACACGGACTTCACGCCCCGGCTCGGCAAGCTGCGCGATGTCGGTGCGGGGTCTTCAAAGCGGTTTCGTGCGCGGGTCCTGAAGGCGGCCAAAGGCCTTCACCGGAAGGCGACACGGCCTGGCTTTACCGGGGCGCGGATCGGACGGGGCGGTGCAGCAGGTCTCCATGCCTTGTCACGCGCCGGGCGCATGGAGCGCTTTCGGATGCGGCGTGTCGTGGTCAAGGTGCATATCGCGCGCGCCCGAACCGGCATCGGCGTGGCGGCCTACGGACGGCACATCCACTACATCCTGCGCGACGGTGTCGACCGCGAGGGTCTGGGCGGCGAGCTTTATGGGCGCGAGGGCGAGCGCGTGGACGGGCGGGACTTCGCAGATCGCAGCCAGGATGACCGTCACCAGTTTCGCATCATTGTCTCGCCGGAAGATGCGGGCGAGATGGGTGATCTGAAAGAGACGACGCGGCGGCTGATGAACGAGATGGAACGCGACCTTGGCACGCGGCTCGACTGGGTCGCCGTCGATCACCACAATACAGGCCATCCGCACACGCATATTGTCATTCGTGGCAAGGACGCGATGGGACAGGACCTTGTCATCGCGCGCGACTATCTGATGAAGGGCCTCCGCGCGCGGGCCGAAGAACGCCTCACCCAGGAACTGGGGCCGCGCCGTGATGTCGAGATCGCGAAAGCCCGGCAGCGTGAAGTGACCATGGATCGGTTCACCGGGCTCGACCGGGAGCTTGCCGGGCTCGCGGTTGCGGGCCGGGTTGAACTGCCTCCGGCCTCCGGGACTCAGGCGAGGTTCACGCAGAGCCTGCAGCGCCAGAGGCTGGCGCATCTGGAAGGGCTGCATCTGGCGGCACCCTCCGGGACTGATGTCTGGCAGCTCAAGCCGAACTGGCAGCGCGCCCTGACGGCCATGGGGCGGCGCGGCGACATCATCCGCGCGCTGGCGGCCGGTGTCGAACATGGCCCGCATCTGACAAAGGTGCACTTCTTCGATGAGCGCCTCGATGATGCGCCGCCTCTTCGCGGGACCGTCATCCAGAACGGACCAGAGGATGAACTCACCGACAAAAGATTCCTGCTCCTTCAGGACTTCGAGGGCACGCCCTGGTATGTGCCGGCCGGAGATGATCCTGTGCCGCCCAGGGGCGCGGTTGTGGAGGTCTCCCGCAAGCAGGGGTCTCCCTCGCGTTCAGACCGGGTCATTACGCAGATCGCTGAGCGCAACGGCGGGTTTTATTCCGACGCGCTGCATGCCGAGGCTGATCCGTCAGCATCGAGCGCCTACCGGCTCGCGCACAAGCGCAGGCTGGAAGCGCTTCGCCGCGCCGGGATTGTGACGCGTGGCATGGACGGCGTCTGGCAAATCGGCGAGCGCTACCTTGAGCAGGCTGCGGAATATGAGGCGGCGCGGGGCGGCGGCATTCGTGTTCGGGTGCGCTCCTGGATGGCCATGGAGGCGCAGATCGAAGCGCGCGCGGAGACCTGGCTCGATCAGGTCAGTCCTACAGAGATCGGTGAAGGCGAAAAGCGGCTGCATGAGGCGCGCCTTTTGCGGCTTGGGTTTCTGCGCCGCGAGGGCTTGCTGGTGGATGAGCAGGACCGGCTCAGCGAAGAGGTTCGCCGTCGCATGCGGCTTGAAGAGCTGCGGCGAGCGGCAGCGGACGAGACGAACCGGTCAGGTCGGGCGTATTCTGCGCTCGAAACGGGCGAGCGGTTCGAGGGCGTCTTTGAACGGACAGCTGACCTTGCACAGGGCCGCATGGCGATCATCGCAAATGAGAAGGCCTTTGCCATGGTTCCATGGCGTCCGGACCTTGAACGCCAGCGCGGCAGGTCATTAGTGATTGAGGCGCGCGAACGCGGGATCAGCTGGACACTGCCCGGTGGACGCCAGAGGGGCATCGGGCGTTGACAGTCCTTGCGACTGGTCAGTCTCGCCGAAGCAGACCAGAAGACGAGCATGGACATTCGCGCGACCTTTCTGATCTATCTTTTCGCGGCGCTGGCCGAAATTGCCGGGTGTTTTGCTTTCTGGGCCTGGCTGCGGCTTGGCAAGTCGGTGCTCTGGGTGATGCCGGGCTTGCTGAGCCTTGCGATTTTTGCCTGGCTTCTGACGCTCGTGGACACCGCTGCCGCCGGGCGCGCCTATGCCGCCTATGGCGGGGTCTACATCCTGAGTTCGCTGATCTGGCTGTGGTCTGTCGAAGGTGTGCGCCCAGACCGCTGGGATGCGATCGGGGCGATGATCTGTCTTGCAGGTGCGGCGGTGATCCTGTTTGCGCCGCGCGCTGTGGGACCCGCATGAGCACTCGGAGCGCGCCGCGTCTTCGATCGGTGTTTTTTTGCGCGCATCACATTCGGGTGTCAGTCGCCGGGTCGGGACGAAAGTTGGGTGTCTTTATAAGCGAGCAGCCTCAGAGCGTTGGCAACAACAATGAGCGTTGAGCCTTCGTGGAGGAAAATCGCCGGACCGATACCGAGGCCAAACAGCGTCGCTGGAATGAGGATGGCGACGACGCCCAGGCTGACCCACAGGTTCTGACGGATATTTCGGTGCGTCGCCCGGCTGAGGCCTACGGCAAAGGGCAGCGTGTCGAGATTGTCTGCCATCAGGGCGACATCTGCCGTCTCAAGCGCGACATCGGAGCCAGCGGCCCCCATGGCGATCCCGACATCTGCGTTCGCCATGGCAGGCGCATCATTGACGCCGTCACCGACCATGGCGACGCCGCCCTGTTCCCGAAGCGCCCTGATTTTTGCGACTTTGTCGTCAGGCATCAGGTCGCCGAAAGCCTCGTCAAGCCCGAGATCGCGGGCGATGGCGTTCGCGACCCTGTGGTTATCGCCCGAAATCATCATCATCCGGGTGACGCCGAGTTCATGGATGCGGGCGATGACGCGCCTTGCCGCCGGACGCGGCGTATCCATCAGGCCAATTGCGCCCAGAAAGCGATCGCCTTCGGCAATCACCATCATGGTGCGTCCATTGCCAAATAACACGTCGACTTCGCGAGCGAGTGTTTCAGGCAGGCGTGGGCCGCTCTCGCCGTCAAACAGGCCGGGCTTGCCGATCAGGACGGTCTTGTCGCCAATCACCGCGCTGACGCCTTTGCCCGTCAGGCTACTGAACGCCGATGCTTGAGGTAAGGCACCAAGTTTCCAGCGTTGCGCTTCTTCAACGATGGCTCTCGCGAGCGGATGGTCGCTTAAGGCTTCGACGGCTGCGGCGACACGCAGCAAGCGTTCGGTGCCAGCGCCATCGAACGGGACAAGATCGACGACCTTCGGTTCGCCAATCGTCAAGGTGCCCGTCTTGTCGAAGGCAATGGCGTCGATCCGTCCGAGGGCTTCCAGAGGTCCGCCGCCCTTGATCAGGACCCCGCCGCGTGCGGCGCGCGCGACGCCGCTCAGAATGGCGCTCGGCGTGGCGATGGCTAGCGCGCACGGACTGGCGGCGACAAGGACCGCCATTGACCGGTAAAAGCTCTGCGCTGCTGTCTCGTCTATGATCAGCCATGAAAAGGCAGTGACCACAGCAAGTATGATAACAATCGGGACAAAGATTTTCTCGAAGCGCTTGACGAAGGTCTGCGTTGGCGACTGGCGCGTTTCAGCTTCGGAGACGAGTTTGACGATCCGTGACAATGCGGACTGAGACGGCAGGCGGGTCACCAGAATATCGAGGCTGCCGCCGCCATTGATCGAGCCGGCGAAAACCTTGTGCTCGGGCCCGGCGGCTTCAACGTCTGCGGCAGACGCGCCGGGCATCGGACGCTTGTCCACCGGCGCGCTTTCCCCGGTGATCGGGGCCTGATTGACGCTGCTTTCACCAGCAATCACCACACCGTCGACCGGCAGACGCTCATTGGAACGGACCACAACAATGTCGCCAGGGCGGATGTCTTCGACCGGGGTGTCCGCGGTCTGGCTGTCGCGGCGGACGAGCGCTGTGTCAGGCGCAAGCTCGGCGAGCGCCTCGATTGCGCGGCCAGCGCGGCCCATCGCGTAGTTCTCAAGCGCGTGGCCGATGCTGAACAGGAAAAGGAGCAAAGCCCCTTCCGCCCAGGCGCCGAGGATGGCAGCGCCCGCTGCTGCAACCAGCATCAGGAAGTCGATTTCGAACTTTCCCGAAAGGCTCTTTTCGACAGCCTCGCGCAACGCAAAATATCCGCCAAAGCCATAGGCTGCAACGAACAGGCCGAGAGAGAGCCATCCGGGCAAAAGGTTGAGTACCGATCCGAACCAGCCGATGGCCAGCGCCGTCCCGCAGAGAATAGCGAAAATCAGTTCGAGATTGCTGCCCGAGGTATGGTCGTGACCATTTTTATGGTCCGCTTCATGTGATCCATCATTCGTCATGTGCGCGTGTCCTTGAAGTGTTCGGGTGAGTGCCGGGGCCGCATCAAACGACACGGCCCCGGCTGTTTGATCACTCGGCCGGCACGGCGGGGTGTGCGTGTGTTGCCTCGATAAGAGAGTGATGTCCCTCCGGTTTTGGCGCAAACCAGCGGTGCAGGGCGGGCACCACCAGGAGCGTCAGCACGGTGGATGAGATGAGACCGCCCGTGACCACCGTCGCCAGTGGGCGCTGGACCTCTGCACCGACGCCCGTTGCAAAGAGCAATGGGGCAAGCCCCAAAGCCGTCGTCAGCGCCGTCATCAGGACGGGAAGGGCCCGAAGGCCTGCTGCCTCGATGGCAAGTTCATCGCGGCCCCGTCCTGCTCGTGCGAAGTCATCCATGAAGCTGACCAGCACCATGCCGTTGCCGAGCGCGATTCCGAACAGGGCGATGAAGCCCACCGTCGCGGGCACCGAAACCGGCAGGCCCGCGACCCAGAGCGCGAGCGCCCCGCCTGTCAGCGCCAGCGGAATGTTCAGAAGGATAAGAACCGCTGACATCAGGCGCCCGAAGGTCAGAAGCAGGATGAGAAAGACGATGCCGAGCGTGATCGGGATGACCACGGCGAAGCGGGCATTCGCCTGCTGCTGCAACTCATACTGCCCGCCCCATTCGACCCGGTATCCCGGTTGCAGGTCGAGCCCCGCCTCCACCGCAGCCTGGGCATCGGCGACATAGCTGCCAATGTCACGATCGCGAACATTCAGCTGCACGGTGATGAACCGCTCGCCATTCTCGCGCGTGATCTGCCGGGGACCGACGACTTGGCTGATCTCCGCGACGCTTTCCAGCGGAATGCGCGCACCACTTGAGGATTCAAGAATGATGCGTCCGATGGCGGCGGGCGTATCGCGATCGACCTCATTGAACCGCACGACAACCGGGAATTGCCGCACACCTTCGAAGACCACACCGGCCTCCGCCCCGCCGACGCCCGAGCGCAGCGCGTCCAGCGCCTCTTCGACGCTGAGCCCGTATCGCCCCAGCGCTGCACGGTCGAGCGAGACGACGAGTTGCGGCGCGCCGGTGATCTGGTCGGCCTGGACGTCGCTGGCGCCGGGCACCTCCTGCAGGATGGCCTGAAGCGCCTGCGAGCCTTCGAGCAGGACCTGCGTGTCCGGCCCGAAAATCTTCACCGCAAGCTGCGCCTTCGTCCCGGTCAGGAGTTCATCGACCGACATGGCGATGGGCTGGCCGATATTGACGCGAATGCCCGGAAAGCTGGCGAGATTGTCCGAAATTGCCTCTCGCAGCTCTTCCGGACTGAGTCCCTCCCGCCATTCGCTGCGCGGTTTGAGCGCCACGAAGGCCTCGATGCTGTTGACCGGATCGGCATGGGCGCCGACCTCGCCGCGCCCGATCCGGCTGACGATGGAGTCGATTTCGGGGAAGGTGTCGAGGAGCCGCCTTTCGACGCGGGTCGATGTCGCACTGGCCTCTGTCAGCGAGATCGAGGGCGCCATGGTGACCCGGAGGAGAATATCGCCTTCCTCAAGGGCAGGCGTGAACTCCGAGCCGAGCCGTGTCGCAGCAAACCCGCCAGTGACAAGAAGCAGCGCGGCAAGGGCGAGAGCTGCGCTCCGCCTGTGGACGAAGAAGGCTGCCAGCGGGCGCACCATCCGCGTGATCCGGCTGTCCTTTTGCGCATCGCCATTTGAGCGCGGCGGCTTCATCAGGCCGAGCGCCATGGCCGGGGCGATGAGCATGGCGTAGATCAGCGACCCGGTCATGGCGAGCGCGGCGGCGGCTGCCAGCGGGCGGAAGGTCTTGCCTTCGGTCCCCTGCAGCGAGAAGAGCGGCAGGAACACGATGATGACGACGGCAACCGCGGCCACCAGTGGCGCGATCACTTCGGCGCTGGAGCGGGCAACGGTTGTGCGATTGTCCTCGCCTGTGCCGCGTTCACGAAACCCGCGCGCGACATTCTCGGCGATCACGATGGCCCCGTCGACCATCATGCCGATGGCGATGGCGACGCCGCCAAGCGTCATCAGATTTGCCCCGATGCCGAGCGCATTCATGGCGATGAAGGCAAACCCGACGGAGAACGGGATCGACATCACCACGACGAGGCTCGGACGCCAGCCGCCAAGGAACAGGAACACGACGATGGCCACCAGCAGGCCGCCCTGCCAGAGCGCCGTCGTGACCGTTGCCGCAGCTTTCTCCACCAGCGTGCCCTGATCGTAATAGGGGATCACGCGCACGCCATCGGGTAATGAGGCGTTGATCTCTTCGAAGCGGGCCTTGGCGTTGGCGATCACGTCTGAGGTATTGCTGCCATAGAGTTTGAGCACCAGCCCGGCGACAGTTTCGCCTTCGCCATTGGCGGTCGCCATGCCCTGACGGACCGCCCCGCCGATCACGACCTGGCCGAGATCGCCGACTCGGATCGTGCGCCCGTCAACGGTCTTGACCGGGGTTTCCTCAAGATCCGCGATTGTTGTCGCAAGCCCGACGCCGCGCACGGTGTATTGCTCGGCGCCGATCTCGATATACTGCGCGCCGGCTGTGCGGTTGGCGCTTTCGAGGGCGGCGATCACGTCGCTGACCTGAAGGTCCTGCGTCAGCAGGGCGTCAGGATCGAGCTGCACCTGGTATTGCTTCTCAAATCCTCCAAGTGCGAGCACTTCGGTGACGCCTTCGACCGACTGGAGCGGATATTTGATCATCCAGTCGGCGATCTCGCGCAGTTCGATCAGCGAGCGCGTGCCCGTTTCATCGACGAGGCGGAAATACATGATGATGCCAAGGCCGGTGGAGATGGGGCCCATTTTCGGCGTGCCGAATCCTGCCGGGATGGCGTCGGCGGCCTCGCCGAGGCGTTCGCCGACCACCTGACGGGCGAAATAGACGTCCGTGCCGTCCTCGAAATAGATATTGACCACGGAGAGCCCGAAATTGGAGGTGGAGCGCATCTCCCTGACCTTTGGCAGGCCGGACATGGCGGTCTCGATCGGGAAGGTGACATAACGCTCAACCTCTTCGGGCGAGAGGCCTTCGGTCTCGGTGAAGACCTGAACGAGCGCGGGGGACGGATCGGGGAAGGCATCGACCGGAAGGCTGCGGAAGGCAAACAGGCCACCGAGCGTCATGGCGATGACGGCAATCGCCGCCAGCAGGCGTCCGCCTGCAATTCTGTGCATGAAATTGAGCATGATGATCGGATCCTTAGTGTGCGTGGCCGTCGCCGAACGCGTCTTTTTCAAGCTGCGCTTTCAGCGTGAAGGCGCCTTCGGAGACGAAACGTTCGCCCTCGCTCAGCCCTCGACGAATTTCAGTGAGCCCGTCGCGGGACGATCCCGTTTCGACGGGCCGCGGGGCAAACCCGCCCTCGACCGGCACGAACACCGACGCGCGTTCCTCGACTTCGACGACGGCATTGGCGGGCACGTGAAGAATGCGGCCGCCTTCGCCAATCGCGATCTCGGCGGTGACAAACTGGCCAGGCCTGAGGCGGCCATCCGGATTGTCGATGATGACCCGCGCTGTACCGGTGCGGGTGGCCTCGTCAATGACCGGCAGGATGAGGGCGATCTCTCCGCGTGCGGCATCAGCGCCGTCACGGGTGCGCAGAATGACCGACTGGCCAGGCGCAATCTTGTCGGCATCGGCCTTGTAGATGGCGATATCTGCCCAGAGCCTGGAATCGTCCACGATGACAAAAAGGGCTTCGCCGCCGCCTTCTACACTCGACCCCACAGAGACGCTGCGCGATATCACCGTACCGTCGATCGGCGCGAGAATGGCCGCGTTCGCGAGGGCGCCGTCGGGCGCATCCGTGAGGCCATTCAGCACGGCGTCGCTGATACCGACGGCATGGAGCTTGTTCTCAACCGCTTCACGGGCCACACGCGCGCTCACCAGCGCGGCGCGTGCGGCATCAAGGTCTGCCTCCGACGTGATCTTGTCGGCGAACAGGCGCTCCTCGCGCACAAGACTGGACGCTGCAAGATTTTCAGCAGATTTGGCAGTCAGGAAGTCCGCCTTCAGTTCGGCGAGTTCCCGGCTCGACAGAAGCGCAAGGCGCTCGCCGCGCCGGACCTTGTCGCCTTCGCCCTTGTCGAGGCGCGAGACAAGGCCGCTGACCGGTGTAGCCACCCGCGCCACACGGTCAGCATCGAAGCGAAGTTCGGTCGGCAGCGAGACAGTTTCAACGATATTGCCGGTTTCCGCCGTATTGACCACAATGCCGGCTTCAGCAGCGGCGGCGGCGTCCAGTTTCACAACATCGCCGCCGTCTTCGTCGCCATGGTCGTCGTGATCGTCATGGCCGTCCTCGCCTTCGCCATGCTCATCGCCATCGGCGTGATCGCCCTCTTTCTCCTCCTCGCCATGGGCGTCATGGTCGCCATGCTCGTCGGCAGTTTCGCTCTGAACTGTCGATGCGACCTGTGCCTTTGCATCGTCATCACTGCCGCATCCGGCGAGGGCCATAACCAGCGCAAGCGCCAGCCCGGTCAGTTTTGTGTCGGTCATTGGAAATCTCCATCAAAAGGGGCCGCGCCGATCAGGCTGCGGAGGATGAGGTCTGCGGCGCGCGCATCACGGCGCGCGGCGATGACGGCGCGGCGGGTCTCGATGAGCACCGCGCGGGCCTGAAGTGTGGTGGTGAGGTCGAACCGGCCGATCGCATAGCCCTGCACGGCGGCGGCATAAGCGGCCTCCGCTTCCGGAAGAGCTTCATCGGTGACGATGAAGAGCCGCGAATTTGACGCCCGGACGCTGGCAGTCGCGGCGAGCTGTTCGGCGCGCAGGCGCGCATCGACCGCACGGGCGGAAACCACAGCGGCCTCGCGGCGAAGCCCCGTGGCGCGGGCGGCGTCGCGGCCGCGATCGAAGATGGGCAAGGGCACGCTGACACCGGCGAGAAAAGCGCTGTCGCCTGTCTCCTCGAAGCGCCGGAATCCGCCCGAAAGCGTAACATCCGGAATCGCTTCCGCGCGGGCGCGGGCAAGCTCGGCCGCGCGCGCGCGCGCCGCCGCCTCGGCAGCGGCAAGGCGTGGGTGGCTGCCGGGTTCGCCTGCTGCCAGCGTTGGCGCGATCTCAAATGCGATCGGCAGGCCGAAGCCGGGTTCTGCCGCCCCCCAGAGGCTGGCGAGCGCATAGGCGCGCGTTTCGACCTCGCCAGCGGCAAAGGCTGCCTCAGCGCGCAGGCTGGCGGCATCGGCCCGGGCGCGGGAGAGTTCCGGCGGCGCTGCAGCGCCCGCATCGATGCGCTTTCCGACCGTCTCAGCGAGTGTGGTCGCAAGCTCTGCGGCCTCGGTGGCCAGCGCCGCCGTCTCAATGGCCGCGACGAGATCGGCATAGGCAAGCGCAGCCTCGCGTTCAGCCTCGCGAAGGATCACGCCGCATTCAGCCGTGCCAAGCGCCGCGCGGGCGCGGGCGGCTCGCTCCGACAGGGCCCGCTTGTTGCCAAGGCGAAAGGTTTGCTCGACGGCGAAGGTCGATTCGGTGCGGTCGAAGCCGGACAGCGCGCCATTTCCGGAGAAATTCTCAAGCTCGACACTGACGGACGGGTTGAGACGACGCCCGGCCTGATCGGCCTCTGCGCTGAGCGCGCGGGCTTCAAGACCGGCGGCGCGGATATCCGGCGAGGCGCGCCGGATTTCGGTGATCACGGCGTCAAGACTTGCCGGTATCTCGGGCGAAAGGGTGCCAGGCTGGGTTGAACCCCCCGGCGTGCAGGGGCTTGCAGACGCGCTGCCTGCCGCAAGGAATGCGGCCAGGGCCAGCGCCGGGGCGGCAAGCGCGCCCCGAAACGGAAATGACATTAGGGGATTGTCCTCGTGCTGATATCTCGAAACGCATGCCGGACGCTATGAAAGCGACCCGGCATGATGGCGGTTGAGATTTCAGGCGCGGGGAGGACGGAGGAGGTCGTAAGGCGGCGCGTTCAGCGTCGCGGCGTCCGGCAGGATGCGGTACCGGCAGGTCGCCGGAGTGAGCGCAAAAGGCTCGGCTTCGCCCGAACACCAGACATGGTGATGGCAACTGCCGCAATGGTGGGCCGTGTGATCGTGGGCAGGTCCCTGCGGGTCATCCGCCGGCGGGGCCGCTTCGCTCTGGTGATCTGTGAGGCAGACTTCAGTCGGTTCGGACGCATGTGCCGTCTCCGCCATCGGCGCAGCGCTCAAGGCCAGCGCCAGAAGCGCAGCCAGCATCAAGCGCAGTGAGGAAAAGACAGATCCGAAACTCATGCTTGACCCTTAACAGAAAATGATTGCCAAAACATGAGGCAAATTCGCGACGTTCATGCCCTCTACTCCCTACAGTCGCTGGAGGGTCAAGCGCTTAACAGAAGAATTACAGGACAATGTCGCGGGGACCATGGTCGTCGCTCGCGCACTGATCATGATCGGCCAGACTGGCCAGTACCGCGCAGGTCGCGACTGCGCCGCCTTCACAGGACCGAACCATGCGTTCAAGTTCGCCTTCAAGGGCGCGCAACCTTGCGATGCGCTCTCCGACATTGGCGAGTTGACGACGGGCAGCGGCGTCAATGGCGGCGCAATCGGCCTGAGGCGTCGTCTGCAGCGCAATCAGGTCACGGATGCTGTCCACGGAAAAACCGAGATCGCGGGCGTGTCGGATGAAGGACAGGCGTTCGACTGCGTCGCCTCCATAAAGGCGCTGGCCGCTTTCGCTGCGGTCAGGCGTGCCCATGAGGCCAATGGATTCGTAATACCGGATCGTCGTCACTTTTACCCCGGCCGCTTTGGAGATCCTGCCAATCGTCATCGGTTTGCCGGGCATGAAAATTCCCTCTTGTCTCTACAGTCGCTGTAGACTGTAGGGCATGCGTCTTGTCAAATTCTGAAGAAAGATCGCCGCATGTCTGCCTTACCCAATGACCCCGCCCAGTGGCTCGTCGCCGCAATGATCGCGAACGCCGTTCTGGCCCTGCCCATGGCTCTGCTTGTGCGGCGCGACTTTGTCCGCCTTGGCCGGGTGTCCTGGGCCAATGGCGATCTGGACCGGTGCCGCCATGCACGGCCACGCCCTAGCGAGTTTTGCGCTCGCCTTTGTTGACCGTGGCGGGCTCTATACGCCCGGACCGTTGTCACTGACGGGGGGCACCGGCGTTTTCCTTCTGGGGGCTTTTGTCATCTATCTCGGTCGTCGCGCCTATGGCGATCAGGCCCGGGTCTATGGACTGAAGGAAGATGTGCTGATCGAACAGGGCATTTATCGCCGGTCGCGCAATCCCCAGTATCTCGGTTACGGGCTGATGTTTCTGGGCGCTGCGCTTGCGGGCGGATCAGGCCTTGCGCTGGTCTTCACGCTCGTCTTTGCGGGGCTTGTCCATCTCTATATCCGCTATGTGGAAGAGCCGCACCTGACCCGCATCTTCGGTGGGGCCTATACCGAGTATTGCCAGCGCGTAGGGCGATATTTTCGCGTGTAATGCGACATGGCCTGCGAGGCGGACGCTCTGAATTGAGGAGACTGTCCTGCGCATTCTGATGCCGCCATTTGCCGCCATTCACACTGGGCAGGGCGGTGCGTGTGCGGAACATTGGAGGGGTTTTCTGTTTGGGAGCCCTTGTCCATGTCGCCGTCGAAAATTCTTATTGGTCAGTTTCTCATTGTCCTGACCATCATCGTGGCGACCCTTTGGGGCGCGACGCAATGGGTGGCGCATACGTTTGGCTACCAGCCTGCGCTTGGGCGGCCATGGTTCATCTGGGGTGAGGTGCCGGTCTACCGGCCCTGGCGGCTCTTCCAGTGGTGGTATGCCTATGAGGCCTATGCGCCGGATGTGTTTGCGCGAGGCGGCGCGATCGCTGCCAGTGGCGGACTGCTTGGCATTCTGGCGGCGGTTGTCGGATCGGTTTGGCGCTCGCGCTGGGAAAAGCGCGTCACGACCTATGGCTCGGCACGCTGGGCTGAGAAGCGTGATCTTGTGCGCGCGAAACTGCTGGGCGGCGATGGCGTGTTTCTGGGGCGCTGGAAGGGCCAATATCTGCGCCATGACGGGCCGGAACATGTGCTCGCCTTTGCGCCGACCCGGTCCGGCAAGGGGGTGGGGCTGGTTGTGCCGACCTTGTTGTCCTGGACCGGCAGCGCCGTGGTGCATGACATCAAGGGCGAAAACTGGGACCTGACATCGGGGTGGCGCTCAGGCTTCGGAACCTGCCTGCGCTTTGATCCGACCGATGCCCGTTCGCCGCGCTTCAATCCGCTGATGGAAGTGCGCAAGGGCGCGGGCGAGGTCCGCGATGTGCAGAACATCGCCGACATTCTGGTTGATCCGGAAGGCTCGCTGGAACGCCGCAATCATTGGGAAAAGACAGGGCATGCGCTGCTGGTCGGTGTAATCCTGCATGTCCTTTATGCGGACGAAGACAAGACGCTGGCCGGATGCGCGCGTTTCCTGTCCGACCCGTCGCGGACCTTCGAGAAGACGCTGCAGGTCATGCTGAAGACAAAGCATGTGCGCGAAGGCGATGGGACGCGCACGGTGCATCCTGTGGTCGCCCAGGCGGCGCGGGAACTGTTGAACAAATCGGAGAATGAGCGCTCTGGCGTCCTGTCCACGGCGCTCAGCTTCCTGTCGCTTTACCGCGACCCGGTCGTGGCGGCGGTGACCTCGGCGAGCGACTGGCGGATCAGCGATCTGGTCGAGGGGGAGCGGCCCGTTTCGCTCTACCTCGTTGTGCCGCCGTCGGACCTGTCGCGGACCAAGCCTCTGGTGCGGCTCATACTTAATCAGATCGGACGCAGACTGACCGAATCATTGCCCGATCCGGGACGTCGCAAACTGCTCCTGATGCTGGACGAGTTTCCGGCGCTCGGACGGCTCGACTTCTTCGAGAGCGCGCTCGCTTTCATGGCGGGCTATGGCGTGCGGGCCTATCTCATCGCCCAGTCGCTGAACCAGATCGAGAAGGCTTATGGGCCGAACAATGCGATCCTCGACAATTGCCATGTCCGCATCGCCTTTGCGACCAATGATGAGCGCACCGCCAAGCGGATATCCGAGGCGCTGGGCGCCAAGACGGAGCTCCGGTCGCAGAAGAATTATACGGGCCACCGCCTCGCGCCCTGGCTCTCGCACATGATGGTCTCCCGGCAGGAAACCCAGCGCGCATTGATGACGCCCGGCGAGGTCATGCAGATGGCGCCCACCGACGAAGTGGTCATGGTATCGGGCACGCCGCCCATTCTGGCGAAGAAGCTGCGCTATTTCGAGGATCGCAATTTTACAGGGCGGGTTCTGCCTGCGGCTTCGGTCGCGGCGATTGCGTCGCACATCGTGACTGTATGGACTGAGATGATTGAGGGCAGACCAGCCACGGTCGTCCCCGTCCGGAATGCCGCTGATGAGGGCGGGCGCGATATCGCCCCGGTGCTCGATCCGCCGGAACGGGTGGCGACACCGGAGCACGATCAGACGCCCGAACCGGAACTCGACGACACCGGAGACGCACCCGGCGATCAGGCGCTTGAGACGATCCGGCGCGCTGCCGCGCTCGACCTTGCCGATGACGATACCTTGCCGGAGTTCTGAGATGCCCAAACCACGCGTGAACCTGCGACTGCCCCACAAGCTGCATGCCGAGCTCGAACGGCGCACATCCATGCCGGGCGTGACCAAGGCCAAAGTCGTGGAAGACGCGCTTAACCGTTATTTCGACCCGGAAGCTAATTTGGTGCTGGAGGAACGGCTTCTTCGCCGCATGGATGCCTTCGACCGGCGGCAGGGCGAGATTGAGCGGGACACAGCGCTCTGCCTCGAAACGCTCGCCCATTTTGTCTTCTACTGGCTGACGCGCACCGAACCGATCCCGGAAGGTGAGCGCGACGCCGCCCACGCCCTTGGCCAGAGGCGCTTCGATCATTTCATCCAGCAGGTGGCGAAGAAGCTCGGCAATGCGCGCAGTGTGGCCGCAAGGCTGGACGGAATTGATGCGTCAACCGGTGACGTCGGCGGTCCTGATTCTGATTGATACCGGCAGGCTCGTGGGGGCAGCCTGCTGCGATGCCTGGATCGGCTGACCAGAACGCGCATCAGATTTTCGATGATTCTAAACGGGCCCTCAGGGATCCATCATGCCGTCAAGACAGTCCGCGCCCTCTTCGGCCGTATTGCAGATAGCCATGATCCGGTACGAGCCATCACGGCCCTGCTTGACCATGAAGGCGACTTCGTCACCCTCGGCGAACCCCGAGAGATCGACCTCGCCCATGATGTCAAAGCCCATCGTCATGGCACCCATCTGGATGTCGCCTGCGAATTCGCCGTGCTCAATGGTCAGAAAATCGCCCTGGCTGCCGACCGATCGGATGGTGCCGGTGGCACGACCGATGCCATCGCCCATGGCGTGATCGGCTTGGTCCATGGCGCCCTCTTCGACCATCTCCGTTGGCATTTCGGCCGCACGTTCTGAGCCAGGCGGTGTCTCGTCGGCATTGCCGCACGCGGCCACGCTGAGGGCGAACAGGCTTGCTGTGATCGGGATAAGAGATTTCATTGTGTGTCTCCTTCGAGGCTAGGTTTGAGTGAAATTGAGCTGTCTTCATTGTTTTCGGCGCGCGCGGAAAGCTGGAACCCTGTGCGGATATAATAGATTGCCGGGATGACGATCAGGGTGAGGAGAAGGGTGGACGCCATGCCGCCGAGCATTGGCAGGGCGATCCGCCTCATGACATCTGAGCCGAGGCCATCGGTCAGGAAGATCGGCGCGAGGCCCGCAAAGATTGTCAGTACGGTCATGAGTTTCGGACGCACGCGCATGGCGGCGCCCCGGCTAATGGCGGCGAAGAGTTCGGCGCGGGTCTGCGGCCTGGCCTTGCGCACTTCGCTGTCCATATAGAGCAGCATGATGACGGCGGTCTCAACCGCAATCCCGCCCAGCGCGATGAAACCGACGGCAACGGCGACGGAGAGGTTGTAGCCCGCGAGCCACACCGCCCAGAGGCCGCCGATCAGGCCGAAGGGCAGGCTCGCCATGATGATCAGCGTGCGATCCAACCTTCCAAAATGCAGCATCAGCAAAAGGAAGATCAGCGCGACCGCTGCCGGGATGGCAATCGCAAGCCGGGCGCTTGCTTCTTCCATCTGTTCATACTGGCCCGCAAAATCCACCGCATAGCCGGGCGGCAGGTCGACCGCTTCGGCCACAGCGGCGCGCGCCTCGCTGACATAGCTGCCCATGTCCCGGCCCGCGATATCCACGAACACCCATCCGGTCAGGCGGGCATTCTCGGAGCGAATCATGGGGGGACCTTCGGCATAGGCAATCGTCGCCAGTTCACCGAGCGGGATATGCGCGCCGGTGGGTGTCGGTACGAGGATTTGCTCGAAGTCTTCCGGGCGTTCGCGGAAGGGGCGGTCATAGCGTGCGATGATGTCATAGCGCTCGCGGCCCTCGACGGATTGCGCCAGCGGCATGCCGCCAAGCGCGGTCTGCACCACGCCCTGGAACACACCCATGTCGATATTGCGCCGGGCAAGTTCGGAACGATCCGGCGTGATGTCGAGATAGCGCCCGCCAAGCACACGGTCGGCAAAGGCGGAACGCGTGCCGGGAAGGTCTGCGACCACCGCTTCAATGTCGCGGGCAATGCGTTCGATTTCCGTAAGGTCATCGCCGGTCACCTTGATCCCGAGGGGCGTGCGGATGCCGGTCGAGACCATGTCCATGCGGATCTTGATCGGATAGCCCCAGCTATTCACAAGGCCGGGCATGTCAAGACGTGCATCAAGCTCGGCGGTGATGTCGTCGATCATGATGCCGGGTCGCCACTGGTCCTTCGGCTTCAGCGCGATCCAGGTCTCGATCATGGTCAGCGGCGCGGGGTCCGTCGCCGTGTCGGCGCGGCCCGCCTTGCCGAACACGCGCTCGACTTCCGGCACGGTCATGATGACGCGATTGGTCTGGCCGAGGATTTCCCGCATCTTCGTGGCCGATGCGCCCGGCAGGGTCGTTGGCATGTAGAGCAGTTCGCCTTCATAGAGCGCCGGCATGAACTCCGAGCCGATGCGCTGGACCGGCACGATCACGCTGGCCGCGAGTGCGACGGCTATGGCGACAGTGACCCATTTGAACCGAAGGGCAAGGTGCAGAATGGGTTTGTAGGCCCAGATGAAAAAGGCGTTGAGCGGATTGGCCTCCTCGCGACGGAATCTGCCGCGCATGAGGTAGAGCATCAGCACAGGGACGAGCGTCACGGACAGGATGGCCGCGAAGGCCATGGCATAAGTCTTGGTGAAAGCGAGCGGCGAGAACAGGCGATAGCTTTCGCCCGTCAGCGCAAAGACCGGCAGGAAGGAGACCGTAATGATCAGAAGCGAGAAGAAGATGCCGGGGCCGACTTCTTGTGCCGCTTCGATCAGGGCGGCACGGCGCTCTGCCGGGCCGGGTTTGCCTTCCAATTCCGACAGTTTCCGGCTGGCGTTTTCGACAAGCACGATGGAGGCATCCACCATCGCGCCGATGGCGATGGCGATGCCGCCCAGCGACATGATGTTCGCGGTCACCCCCTGAAACGACATGATGAGGAACGCCCCTAGAACCCCCAGGGGAAGCGTGATGATCGCCACCAGAGACGAGCGCACATGCAGGAGGAAAATCAGGATGACGAGCGCAACCGCAATGCCTTCCTCGATCAGTTTGTCTTTCAGGTACTCGACCGAGCCTTCGATCAAGGGCGCACGGTCATAGACCGTGACGATTTCGACGCCTTCCGGCAGGCCGCGCTGCAATTCGGCGAGCTTGTCCTTGACGCGCTCGATGACGTTGAGAGCGTTTTCGCCGTCGCGCATGATGATGATGCCGGCGACGGTCTCGCCTTCGCCATTGAGTTCGACAATGCCGCGCCGGAGCGCCGGGCCTTCGATGATACGCGCGACATCGCCGAGCAGGACCGGCGTTCCATCCTGCGCATAAAGAACGATTTGTTCGAGATCGCCGCGCTCATCGACGTAACCCGACGAGCGGATGACGAATTCCGTTTCGGCCTGTTCGATGACGCGCCCGCCCACTTCGCTGGAGGCTGCGCGCACGGCTGCGCGAATGCGGGCAATGGAAATGCCGTAACTGCGCAAACGGTTCGGATCGAGCAGCACCTGATATTCGCGCACGAAACCGCCGACAGAAGCCACTTCGGCGACGCCCTCGACTCCTGAGAGTTCCAGCTTGAGGAACCAGTCCTGAAGCGAGCGCAGTTCGGCCAGATCTGTGTTTCCGCTCTTGTCCACCAGAGCGTATTGATAGACCCAGCCGACGCCGGTCGCGTCCGGCCCGATCTGTGGAACGGCGCCTTCGGGGAGTTCCGAACCAAGGCGGGACAGAGCTTCCAGAACGCGCGAGCGCGCCCAGTAGAGGTCGACATCATCTTCAAAAATGACGTAGACGAAGCTCGTGCCGAACATGGACGATCCGCGGACATCCTTTGTCCTCGGCAGGCCGAGCAGATTGGTCGAGAGCGGATAGGTGACGAGGTCCTCGACGATTTGCGGGCTCTGGCCGGGGAAATCAGTACGGATGATGACCTGCGTGTCGGTCAGGTCCGGCACGGCGTCGAGCGGCGTGTTCTGCACCGCGAGCCAGCCCGAAACGGCGAGCGCGGCTACGAGCACGAGCACGATCAGCTGGTTGGCGACCGACCAGCCGATAAGACCCGCCACCCAGGACTTCGACGGGTCGCGACCCGAGATTTCGTCTGGCGCGCTCATGGCTGCATCTCCGCCATCGGATCGGGCCAGCCGATGCGCATCGCATCAGTGTCGCCATAGGGATTACGCGCAGTCCCGCCTTCCTGAAGCCGATGACGAATACTGGATGGCGCTGGCGGTTGAGTTAGCAGAGGAAAACGCCAACGGTTCAACCGTTCGTGCGGCGTTGGAGCATCGCTACAAATCTGCAATCTCACGGGCCATGGCTTACGGGTTTTCCTACAAGCCCGCCGAGCCCCTGGCGGAAACGCGTTCGATTGCCGAATTGATGGATCGGATCAAAACACTCGAAGTCCAGTCCGGAGCTGGCGGCGACCCTAACCGGGCTGATAGTGAAGCCCTTCTAGGAGGTGCTCCTGATCCGGCAGCGAGAATTCCAGTCTCTGAAGCCTTCGAACTTTATGTCTCAAAAATTGCCTTCGATGATCAATATAACAAATCCGAAGCACAGCGGCGATCCTGGGAGAAAACAAAGCGCACGTCGATCACTTATTTTATCGAACAAATGGGCGACCTGCCTCTAAGCGACATCACGCGAGACAAAGCGTTGGAATATCGTGATTGGTGGGTTGAGCGGATGCAACCACAAGATGGAGACCAAAAGCCGGTCACGCCTAACACGGCTAACCGGCACATCGGAAATGTGCGGTCGCTCTTGCAGCGATACTACAAACATATTGGTGCGGCAGATTTTGAAGACCCGTTTCGCGACTTTTATTTCTCAGGCAAGTCCGAAGCTAAACGCGCCTCTATCACAGATGACTGGGTGCGTTCACGCATTCTCGTCCCAGGCCTATTTGACGGTTTGCGGGTCGAGCTGCGCGTTTTGTGTCCGTCGTCAGGTAATTTGAGACTTCAGGCTGCCTGACTTAAGGAGGGTCTGGCGCATCTGGTTTGAGTTAAGCAGCGGATTGGGCGTGCTGCAA